>NZ_JACCQB010000023.1:0-100109 GCF_015712265.1 Burkholderia sp. 9777_1386 | reverse complement strand
CGCTACATTCACTACTACAACCACGAACGCATCAAGCTGAAATTAAATGGGCTGAGTCCCGTGCAATACAGGACTCAGCCCTTGGCCGCTTAGATTTTAACCGTCCAACTTCGTGGGGTCAGTTCATGATCGAGCGGCCGTTTTGCGCTGGTGCGGGACGCGCGGTGTTCAACTCGTGCGCTTGCGGATCGCACCCACGACGACGAGCAGCACGATCGCACCGATGATCGACGCGATCCAGCCGGCGCCCTGGCCCGGCGCATACCAGCCGGCGGCGCGGCCGACATAGCCGGCCACCAGTGAGCCGACGACGCCGAGCACGATGGTCATCAGGATGCCCATCTTGTCGTCGCCCGGCTTGAACGCGCGGGCGAGGAGGCCGACGATGAGCCCGACGACCAGGGTTTCGATGAATTGCAGCATGAACGCCTCCCTATTGCGATTGAGCTGTTGACGAAAGGAAGTTGACCCGTGCGGTACGCAAGGGTTCCATGCGGCGGCAAGCCGGCGCGTGGCGTGCGCAGTATCGCATGCGTTCGCGTCCGGCGGATGTCACGAGGCAGGCGCGTCGACCACCGGGTCGAGACGGCGGTAGCCTTCGGTCGCATTCAGCAGCGTGCGCGTGTAGTCGCGAGCGACTTGTCCGGCGCGCACGTCCTCGATCCGCAGCTGCTCGACGATCTCGCCGTGCTGCATCACCGCGACGCGCTGGCACAGGAAGCCGATCACCGCGAGGTTGTGGCTGACGAGGATCATCGTCAGGTTGCGTTCGCGATGCAGGCGGCGCAACAGGTTCAGGATCTCGGCCTGCACCGACACGTCGAGCGCGGACGTCGGCTCGTCGAGCAGCAGCACGCGCGGCTCGACGATCAGCGCGCGGGCGATCGCGACGCGCTGCCGCTGGCCGCCGGACAACTGGTGCGGATAGCGGAAGCGGAACGCCGGGCCGAGGCCGACTTCGGACAGCGCGCGGGCGATCCGCGCATCGGCGTCGCCGATCGCATGGATCGACAGCGGCTCGCGCAGCGTCTGGTCGACGGTGAAGCGCGGATGCAGCGATGCATACGGATCCTGGAACACCATCTGCACGTGGCGGCGGAACGCGCGATCGGGCGTGCCGCCCACCGGGCGGCCGTCGATCGACAGGCTGCCGGACGCGAGCGGCACGAGGCCCGTCAGCGCCCGCAGCAGCGTCGACTTGCCGGAGCCCGATTCGCCGACCAGCCCGAACACTTCGCCGTCGCGCACCGCGAAGCTCGCGTCGCGCACGGCGTCGACGTGACCCGTGCGGGTCGGGAAACGGATCGATGCATGATCGACGTCGATCATCGTGCGGCCTCCTGTCGATCGGTTCTCGCGGCGGCCGGCGGCGCGGGCTCGAGCCATGCCGGGTCACGCCGTAGCACCGGCAGTTCGTCGGGCGGGTCCGCGAGCGGCGGGTTCGCCGCGAGCAGCCCGCGCGTGTAGGGATGCGTGGCGTCGCGCAGGTCGCGCGCGGCGCAGGTCTCGACCACGCGGCCCGCATACATCACCGCGACGCGGTCGCAGAACGACATCACGAGCGGCAGGTCGTGGCTGATGAACATCAGGCCCGTGCCGTGCCGCGCGATCATCGCGTCGAGCACCGCGAGCACCTGCATCGACACCGCGACGTCGAGCGCGGAGGTCGGCTCGTCGGCGATCAAGAGGCGCGGGCCGGTCGACACCATCATCGCGATCATCACGCGCTGGCCCATGCCGCCCGACAACTCGTGCGGATACGCATCGGCGACGCGCGCCGGGTCGCGGATCTGCACGGCCGCGAGCGCGTCGACGATCCGCTCGCGCAGCGCACGGCCGCGCAGGCCCGGCTCGTGCAGCCGGAACGCCTCGCCCATCTGCTTCGCGACCGTCATCACCGGGTTCAGCGAATATTTCGGGTCCTGCAGGATCATGCCCATCTGGCTGCCGCACAGCCGCCGGCGCTCGCGCGGCGACATCGCGAGCAGGTCGTGGCCCGCGAAGCGCATCGTGCGCGCCGACCAGCGCGCGGCGTCGGGCAGCAGGCCGAGCAGCGCGCGGCCGGTCAGCGACTTGCCGGAGCCCGATTCGCCGACGATGCCGAGCCGCTCGCCCGGCGCGAGCGTCAGCGACAGGTCGCGCACGGCGTCGGTGACGCTGCCGTCGTGCCCGCGGAAACCGATCTTCAGCCCGTCGATCTCGCAGAGCCGTGCCGGCGCGGCGGTGGAATGCATCGGCATGTCACGCTCCATGGCGGGGATCGAAGACGTCGCGCAGCCCGTCGCCGAGCAGGTTGAACGCGAGGCTCACGAGCAGGATCGCGATGCCGGGCAGCGTCGCGACCCACCACGCGTCGAGCAGCACGTTGCGGCCCGATGCGACCATGAAGCCCCACTCGGGGCTCGGCGGCTGCGCGCCGAGGCCGAGAAAGCCGAGGCCCGCGACGGTCAGGATGATGCCGGCCATGTCGAGCGTCGCGCGCACGATCACCGACGACATGCACAGCGGCATGATGTAGCGCAGCAGGATGCGCGGGCCCGACGCGCCTTGCAGCCGCGCCGCGTGGATGTAGTCGGCCTGCGCGATGCGGATCGTTTCGGCGCGCGCGAGCCGCGCATACGCGGGCCACGCGGTGATCGAGATCGCGACGACCGCGTTGATCACGCCGGGGCCGAGCGCGGCCGCGAACGCGAGCGCGAGCACGATCTTCGGGAATGCGAGCGCGATGTCGGTGATGCGCATCAGCATGCTGTCGACGAAGCCGCCGCAATAGCCGGCCGTGGTGCCGATCAGCAGGCCGATCGGCACGACGATCACGACGACCAGCAGCGCGATGCCGAGCGTCAGGCGCGACCCGGCGATCAGCCGCGAGAGGATGTCGCGGCCGAGCTGGTCGGTGCCGAACCAGTGCGACGGCGAGCCCGGCGGCAGCAGCCGGTCGGACAGCACCTGGCGCAGCGGATCGTGCGGCATGATCAGCGGGCCGACGATCGCGACCGCGATCAGCGCGACCAGGATCGCGAGCCCGAACAGGTTGAGCGGATTCGTGGCGAACCGGCGCCAGCGCCGGTACGCGAGGCCGAATGCGGCCTGCGAGCGCGACGCGGGCGCGTCGGACAGCAGCCACGCGCGCAGGGAGAGACGCTCGGCGCTCATGGTTGGACGACCTTCGGCATGGACGATGAAAGAAGCAGGGGGGAAGCGGTCATGTCGGAGCGGCCCTCAGCGCGCACGCGGATCGAACACGCGGTACAGCGCGTCGGTCAGCAGGTTGACGGTGATGAACATCGCGCCGATCACGAGCGTCGCGCCGAGCACCGCGTTCATGTCGGCGTTCAGCAGCGCGCCGGTCAGGTACGAGCCGAGCCCCGGCCACGCGAACACGATCTCGGTCAGCACCGAGCCTTCCAGCAGGTTGCTGTACGTGAGCGCGATCACGGTCAGGAGCGGCACCGCGATGTTGCCGAACGCATGCCGCCAGATCACGCGTCGCTCGGACAGTCCCTTCGCGCGCGCGGTGACGATGTATTCCTGGTTCAGCTGGTCGAGCATGAACGAGCGCGTCATGCGGCTGAGATACGCGACCGAGTAGTAGCCGAGGATCGCGGCCGGCAGCGCGATGTGCGACACCGCGTTGCGGAAGACGTCCCACTCGCCCGCGAGCGCCGCGTCGAGCAGCAGGCTGCCGGTGCGCGGGTCGACCATGCCGTCGTAGACGGGATCGAGCCGGCCGGGGCCGCCGACCCAGTGCAGCCGCGCATAGAACAGCAGCAGCCCCATCAGCCCGAGCCAGAACACCGGGACCGAATTGCCGATCAGCCCGACGAAGCGCGCGATGTGATCGATCGGGCGGTTGTGCTTCACGGCGGCCGCGACGCCGAGCGGCACGCCGATCGCGATGCCGATCAGCGTCGCGATGGTCGCCAGTTCGAGCGTGGCCGGGAACACGCGCTTGATGTCGTCGAGCACCGGGTTCGCGGTCAGCAGCGACACGCCGAGATTGCCGTGCAGCACGTCGCGCGCATAGATCAGGAATTGCGTGACGAGCGGCTTGTCGAGCCCGAGCGCGATGCGCTCGGCCGCGTACGCCTCGGCCGACGCGCGATCGCCGAGGATCGCGAGCACGGGATCGATCGGCACCTTGCGGCCGATCACGAACGTCAGCGCGAGCAGCCCGGCGAACGTGACGGCGAGCGTGAGCGCCCAGCGCAGCACGCGCAGCGCCCAGCGCACGGCCGGGCGCCGCGCGGGCAGCGTGCGCAGTGCTTCGAGGGAGGAGGCGGGAGTCGACATGCGGCGAATCTTATTGCTTCTTCAGGTTGCGGTACGACACCAGATCGTTGATCGGCCCGACTTCGAGCCCGCTCACGCCGGGCCGCGTCGCGACCTGCGCGACTTTCTCGAACATGATCACGAACGGCGAGCGTGCGAGCACTTCCTTCTGCATCGCCTGATACAGCTGCGCGCGTTTCGCGGCGGTCGGTTCGGCGAGCGCGGTGTCGGTTTCCTTCGTCAGTTGCGGGATGTCCCAACTGTTGCGCCAGGCCAGCATTTTATAGCTCGACTTGTCGGTGTTGTCCGGATTCCACGCAAAACCCTGCGCGTTGCTGTGCGGATCGATGTAGTCGGCCGACCATTCGCCGATGTAGATGTCGTGCTGGCGCGCGCGGTATTTCGCGAGCGTCTGCTTGTTGTCGCCGGGGATCAGCTGCACCTTGATGCCGGCCTGCGCGAAGTTCGCCTGCACGGCCTGCGCGATCTCCGTGTACGGATAGTCGTTGCGCACGTCCATCGTCACCGAAAAGCCGCCGGGCACGCCGGCCTTCGCGAGCAGCGCCTTCGCCTTCGCGATGTCGAGCTTGTACGGGTTCGTGTTCAGCGCACCGAGGAAGCCCTCGGGCAGGAAGGTCTGGTGCACCTTGTAGGTCGTCTTCACGACGTTGCCCTGGATCCCCGCATAGTCGACGAGCCATTTCAGCGCTTCCTGCACGTCGGGTTTCGCAAGCGTCGGGTTCTTCGTGTTCAGGCCGAGATACAGCAGCGTCGCCTGCGGCGAGGCCGCTACCTTCGCCTTGCCCGACTTCACGACCGACGCCAGATCGTCGGGGCTCAGGTCGCGTGCCGCGTCGACGTCGCCGTTCTCCAGCAGCAGGCGCTGGCTCGCGGCTTCGGGCACGTGGCGCAGCACGATGCGCTTCATCGCGAGCGGCAGCCGGTAGCCGTCGAAGCGCTGCAGCACGACGCTGTCGCCGGCCGTCCACTTGACCAGCCTGTAGGCGCCGGAGCCCGCTTCGTTGGTTTTCAGCCAGCCGTTGCCGAAGTCGTTGCCCTGTTGGTGCGACAGCAGCAACTTCTTGTCGAGCACCGATGCGGGCCACGAACCGAGCACGTTCAGCACGAAGGTCGGCGCGTACTTGCGGTCGGTCGTGACCGACACCGTCGCGTCGTCGAGCTTCTTCACGTTCGCGACGACGTTCGCCTTCGTGAGGCCGATGCCGGTCAGCACGGCGGCCGGCCCCTTGTCGAGCAGCACCGCGCGCTGGATCGACCACGCGACGTCGTCGGCCGTCAGCGGGTTGCCCGAGTGGAACTTCAGGCCGGTGCGCAGCTTGAACGTATAGGTCAGGCCGTCGGGGCTCACGGTCCATGACTGCGCGACGTCGCCGTTGAATTTCGACGGATCGCGCAGGTCGACGCGCACGAGCCGGTCGTACGTGTTCGCGACGTATTCCTCCGGCACCAGCTCGTAGATCTCGCCCGGATCGAGCGTCGTGAATTCGTCGAGCAGCGTGGCCATCACGAACATGTCCTTCGGCGTTTCCGCATGCGCGGCGGCAAGCGGAACGGCGGCGAATACGGACGCGGCGGCCAGCGCCGCGACGAGCCGGGAGGTCGGGAATGTCATGTGCGCTTCTCCATCTGTCGTTTGAGTCGTTGAACGTGGACGTGCATGAAAAAGGAGGCGTGGATCGTCGTTACATCAGGCGCCACGGGCCGCTCGCCGCATTGTCGATCTGCGGCAACGCGCGCGAGCCGGGCAGTTCGTAGTGCCACCATTCGCTGTCGATGTGCGCGAAGCCGGCCGCATGCATCACGCCGAGCAGCAGCAGGCGGTTGCGTTGCACGTGTTCGGGCAGCCCCGCGTGAAAGTGGCCCGATGCGGCGACCATCTCGTCGAAGCCGGTGCCCATGTCGAGCGGCGCGCCGTTCGCGCCGACGAGCGTCAGGTCGAGCGCGGTGCCGCGGCTGTGATTCGAGCCGCGGCCGAGGTCGGCGACGAAGTTCGGATCGGGCAGGAAATCCCACAGCACCTGCTGCGCCTGCGGCGGCCGGTAGGCGTCGTAGAGGCGCAGCGTGAAGCCGGCCTGCGCGGCGACCTCCACCGCGCGGCGCAATGCGGCTTCGGCGGGCTCGAGCAGCAGGCAGTGCGCGTTGCGGTAGATCGGCTTGCCGGTCAGGTTGCGGTCGGTCGCGTAGACGAGATCGATCTCGACGCGATGCGTGGCGGGCGTGATTTCGACGAGGCGGTGATCGTTCATCGGCAGGGTGGGCTCGCTCAGGATTCGAACTGGTCGAACGTGCGCTGCAGTTCGCGGTTGCGCGCGACGCGCCGGTCGATCGCGGGACCGAGGCGATCGACCACGGCCGTGATCAGCAGGTTGAACAGGCAGGTGAGCGGCGCGAGCGAATCCCAGAACTGGCCGACGTCGGTCTTCACCTGCAGCAGATCGGCCGGCCATTCGCGCGCCCACGGGCACGACAGGTCGGTCACCAGCGCGAACGGCTGCCCGCGTTCGGCGGCCGCCTGGCAATAGCGGCGCGCGCTGCGCGAATACGCGCGCGTATCGGTGACGATGCAGTACGGATGCTCGAATTCGGAGTTTAGCGAATCGACGTACGAGCCCGACTGGCCGTCGGAATAGAACACGCGCGGGCGCAGGTATTCGAGGTAGCTGCTGAATGCGTTGCTGATGCCGCGGGTCGACTGGATGCCGAGGATGAATACGGCATCGGCACGTGCGATCCGGTCGGCGACCTGCGCGAACACCGGGCCTTCGGTCAGGCGGTACACGTGGCGGATCGCGTCGAGCTCGCGTTCGAGTGACGACGCCAGCGTGCCGGCGCTGCCGTTGCCGCCGTTGCGCTCGGCCGATGGCGTGCCGGCGATGCGGCGGTATTCGTCGAGCCGGTCGGTGATCATCCACGGGCGATCGCCGCCGCCGCGCAGTTCGCGCTTCAGGTCGTCGAGATTACGGTAGCCGACGCTGCGCAGGAAACGCCCGACCGAGATGCCGCTGGTGCCGGTCTGCTGCGCGATCTGGTCGGCGGTTTCGAGCCCGAGCCGATCGAGGTTCGCGAGCATGTAGCTCGCGATGCGCTTCGCGGTCGGCGTCAGCTCGGCAAAGCGGGATTCGACGGTATGGGCGAAGGCGCAGGTCATCGAGCTGTTAGATCGTTGTCATTTAGTGATTTGATGTCATCTATCTGACAAAGCCAAAATCATTCACGCCAGCGGATAAAAACTATCGGGTGGCGGTGAGCGATAGCGGGCTGGGCGTGCGTGCAACGACTGGGGGAGCTACGCACTGGCGGGTGGAAATATTTCTGACAGGAATATTTTACGTTTATCTCTATCAGAGATAATTTGCGTTTATGCCTGTCAGAGATATACTGCATGGATCGCATACAGGACTCCAGCCGTGAATCTCATCGTCAATACCCCTGCTCAACTGGGCGAAATCCTGTCGTCCGCGCGTCAGGCCAAGGGGCTGACGCAAGCCGAAGCGGCGGCGCGCATCGGCGTCGGCCAATCGCGCCTGTCGTCGCTGGAAACGCTCCGCACCGAAAGCCTGTCGCTCAAGCAGTTGCTCGAACTGACCGCGCTGTACGGTCTCGAGCTCAGCATCCGCACGAAGGACGGGCGCGACGCTGCCAACGTCGAGTGGTAATCGATGGGACGCAAATCGCACAGCCGCGCGCTATCGATCTGGGCCAATGGCGTGCGGGTCGGAATCTGGCGGATTCCCGCGCGCGGCGACATGGAACTGCTGTACGACGCCGGCTGGAAACAGTCGGATGCAGGCCGCCCGCTGTCGCTGTCGCTGCCGTTCGGCGTCGGTGATGCGCCGTTGCGCGGCGAGCGCGTCAATCACTACTTCGATAATCTGCTGCCCGACAGCGACGCCATTCGGCGCCGGCTTGCGTCGCGGTTCGGCACGGCGACGACCGAGCCGTTCGATCTGCTCGCCGCGCTCGGCCGGGACTGCGTCGGCGCGGTGCAGTTGCTCGGCGAGGATGAAACCCCGGCCGGCCATGACCGGATCGACGGTATGCCGTTGTCCGACGACGACGTGGCGCGTGTGCTCGATCAGGCGAGCGGGGCGGCGGGCGGTGCGCAGGACGACGACGACTTCCGCCTGTCGCTGGCCGGCGCGCAGGAAAAGACCGCGCTGCTGTTTCACGACGGGCGATGGATGCGTCCGCATGGCGCGACGCCGACCACGCATATCCTCAAGTTGCCGCTCGGGCTGGTCGGCAACAAGCGTGCGGATCTGACGACTTCCGTCGAAAACGAGTGGCTGTGCCTCGCGATCCTGCGCGCGTTCGGCCTGCCGACGGCGGATGCCGACATCGTGCGTTTCGGCGAACACAAGGTGCTGTCGGTCGCGCGCTTCGATCGCGCGCTGCATCGTGACGGCGGCCGGCTGTTGCGCTTGCCGCAAGAGGATTTCTGCCAAGCGCTCGGCGTGCCGCCGCATCTGAAATACGAATCGCAGGGCGGCCCCGGCGTGCCCGATCTGGCCGGCATCCTGCGCCGGTCGGAAACGGCGCAGGCCGACCTCGACACGCTGTTCACCGCATTGGTGGTGTTCTGGATGCTTGCCGCACCGGACGGGCATGCGAAGAACTTCAGCCTGCGCCTGCTGCCGGGCGGCCGCTTCCGTCTGACGCCGCTCTACGACGTGATGTCGATCTGGCCGGTCGAAGGAGATGGCGCGAACCAGTGGTCGTGGCACAAGGCGAAGCTCGCGATGGCCGTGCACGGCAAGCGCAAGCACTATGCGATGCGCGACATCACGCGCCGGCACTTCACTGCGATGGCGGAGCATTGCTTGCTTGGCGATATCGCGACACCGATCGTCGAACGACTCATTGCAATGACGCCACATGTGATCGAATCGGTCGGCGCGGCGCTGCCGGCCGGGTTTCCGGCAAGGATCGCCGAACGCATTCTCGGCGGATTGCGCTTCGCCGCGCAGCGACTCGCCGACATGCCGCGGGAGTGACGCGGGCCCGGGCCCGGTCCCGGCCGGGCAGGTGAAAGCCGGCGCATCCGTATTTTTCCGTTCCGGGTGGCGCGCCAGGCCACCTGAATCGATGGCAGTGGGCTGCCATTGCGCGGTGCGCATATCGATTTCTTTTCCTCGCCATTCATCCCCTGCTGCATCGCAATAATTACAAAATTAAAGCCGATCAGATTAAATCATTAATTCATCTTAATAATTCATTTAATTTTTAGATGAATCTGGATTTAACTTGCGTCACGGGATGTTTGATTTTCGGTAATTCGAAGAAACAGCAAGTGTTCCGTAATGGAAATTCTCTCGATTGCAGGGATGAAGAGGAAATCATGACGAATCTTTCTCGACGCAAGATGCTGGCCGGTACGGCCGGCGCCATCGCCGCCGCGGGCATCGCGGTATCGGCCAAGGCCGCCTCGTTCGGTAATCCGGACAGTCCGCCGGAAGGCGCGGTAAATGCCCGCAACCGCCAGAGCCTGACCGACCCGGGGCCAAAAAATCCGGCCATTGCCAATCAATTCCCGTCTTTTCAGGATCCGCCGGCCACTGATATCAACGGGATGCCGTTATTCTGGGCGTCTTTCAATAATGCTCATAAACGCATTCAAAATGGCGGATGGGCGCGCGAAGTGACGCAGGACGATTTTGCGATTTCCGAAACCATTTCCGGCGTCAACATGCGGCTGACGCGCGGCGGCATTCGCGAGATGCACTGGCACCAGCAGGCCGAGTGGGCCATCATGCTCGACGGCCGTTGCCGGATCACGGTGCTCGACGAACTCGGGCGGCCGTCGGTGCAGGACGTCAAGACCGGCGATCTCTGGTATTTCCCGCCCGGCCTGCCGCATTCGCTGCAGGGCCTCGGCAGCGACGGCGCCGAATTCCTGCTCGCGTTCGATAACGGCCGCGCCTCGGAATTCAACACGCTGTTGCTGACCGACTGGATCGCGCATACGCCGCCCGACGTGCTCGCGCTCAACTTCGGCGTGCCGGCCGACGCGTTCAGGAACGTGCCGCTCGACAACCTGTGGATCTTCCAGGGCGACGAACCGGGCCCGCTCGCGGACGCGCAGCGCGCATCCGCCGCATCGGCCGGTGCGCCGCCGCATCCGTTCATCTTTTCGCTCGGCGACATGAAGCCGGTCAAAAAGACGCGCGGCGGCGAGGTGCGGATCGCGGACAGCACCAACTTCAACGTGTCGACGACCGTCGCGGCGGCACTCGTCACCGTGCATCCCGGCGGCATGCGCGAACTGCACTGGCACCCGAACGCCGACGAATGGCAGTACTACCTGCAGGGCGAGGCGCGGATGACGGTGTTCGACACGGGGCCGAAGGCGCAGACGGCCGATTTCCGCGCGGGCGACGTCGGCTATGTGAAGAAGAGCCTCGGGCACTACGTGCAGAACACCGGCCAGACCGACCTCGTGTTCCTCGAGATCTTCAAGACCGACCGCTATGCGGAGGTGTCGTTGTCCGACTGGCTCGCGCATACGCCGCCGAAGCTCGTCGAAGCGCACCTGAACGTCGCGCCGGACGTGATCGCGCAGTTTCCGCGCAATCGTCCCGACGTCGTGCCGCTGTAACGCGGTCTTCGCACAGCGCCGCGGCCGGCAGGCGGCATGCCGGCCACGGTGCCCGCTCCCGAATCAGTCTGCGTCATTCGAACGGAAACTCCACCATGCTTCCCGTCCCGAGCAAACCTGCCGGCGGCCTTGCGCTGCCGGGCCTGTCCACCGAGCACACCGACGGCGCGGCGCGCGCCGCGCTGGAAGGGCGCCGCACCGGCGTCGCCGCGCTGCTGCCGTTCGTCGGCCCGGCCGTGATCGCGTCGATCGGCTACATGGACCCCGGCAACTTCGCGACCAACATCCAGGCCGGCGCCGCGTACGGTTACCGGCTGCTGTGGGTCGTGCTGGCCGCGAACGCGATCGCGATGCTGTTCCAGGCGATGTCGGCGAAGCTCGGCATCGTGACCGGCCGCAATCTCGCCGAACTGTGCCGCGACCGTTTCCCCGTGCCGGTCGTGTGGGGCATGTGGATGGCTTCCGAGATCGCCGCGATGGCGACCGATCTCGCCGAATTTCTCGGCGGCGCGCTCGCGTTCGGGTTGTTGTGCCATTCGTCGCTGTTCGCGGGGATGATCGCGACCGCGTTCGCGACCTGCGCGATCCTCGCGCTCGAAAAGCGAGGCTTCCGGCCGCTGGAAGCGGCGATCGCGGCGCTGGTCGGCGTGATCGGTGCGTGCTATCTCGGCGAACTGCTGATCGCGCCGCAGGACTGGCACGCGGCCGCGTTTCATCTGGTGGTCCCGCAGATTCCGGATCACGCGGCGCTGACGATCGCGGTCGGGATCATCGGCGCGACGATCATGCCGCACACGCTGTATCTGCATTCGGGTCTCACGCAGGATCGCACCGCCCCGCGCGACGACGGAGAGCGGCGGCGGCTCGTGCGGTTCTCGAATCGCGAAGTGGTGGTCGCGCTGGGGCTCGCCGGGTTCGTGAATCTCGCGATGGTGATGATGGCATCGTCGGCGTTTCACGCGACTGCGCCGGGCATGACCGACATCGGCGACGCCTATCACACGCTGATCCCGGTGCTCGGGCCGGCGGCCGGCGCGCTGTTTCTCGTCGCGCTGCTGACGTCGGGCGTGTCGAGCTCGGTGGTCGGCACGATGGCCGGGCAGGTCGTGATGCAGGGCTTCATCCACCGCCGCATGTCGCTCTGGGTGCGGCGCGCGGTGACGATCGCGCCCGCGTTCGTGGTGGTCGCGCTCGGCTGCGACGTCACGCGGGCGATGGTGGCGAGCCAGGTCGTGCTGAGTTTCGTGCTGCCGATGCCGATGATCGCGCTGCTGATACTGTCGGCGCGCGAAGACGTGATGGGCGCTTACGCGCTGCGGATGCCGCTGCGGATCGTCGCCGGCGCGGCGACGGTCGTGATCGTCGGGCTGAATGCGTACCTGGTATGGGCGGCCTTCAATTGAGCCGGTGCGGGCCGGCGCTTACTGCTGCATGTCCGGCGCTTCACGCAGCCGCCAGATCGCGTTGCACTGCTGGCCGCCGAGGCTCGTCGCACGCAGCGTGATGACGGCGCCGGCCGCCACCTGGTACCAGAAATGCGCCATCAGTTCGGTGCCCTTGCGCTGCGCGTGGCCGTCGACCCGCACCTCGCACAGCAGCGGCGACGGCGAACCGGACGGATGCGTGACGTAGACGTTCAGCCGTGCGATGTCGCGGGTCGCGGTGAACACGACTTCGTGGTTGCCGCTGCCGACGAGCATCGTGCCGCCCGGTTCGTCGATCGCCTGCAGGTACGCGCCCGCGCTTGTCTCGATCGCGGCGGACGCAACGGTCAGCCCGGCCGAACGCACGTAATCCGCCGCCGCGATGCGGGCGGCGACCGCATCGGACGGCGCCGGCGTGCCGTCCGACAGCGCGAACGGCTGGCCGTCGCGCAGCGAGGCGTCGGTGTGGTTCGCGTAGTAGCGCCACCGGTCGAGGAAGCGGATGTCGCCGGTCATGTGCAGCGCACGGATCGGCTCGCCGTGATACCTGAGCGTCGTCGTGCCGGTGCCCGCGTCGAACGATTCGTGAATGCCGTACTTGCTGACGAAGTTCTGGACCGGGTCGAGCAGCGCCGTTTCGCCTTGCGCGCTCCACAGGTGCAGGAACGTCGTGTCGATGCCGAAGCATTCCTGGAAATCGGTGCCGATGCGGGCGATGCAGTCGCGCAGGTGGTCGGCATAACGCGCCCATGCGTCGGCGGTTCCGGCGACGAGCCCGGCTTGCAGCGCACCGCCGTGGCGCGCGTTGACTTCGTCGACGACGAGGCGCCAGTGATGGTCGCGCCGCTCGCCGATCAGCGGCGTGACGACGAACGTGCAGAACAGCGGGTCGGGGCACACGTGGAGCCGGTCGTCGCCGATCTGCGAGAACAGGTCGAACTGCGGCGCGCAGAACCAGATGTCCGCGTCGTACAGCGCGAGCTTGCGGATCTGCGGATGGCGCGCGCAATACCCGGCGGCCTCGATGAAGCGGCCGACCGGCAGCGCGTAGGCGCTCGACGCGTCGATCACGTCGACCGACTGGCTCGCGAGAATCTGCCGTTTGCGCTCGGACAGCCCGTAGCCGATCACCGCGATCCGCCCATCGTAGCCGGCGTGCCGCAGCGACAGCAGGAACGGCACGAGCATTTCGTACCACGCGCGGTTGTTGTCGTTGATCGCCACGCAGACTGCGTGCTCGCTCGAATGCATGTTGGTGTCCCGTTACGTGTGCCCGGCGCGGTGTCCGCGCGATGCCGGCCATTGTAGATCGCCGCCGCACGGCCCGGCGCAGGCCCCGCGCCGGCTCGGCGGCCCGCGGCGCTGGCCCGCGCGGCGGCGTGGCCGCGCGCGGGCGGCGGCGATTACTTCGCGAGCGTCCGGTACGACACGAGGTCGTTGATCGGCCCGATTTCCGGTCCGGTCGCGCCGGGGCGCGTGGCGACCTGCACGACCTTCTCGAACATGATGATGAACGGCGAGTTCGCGAGCACGGCCTTCTGCAGCGCTTCGTAACGCTGCGCGCGTTTCGCGGGCGACGGCTCGACGAGCGCGGCCTCGGTGTCCTTCGTCAGTTGCGGAATGTTCCAGCTGTTGCGCCACGCGAGCATCTTGGTCGGCGACTGGTCCGAGTTGTCCGGATTCCACGCGAAACCGCGCGCGTTGCTGTTCGGGTCCATGTAGTCGGGCGACCATTCGCCGATGAAGATGTCGTGCTGGCGCGCGCGGTACTTGCCGATCGCCTGCTTCGCGTCGCCCGGGATCAGCTTCACGCGGATGCCGCCCTGCGCGAAGTTCGCCTGCAGCGCCTGCGCGATCTCGAGGTACGGATAGTCGTTCGGCATGTCCATCGTCACGTCGAAACCGTTCGGCAGGCCGGCCTTCGCGAGCAGCGCCTTCGCCTTCGCGACGTCCTGCTTGTACGGCCGCGCGTTCGACGCGCCGAGGAAGCCTTCGGGCAGGAAGGTCTGATGCACCTTGTAGGTCGTACTGACGACGTTGCGCTGGATGCCGTCGTAATCGACGAGCCACTTCATCGCCTGCTGCACCTCCGGCTTCGCGAGATTCGGGTTCTTCGTGTTCAGGCTCAGGTACAGCAGGGCCGACACCGGCCACGACGCGACCTTGATCTTGCCGGCCTTCGACAGCGCGGCGAGGCTGTCGGGGCTCAGGTTGCGCGCGGCGTCGGCGTCGCCGTTCTCCAGCAACAGCCGTTGCGCGGACGCTTCGGGCACGTGGCGCAGCACCACGCGCTTCATCGGGTATGGCGTGCGGTATTTGTCGAAGCGCTGCAGCACGATGGTTTCGTTCGGCGTCCACTTGACGAGCTGGTACGGGCCCGAGCCCGCGTCGTTGGTGCGCAGCCAGCCGCTGCCGAAATCGTTGCCTTGCTGGTGCGACAGCAGCAGCTTTTTATCGAAGACCGAGGCCGGGCATGCGCTCAGCACGTTGAGCACGAAGCTCGGCGCGTATTTGCGGTCGGTTTCGAGCACGACGGTTTGCGGATCGACCACGCGCACCTTTTGCGTCACGTTCGCCTTCGTGAGGCCGAGATCGGCGAGCACGCCGGCCGGCCCCTTGTCGAGCAGGATGGTGCGCTGCAGCGACCACGCGACGTCGTCGGCGGTCACCGGGTTGCCGGAATGGAACGTGAGGCCCGGGCGCAGCTTGAACGTGTAGGTCACGCCGTCGGCGCCGACCGTCCACGATTGCGCGATCTGTCCGTCGAAGCGCGTCGGGTCCTTCAGGTCGACGCGCACCAGCCGCTCGTAGGTGTTCGCGACGTATTCGGACGGCACCAGCTCGTAGATCCCGCTCGGGTCGAGGGTCGTGAATTCGCCGAGTTGGGTGGCGACGACGAAGATGCCGGGCGGCGTGGCAGCCTGCGCCGGCAGCGCCGGAACAAGCGCGACGAGCGCGGCGCTGACGAACAGCCGGGACAGCAGGTGCTTCATGCGGGCTCCATCGAAAGGGAATCGTGGTGCGATTCTCTCATCGACGGGCACCCGGATGAAAATATTCGGCGGGCGCGCCGGTTGGCGCGTGGCGACGGGCCGGGCGGGCGCCCGGCGCGGGAGGTGGTCAGATCGCGCAGCGTGCGATCGCGAAGCGCATCGCTTCCTCGGCCGGCTCGCTGCCGGAGCCGCGCACGACCTTGATCACCGAGCCGTTGCCCGACGGCGTCAGCGTGACGAAGTACGAATTCGAACCGACGGCGATGTCGGTCACGCCGTTGTGCTGCGATTGTTCGGTGCCCGACAGGCGGCTGTCGAGGCAGTTCGCGACCGCGTAGGCCGGGCGTTGCGACGACACGTAGATCATCGGCGCGGCACCCGAGGCGGCCGAGTCGGACGAGGGCGCGGAACCGCAGGCGGCGAGCAGGGCGGCGGGAAGGAGCAGCAGGAATCGTTTCATGGTCGGTCGTCGGGTGTCTCGTATCGAGGCTGGGGCGCGGGGTAGCGAAACGCGAAGCTTCGCGACGAAACCGCCCGGAATCGGGCCGCTTTTGGCGGACGACGAGACGGCAGGCGGCTGACGACGGAGTATACCCGCAGCATTTGACGCCGTTGGCGCGTTGAAACGATTCGATACACAACGAGCGCCCGCTGCCGGACGGGC
The DNA here is from genome assembly GCF_015712265.1 of Burkholderia sp. 9777_1386. NCBI lineage: Bacteria > Pseudomonadati > Pseudomonadota > Betaproteobacteria > Burkholderiales > Burkholderiaceae > Burkholderia > Burkholderia sp. 9777_1386. The sequence continues at coordinate 84,140 of NZ_JACCQB010000023.1, read as the reverse complement.
GCTTGCTCGGTGCTCGCCGTTACCGGCGGATCCCGCGGTCGTCGCGATGCCGGCGCACGGAGTGGCGCCGCAACGCATGCGGGTCAATGCGCGCCGGCCGCCGCCGCATCGGCATCGCCGCCGCCCGAGCGCGACGGCTTCGTGATCCAGATGAGCGGGATGATCGCGATGAAGATGATCGCCGACACATAGAAGATGTCGTTCAGGCCCATCACGGCCGCCTGCGAATCGACCGATGCATTGAAGAACGCGAGCGCCGAATCGGGGCTCAGGTGCAGCAGCGAACGGGTCGTGTCGAGTTGCTGCGTGAAAACCGGATTGGTGACGCTCGCCTGTTCGGTGAGCCGCACGTGGTGCAGGATCGTGCGGTCGTTCCACGCGTTGCTGATCAGCGACGTCCCCACCGCGCCGCAGAACGTGCGGCCGAAATTCGACAGGCCGGCCGCGGCCGGAATCTTCTCCGGCGGGAGCCCGGACAGGATGATCGACGTCAGCGGCACGAAGAACATCGCCATCGGAATGCCTTGCAGCAGCGTCGGCAGCACGAGGTCCCAGTGGGACACGTCGGTGTAGAACGTGGTGCGCATCATGAACACGACCGCGAAGCCGACGAATGCGAGCGTCGCGATATAGCGCGGATCGGTGCGCGGCAGCAGGCGCCCCATGACCGGCGTGAGCAGGATCGCGAACACCCCGAGCGGCGCGGTGGCGAGCCCCGAATCGACCGCGCGGTAGCCGAGATAGCCCTGCATCCATTGCGGCAGCAGCACGAGCGTGCCGAAGAACATCCCGTACGCGACGGAGATCGCGATCGTGCCGCCCGCGAAATTGCGCTGCGTGAAGAGGCGCAGGTCGACGATCGGATTGGCTTCGTTCAGCTCCCACACGAGGAAGAACGCGAAGCCGATCAGCGCGACGATGCCCAGCGCGACGACGACGGGCGAATTGAACCAGTCGAGATCCTTGCCCTTGTCGAGCATGATCTGCAGCGATGCGACCCACAGTACGAGCAGCAGCAGGCCGACCGTATCGATCGGCAGGCGGCGCGTGGCCGATTCGCGATCGCGGAACACGAACCACGTGACGGCCGCCGCGAAGAAGCCGACCGGAATGTTGATGTAGAAGATCCACGACCAGTTGTAGTCGTACGTGATCCAGCCGCCGAGCGACGGCCCCGCGATCGGCCCGACGAGCGCCGTCATCGACCACAGCGCGAGCGCCGTCGACGACTTCTGCCGCGGCCACGCGCCGAGCAGCAGCGCCTGCGACAGCGGCGCGAGCGGCCCCGCCACCGCGCCTTGCAGGATTCGCGCGGCGAGCAGCGTCGGCAGGTTCGGCGCGATCCCGCACAGCCACGACGCGAACACGAACAGCAGGATCGACGTGACGAACAGGCGTACCTGGCCGAAGCGCTGCGTGAGCCAGCCGGTGAGCGGAATCGACACCGCGTTCGCCGCCGCGAAGATCGTGATCACCCATGTGCCTTCGTCGACCGACACGCCGAGGTCGCCCGAGATCGTCGGGATCGCGACGTTCGCGATCGACGAATCGAGCACGTTCATGAACATCGCCAGCGATACCGCGATCGTGCCGATGACGAGCCGGCCGCCCGACAGCGGGCCTGAAGACGAGGGAGAGGACATGGCGTTCCTGCGTGATGGACGAAGGCCGTACGGCGCGCGCCGTACGCCGCGCATGCATGTGACGTGCAATGCGGGGACGAAGCGCGAAACGAACGGGCGCACGCACGCCGCACGGCAGCCCGACAAGCGGCGCGGTCGCGTGCGGTGTGCGGTTCGATCGGTGAATCGGAATGGCGAAGCCGGGCGGGCTTCGCGGGGCGGCTATCGCCGCTCAGGAGGGCGCGACGCGCGTGACGCGTCGGCGGGCAGCACTCACATGGCTGCCGTGGCGTGTGTGGTCGTTTTTCATCGCCACAGGCTAACCATGCGGCGAACGACGATCAACGCTTGCGCGCTCATTAATTCCTTTCCTGCGCTGCAATAATGTAGTCGACGTGCATCGATTGCCGGCCGTGCGAGGCGGTTACGGCGCGGTTCGCCAGGTGGCGAACAGTTCGGTGAGGAACTCGACGAATGCCCGCACCTTGCTGTCGAGCGTCGCGCGGCGCGGATAGAGCGCGTGAAGCTCGACGTCGTTCGTACGGTGCCAGTCGGGCAGCACGATCTCGAGCTCGTTCCTCGCGAGCCGTCGCGCGGTGAAATGCGTGGAGATCAGCGCAATGCCGCCGCCGCTCGTGGCCTGGCGCAATACCGTGACCGATTCGTTCGAGATCAGCACGGGCTGCACCGGGACGTCGGCCCGCTCGCCGTCGGTGTTGCTGAGCCGCAGCGTCAGGCCCGGCGCATCGCGGCCGACGAACAGGATGTCGTGTTGCGCGAGATCGTCCGGCGTGCGCGGCCGGCCGGTGCGATCCAGGTAGGCCGGGCTCGCGGCGAGCTTCGCATGCGACCAGCCGAGCGAGCGCGCGACGTAGCCCGAATCGTTCAGCAGACCCGCGCGCAGCGCGACGTCGAAGCCGTGCTCGACGAGGTCGAGCGGACTGTTGTCGTAGATCAGCACCAACTGCACCAGCGGGTAGCGCCGGCGGAATTCGGCGAGCGCCGGTTCGAGCTGGAACAGGCCGATCGCATAGGGCACCAGCACGCGCAGCGTGCCTTCGGGGTCGGTGCGAAGCGTGCGGACCTGGCGGTCCGCGTCGAGCAGGATGTCCTCGGCGCGCAGGCAGCGATCGTAGTAATCGCGCCCGGCTTCGGTGACCGACACGCGGCGTGTGGTCCGGTACAGCAGTTGCACGCCGAGATCGTCCTCGAGGTGCTTGACCTTGCGGCTCACGCGACTGAGCGGCATGTCGAGTTCCACGGACGCGGCGGTGAAGCTGCCGCGTTCCACTACGCGCAAGAAGATTCGGATGCTATCGAGGTCCATACAAATTGGTTACGTGTTCAACCTGCGCGCATCTTACCGTTGTCGGTCCTGCCACTGCATTTTCATGTCAGTTGTCCAGATTATTCCGTGCGCTGCAATACCGCATTCCGTTTCGGCCGGTAGTGGCGCGCGTCGCACGCTCGTATGCTCGACGCATGAAATTTTCCGTCCCCGGCCTGCCGCCGATCGCGGCCGTGCGCGCCGCGCTGCGCGATGCGTGGCCCACCTTGCCGCCGGGCGCGCTCGGCTTCGCATTACGCAATACCGCCGCGTCGTTGCTCGCGCTCTATATCGCGTTCCGCATGAATCTCGACGATCCGATCTGGGCCGCCTCGACCGTGTGGATCGTCGCGCAGGGCAGCCGCGGGATGGGGCTGTCGAAGAGTCAGTACCGGATTCTCGGCACCGCGATCGGGGCGACCGTGGCGCTCGCGCTGACCAGCGCATTCGAGCAGACGCCGCAATTGTTCCTGCCCGCGCTCGCCGCGTGGATCGGCCTGTGCGCGGGCATCGCGACGTTCCAGCGGAATTTTCGTGCGTATGCGGCGGTGCTCGCGGGCTATACGGCCGCGATCGTCGCGATGGACGCGGTATCGGCGCCGCTGCATGCGTTCGATATCGCGGTCGCGCGGTTTCTGTACGTGGTGGTCGGCATCCTGTGCGGTGCGCTGTTTGAAACGGTCTTCGCACCAGGCGCGCCGCTGAAGGACGTCCGCACGCGGCTCGCGCGCTATCTCGACCGCGCGGTGGCGGTCGGCGCGGGCGCGCTGCGCCGCGAGCCGAACGACGCGGCCGTGCACCGGCTGTTCGCGGACGCGCTCGAACTCGACACGGCGGCCGAATACGCGGCGGCCGGCGCGCCGCCGGTGCGCAACATGATCGGCCATCTGCGCGTGGCGGCGCTCGGTGTGCTCGCCGCGCAGGCTGCCGGGCAGGCGATCCGCGAGCATGCGGCGCGCGCCGGCGGTGCGCCGGAGCCGCTCGTCGACGAGGCGGCAGGCGTGCTCGACCGGGTCGCCGTGTCGGGCGACGCGGGGCACGAGATGGCGGCGCTGCGCGTACGGGTGGACGCCGCCCTGCGGGTCGAAGTGGCCGTGCCGGCCGGCACCGACACGTCGCGCCTGCTCACGCTCGACCGGCTGTCGGCGCTGCTCGGCGGCTTCGACCGCGCATTCGCGAGCCAGGCATTGCTCGAGCGGCCGGTGCCGCCGCCTGCACGCGTGCGCTATGCGTTCCACCGCGATCCGGTGCTCGCGTGTCACAACGGCGTCCGCGCGTTCATCGCGGTGCTGGCCGCGTCGGCGATCTGGATCTTCACCGCGTGGCCGGCGGGCGGCGGGTTCGTCGCGATCACGGCGGTGGTGAGCGCACTGTTCTCGACACGCCCCAATTCGGTGCGCGCGATCGTCGGTTTCATGAAAGGCACGGCATGCGCGGCGGTCGCGGGCGTCGTCTGCAACTTCGCGCTGCTGCCCGCGGTGTCGGGCTTCGAGATGCTGGCCTACATCCTCGGCGTGTTCCTGATCGGCACCGGCCTGGCGATACGCCATCCGCGCACGGCCGCGATGGGCAGCGCGTTCTCGATCTTCTTCTGGAATTTCACGTCGCCGAACAACACGGCGCGCATCGGCGACGCCGCGTTCCTGAACAGCGCGCTCGCGACGCTGCTCGGCATCGCGTTCGGTGCGCTGGTGTTCGCGCTGGTGTTTCCGGGTGATCCCGGCACGAGCCGGCGACGCCTGCATCGCGCGGTGCGCCGCGATCTGGTGCGGATCGCGCGCGATCCGCGGGCGTGGTCGGCGAGCGCGTGGCTGAGCCGCACGGCCGACCGGCTCGCGCGCGAGCTCGGGTTCGCGGGCAGCGTGCCGCAGACGCAGATCGAGCACGACATGCGCGATCTGCTCGCGATCTGGGGAATCGGCGACAGCCTGCTGGCGCTCGCTGAACTGGCCACGCGGGAACCGGCCGCGCGCCGCGCGGCGGCGGCGGTGCGCGAGCGCGTTGCGCGGGCGGATTTCGCGCGGCTCGAACGGAGCTGCGACGCGGCGGCCCGCCTGTTGCGCCGTCGCGTGGCCGCGCGCGACGGCGACGCCGCGCATGCGTTGCTGAATGGCGTGGTCCTGCTGCGGCGGATCGCGGATGCGGCCGCCGAGCATGGCGACTTCCTGGCCGGCCGCGATCGGGCGGGGCGGCCGGTCAGGTGAGGCGGTACGACGGGCCGGGCGTCACCTCGGCCGGCAGCGGCTCGCGGTTCAGTTCGAGCAGCGTGCGCTCGATCTGCCGCGTCATCGCATCGAGCGCGAGATGGTTCGGCCCGTCACCGAACGGTTCGGCGATCGCATGCGCGATCGCGTCGAGCGCGATCAGCGTATAGGCGACGAAAACTGTTACAAAAGGTGTCGCCGCGCCGATCGAATCGACGAGGCCGAACGGCAACAACACGCAATATGCGTAGATGGTCCGGTGCAGCAGCACGTCGTATGAAAACGGAATCGGCGTCGATGCGATGCGCTCGCAGCCGCTCACCATCGCGACGAGATTGTCGAGGCGCGCATCGAGCATCCACAGCCGCGTGTCGGCGAGCTGGCCCGCATCGGCGCGCGCGGCGAACGCTTCGCGCAGCGCGTGCACGACGACGACCGGACGAAACCGGGCAGCGGCGACGCGCGTATAGGTCGCGCCGTCGAGCAGCCCGCGCAGGTCCGCGGCCGGATCGGTGCCGCGCAGCTGATGCTTGAGCGTGTAGACGAATGCGACGACCGTGCGCACGAACGCGCGGCGCGATGCGTCGTCATGGTCGACCGCGCCGTAGCAGAGCGCCTGCGACACCAGCGTGCGCGTGGCGGTCAGCACGCCGCCCCACAGCTGCCGGCCCTCGCGATAGCGTTCGTAGCTGGCGTTGTTGCGAAACCCGGCGAAGATCGCGAGCGTCAGGCCGATCAGCGTGAACGGCGTCGGATTCAGCGGCACCTTCTCGCCGAGCACGCGGCCGCCGCCCCACACGGCGACGAGGCTGATCGCGAGCGTCAGCACGAGTTGCGGCAGGATGGTCGGCAGCACCGAGCCGTTCCAGACGAGCAGCATCCGCAGCCAGTGTTCGCGCGGACGAACGATCATCGTCGTGCTCCGTCAGGCGGCGATCGACGCCGGCGCGGCCGCGCGATGCAGCAACACGGGCACCGACTTCGACGTCGGCGTGTTGCACACGTCGCCGACGCTGTCGAGCGGCACGAGCGGGTTGGTTTCCGGGTAGTACGCGCCGATACAGCCGCGCGGGATGTCATACTCGACGAGCAGGAAGCCGTCCGCGCGCCGCTCGATGCCGTCGTGCCACACGGTTTCCATGTCGACCCATTCGCCGGCCTTCAGGCCGAGCATCGCGAGATCGTCGCGGTTGACGAACACCACGCGGCGCTGGCCGAACACGCCGCGATAGCGGTCGTCGAGTCCGTAGACGGTCGTGTTGTACTGGTCGTGCGAGCGCGTCGTCATCAGCGTCATCAGCCGGTCGCCGTGCAGCGCGCGGGCACGCTGGATCGGCGTGTCGGTCGGCAGCGCGTGCGCGATGAAATTCGCCTTGCCCGTCGGCGTGAGCCATTCGCGGTCGCGCGACGCCACGCGCAGGTGAAAGCCGCCCGGCCGCGCGATGCGCGTGTTGTAGTCGTAGAAGCCGTCGAGCGTCGCCTCGATCGCATCGCGGATCTTCGCGTAGTCGTCCTTGTACGCGAGCCAGTCGATCGTGTCGCTGCCGAACAGCGCGTGCGCCATGTGCGCGACGATCGCGGGCTCCGACATCAGGTTCGGCGAAGCCGGCTTGTTCATCCCGTACGACACGTGGACCATGCTCATCGAGTCCTCGACCGTCACGCCTTGCGCGACGTCGTCCTGCAGGTCGATCTCGGTGCGGCCGAGCGTCGGCAGGATCAGCGCGTCGCGGCCGTGGATCAGGTGACTGCGGTTCAGCTTCGTCGTGATGTGCACCGACAGTTCGCAGCGGCGCATGCCTTCCCACGTGCGCGGCGTGTCGGGCGTCGCCATCGCGAAGTTGCCGCCGAGGCCGATCAGCACCTTCACGCGGCCGTCGAGCATCGCTTCGATCGTCTCGACGACGTCGTAGCCGTGATGGCGCGGCGGTTCGAAGTCGAACACGTGGCCGAGCCGGTCGAGGAACGCCTGCGACGGCTTTTCCTCGATGCCGACCGTGCGGTTGCCCTGCACGTTCGAATGGCCGCGCACCGGGCACAGGCCGGCGCCGGGGCGGCCGATGTTGCCGCGCATCAGCATCAGGTTGGTCAGCATCTGCACCGTCGCGACCGAATGCTTGTGCTGCGTGATGCCCATCCCCCACGTCGCGATCACGCGTTCGCTGCGCGCATAGAGCCGCGCGAGCGCGTCGATCTGCTCGTACGGCACGCCGCTTTCGGCCGTCAGCGCGGACCAGCTTTCGGCGCGCAGGTCGTCGGCGAACGCGTCGAAGCCGGCCGTGTGCTCGCCGATGAACGCGGTGTCGATGACGCGCGGCGCACCGGCGGCGCGCGCGTCGTCGTCGAGTTCGAGCACGCGCTTGGCCATTCCCTTGATCAGCGCGAAATCGCCGCCGAGCGTCGGCTGGATGAACGTCGATGCGATCCTGGTGCCCGACATCGTCAGCATCTCCAGCGGGCTTTGCGGATCGGCGAAGCGTTCGAGGCCGCGCTCCTTCAGCGGGTTGATCGACACGATCGTCGCGCCGCGCTTCGCGCATTCGCGCAGCTCGCCCATCATCCGCGGGTGGTTGGTCGCGGGGTTCTGGCCGAAGATCAGCAGCGTGTCCGCATGCTCGAAATCGTCGAGCGTGACGGTGCCCTTGCCGACCCCGACCGACGCAGGCAGCCCGCGGCTCGTCGCCTCGTGGCACATGTTCGAGCAGTCGGGGAAGTTGTTGGTGCCGTACCGCCGCACGAACAATTGATACAGGAACGCGGCCTCGTTGCTGGCGCGGCCGGACGTGTAGAACGCGGCCTGGTTCGGGTCGGGCAGCGCGCGCAGGTGGCGGGCGATCAGTTCGAACGCGTCGTCCCACGCGATCGGCACGTAGCGGTCGGTCCGCGCGTCGTACACCATCGGATCGGTGAGCCGGCCGTGCTGTTCGAGCTCGAAATCCGACTGTTCGAGCAGTTCGGTCACCGTGTGCGCGGCGAAGAAGTCGGGCGTCACGCGCTTGCTCGTCGCTTCAGCGGCCACGGCCTTCACGCCGTTCTCGCAGAATTCGAACGTCGACGCGTGCTGGCGGTCGGGCCACGCGCAGCCCGGGCAGTCGAAGCCGTCCGGCTGGTTCTGGCGCAGCAGCGTGCGGTAGTTGCCGCCGGCGACCTTTTCCTTGATCAGGTTGATCGTGACGGCTTTCAGCGCGCCCCAGCCGGCGGCCGGGTGGGTGTACGGTTCGATGCGCGCGGTGGCGGATTTCTTTTTCATGATGCGGGTGTCGGGGTCGATGCGTGCAGAGTACGCGCGGCACCCGTCCCGCTGTGTGTACACCTGTTCACTTCAAAAAAGAGTACAGTTTCGGCCATTCATACAGTGCGGATCGCAACTGTGTTGCTGAAGGGAAGCTGAAAGGGAGGCGCGTGAAGCGTTACGAACAACTGGCCGACGATCTCCAGGCGCAGATCGAGCGGGGCGTATACCGGCCCGGCGAGCGGATTCCGTCGGTGCGTCAGGCGAGCCGGCAGCAGCAGCTCAGCGTCACGACCGTGCTGCGCGCGTACCTCGTGCTCGAAAGCCGCGGCCTGATCGAAAGCCGGCCGCAGTCGGGCTATTTCGTGCGGGCGCGCGCCGTGGCGCCGGCCGAGGCGGAATTGCATGTCTCCGCGCCGGCCGCCGAGCCGTCGGCCGTGGACGTGAGCCGGCTCGTGCTGTCGACGCTGCGCTCGATCGCGCGCGACGACGCGGTGCCGCTCGGCTCGCCGTATCCCGACGCGTCGCAGTTTCCGGTGCAGCGCCTCGCGCGCTATGCGCAGGCGATCGGGCGGCGCCGCACGCGCTGGGGCGTGATCGACGACCTGCCGCCCGGCAACCAGGAGCTGATCCGCCAGATCGCGCGGCGCTATGCGGAGCGCGGAGTCGCGGTCGAGCCCGGCGAGATCGTGATGACGATCGGCGCGACCGAGGCGATCAACCTGTGCCTGCAGGCGGTCGCGAAACCGGGCGACACGATCGCGGTGGAGTCGCCGACCTTCTACGCGATGCTGCACGCGATCGAGCGGATGGGCATGCGTGCGCTGGAAGTCGCGACGCATCCGGGCGACGGCATCGATCTCGACGCGCTCGGGCGGATTCTCGCGAGCGAGCGCATCGCGGCGTGCATGGTGATGCCGAACTTCCAGAATCCACTCGGCTTCCAGATGCCCGATGCGCGTAAGCGCGCGCTGGTCGAACTGCTCGCGAAGCACGGCGTGCCGGCGATCGAGAGCGACGTCTATCACGAGCTGCACTTCGGCGACACGGCGCCGAGCGCGCTGAAGTCGTTCGATCGCGACGGGCTGGTGCTGCATTGCGCGTCGTTCACGAAGAGCCTGTCGCCGCGCTACCGGATCGGCTGGGCGATGCCGGGCCGCTACCGCGACCAGGTCGAGAAGCTGAAATTCCTGAATACGCTCGCGACGCCCGCGATCGAGCAACTCGCGATCGCCGAGTACCTGAAATACGACGGCTACGACTTTCACCTGCGGCGCATGCGCAAGCAGTATGCGCAGCAGGCGAGCCTGATGAGCGCGATGGTGCGGCGTTTCTTCCCGGAAGGCACGCGGCTGTCGCAGCCGCAGGGCGGGTACGTGCTGTGGGTCGAGCTGCCGCCGCAGGTCGACGCGATGAAGCTGTATTCGCTGGCGCTCGCGCAGCGGATCACGGTCGGGCCCGGACACATGTTCTCGGCCGGCACCGATTACCGGCATTTCATCCGGCTCAATTACAGCTACCCGTGGTCGCGGCAGATCGAGGACGCGCTGAAGGTGCTGGGGCGGCTCGCGTCGGAGTGCGCGGCGCGGTGAGCGCGGCCGCCCGGCGGCCGGCCGCCGGGCGCCGGTATCAGGCCGCGCGTGGCTCCTGTAGCCCGGCTTGCGCGGTGTCGACCATCTGCCGCATGTCGAAGCCCGACGGATGCTGGTAGACGCGCAGCCCGAACTCCGGCAGCACCGCGATCAGGTGGTCGAACAGGTCGGCCTGGATGGTCTCGTAGTCGACCCACGTCGTCGTATCGGTGAAGCAGTACAGTTCGAGCGGAATGCCTTCGGCCGTGAGCGGCAGTTGCCGCGCCATGTTCGTCATGTCGCGGCGGATGCGCGGATGGCCCTTCAGGTAGTTCGCGACGTATGCGCGGAACGTGCCGAGATTGGTCAGCTGGCGGCGGTTCGCCGGGCAGTCGCCGGCCGCACCCAGCGTGCCGTTCCATTGCGCGATCGCATCGACCTTGTCTTCGAGATAAACCTTCAGCAGCGTCAGGCGTTCGAGACGTTCGATCTCGTCGTTCGACAGAAAGCGCACGCTCGTCGCATCGATGAACAGCGCGCGCTTGATGCGGCGGCCGCCCGCCTCGGTCATCCCGCGCCAGTTCTGGTAGCTCTCGGTGATCAGCTTCCACGTCGGCACCGTGATGATCGTGTGATCGAAGTTCGCGACCTTGACGGTGTTCAGCGTGATGTCGATCACCGTGCCGTCCGCGCCGGCCGACGGCATCGTGATCCAGTCGCCGATCCGCAGCATGTCGTTCGACGACAGCTGCACGCCGGCGACGAGGCCGAGCAGCGTGTCCTTGAAGATCAGCATCAGCACCGCCGACATCGCGCCGATGCCGGACAGCAGCAGGCCGATCTGCTTGCCGGTCGCATCACCGATCACGACGAGCGCGGCCGTGATGAACATCACGAGCTTGACGAGCTGCATCGCGCCTTTCAGCGACAGGCGCGGCTGGTCGCGCCGGGACGTGCGGTGCGTGTGTTCGAGCGCGGACAGCGTCGCGCTGATGGTCATCGTCACGAGGAACACGATCAGCGCGAACAGCACCTTGTCGACGACCTGCGCGGCCAGGCCCGGAATGCCGGGCACCGCGCCGAGCCCGAGCTTGATCACGACGAACGGCACGATGCGGTTCAGCCATTTGAAGGCGCCGAATTCGAACAGCGCGTCGTCGACGCGCGTGGCGGACAGCCGCGCGAGTCGCGCGACCACGCGAAACAGCAGGAAATGCACGACGGCGGTGATCGCGCCGGCGGCGGCGAGCAGGACGAGGATGCCGACGAGCGGCGTCAACCAGGATTCGTTCAGGGTCATAGGAGCAGACTGGGGCCTTCTTGTGCGTTGAATCGGCGCCGCGACGCGGCGCGCGCCCGGTGAAGGGCACATGAAAGGGACCGTGATTGTGCCATCGGGTTCCGGAGGCGTGCCGCGAAGGCGGGCGATCGGCTCCCGAATCGGCTCACCTTTGTGCAGGTATCCTCTCTATCAAGGTGAAGACGAGCGGCGAATCGACGTCACCGCAAGCCGGTGTGCGAGCAGGGCGCCGGACGTGTCGTTCACGGGGCGCGATCGTCCGGAAGCCGCGACGGCCGGCTGTTGCGCTTCGATGCGCGCGATAGCCGATCCATGCAATCATGCGGACGTCACACGCGTCGTCGGTGCGTCGTTCGCGTTGGTGCGCGGCCGGTCCGGCGACGGTGAGCGACACGCGACACCGTCGCGCACCCGTTCGCGGCCTCGTCATTTCGACCTCACGCATTTCACGCATGCCAGATTCCAACGAAAGCCGTCCGTCACGCGTGCGGCTGCTGAAAGGCCTCCTTCCGATCCGCCGCGCGGCGGCGATACGCGACATCGTCGCGGGCATTTCGCTCGCGTCGATGGATATCCCGCAGGTGCTCGGCTACGCGCGCATCGCCGGCATGCCGGCCGTCACCGGGCTCTACACGGTGTTCCTGCCGCTCGTTGCATTCGCGTGCTTCGGCGCGTCGCGCCATCTCGTGGTCGCCGCCGACTCCGCGACCGCGACGATTTTCGCGAGCCGGCTGTCGTCGATGGCGCCGGCCGGCAGCGCCGACTATGCGGCGCTGGCCGGCATGGTCGCGTTGCTGACCGCCGCGATGCTGCTGCTCGCGCGCATCTTCAAGCTCGGCTTTCTCGCCGATTTCCTGTCGCGCACGGTGCTGGTCGGTTTTCTCGCCGGCGTCGGCGTGCAGGTGTCGATCGCGATGCTCGGCGACATGTTCGGCCTCGCCGTGCCGTACCCGGCGTCGCGCAGCCTCGCGCAACTCGACTACGTCGTCACGCACCTGGCTCACACGCACCGGCCGACGCTCGCGCTCGCGGCGCTCGTCGTCGTCGCGATTCTCGCGTGCAAGCGGTTCTTGCCGCGCGTGCCGATGCCGATGATCGCGGTCGTGGGCAGCATCGCCGCGAGCGCTGCGTTCGGCTTCGCCGCGCACGGCATCGCGGTGCTGGGGCCCGTGGCGGGCGGGCTGCCGCCGCTGCGCTGGCCGTCCGTCACGTGGCAGCAGTTTCTCGATCTCGTGCCGGTTGCCGCTTCGTGCTTCGTGATGATCATCGCGCAGAGCGCGGCCGCCGCGCGCGTATTCGCGCAGCAGTACGGCGAGGACGTCGACACCAACGCCGACATCCTCGGGCTCGCGGCCGCGAACGCGGCGGCGGCGCTCGGCGGTGCGTTCGTCGTCAACGGCAGCCCGACGCAAACGGCGATGGCCGACGGCGCGGGCGTGCGCAGCCAGATCGGGCATCTCGCGTTCGCCGTCGTCGTCGCCGTCGTGCTGCTGTTCTTCAGTCCGTATTTGCAGTATCTGCCGCATGCGGTGCTGGCCGGCATCGTGTTCACGATCGCGCTCGGGCTGATCAACGTGCGCAGTCTCGCGGCGATCCGCGAGGAAAGCCCCGGCGAATTCACGCTCGCGCTGATCACGGCCGCGGCCGTCGTGACGGTCGGCGTCGAGCAGGGCATCCTGCTGGCCGTCGCGCTGTCGCTGATGCGGCACGTGCGCCACAGCTACCAGCCGCATACGATGGTGCTCGAACCTGTCGCCGGCAACGGCCGGTGGCAGCCGGTGCCGACCCGGCGCGGCGCGATGACGGCGCCCGGATTGATCGTCTACCGGTTCGGCGCCGACCTGTTCTTCGCGAACGATCACCGGTTCGCTGCCGAAGTGACCGAGCTCGTCGAGGCGGCGCCCGTCCCGCCGCGCTGGTTCGTCGTCGATGCGGGTGCGATCACCGACGTCGACTATTCGGCCGCGCGGACCTTGACCGATCTCGTCAGGTCGCTGCATGCGCGCGGGATCGGCGTGCTGTTCGGGCGCGTGAACCGTTATCTGCGCGCGGACATGGATCGTCACGGGATCACCGAGGTGGTCGGCGCGACGTGCATCTTTGCCACGCTGCATCAGGCGCTGGAGGCGGCCGGTACGACACCCGCGCCGCAGGAGCCGGGCACGGTGTAGCGCGATGCGGCGCTACGCGAGCGCGCGCAGGCGCGCGAAACCGTTGCGCAGGCAGCGGGCCAGTTCCGCCGCGGCCGGCGTGTGCTGGCCGCGCGGCACATGCAGGTTGATCGAGAAATTCGGCAGGACGGGCAGGCCGCCGCCGGCCGGCAGGATATCGAGGTCAGTCGCCGCCGCCTGCGCGGGACGATCGCAACGGCAGCCGCAGCGTCGTCACGAAGCTTGCCGCATGCAGCGCGCACAGCAGGCCGAACGCCCACGCATAGGCGACGGCCTGCGTGCCGCCGGCCCTCGCCGATTCGGCCTGCAGCCGCCACGCGAGAAACAGCGTGCACAGCGTCGTGAACGTCGGGCCGCCGAGCCGCTGCACGATATTGAGCGACGTGGTCGCCATCGGCAGGTTGCGGCGCTCGACCGACGCATACGCGGCGGCGATCGACGGCGCGCCGATCGCGCTCTGGCCCATGCCGCGCAGAAACAGCGCCGGTACGAGCACGAGCGGATCGTACCCGGTCAGCGCGATGAAGACGAACGGCAGCGTGGCGACGAGTGCGAGCAATGCCCCGGCGGCGGCCAGCCGACGCACGCCGAACCGGTTCGTCAGCGCGCCCATCGACGGATAGGTGACGAGCATGCCGAGCCCGAGCGGCGCGAGCAGCCAGCCCATCTCTCCCGGCGAGCGCCCGCACGCCTGGATCAGGAACACGGGAATCAGCATCTGGCCTGCATACATCGCGCCGTTCGACAGGAATTGCGTGCTCGCTGCCGCGCCGAATACGCGCGAGCGAAACAGCGCGAGGTCGATCAGCGCACGTTCGCGCTGGCGGCGCTCGAAGCGCAGGAACGCGATGAGCAGCAGCGCCGAGCTTGCGACCGCCGCGATGCCGAGCGTCGAGCCGATCCGCTCGACGCCGTACAGAAACAGCACGAGCGCCGGCGACAGCAACGCGAGGCCGAGCCAGTCGAGTTCGCGCCGCGGCGCATCGTCTTGGTCGCCAGGCAGGAACCGCGCGGCCAGTGCGAGCGCGAGCGCGCCGACGGGCAGGTTCACCAGAAACAGCCAGCGCCACGACGTGTGCTGCAGGATCGCGCCGGCCACGACCGGGCCGAGGATCGGCGCGAGCAGTACCGGCACCGCCGCGTAGCCGATTGCGCGCGCCATCTGCTGGCCGGCGACGCGCGCGATCATCATCTGCGCCATCGGCGCGAGCAGGCCGCCGCTGACGCCTTGCAACACGCGAAACGCGATCAGCGACGGCGCGGACCACGCGAGCCCGCACAGCGCCGACGTGAGCGTGAACGCCGAGAAGCACCACAGATACAGCGCCTTCGCACCGATGCGGTCGACGAGCCAGCCGTTCAGCGGCAGCACCAGCGTCAGCGCGAGCAGGTAGCCGCTCGTCACCCACTGGATCGTCGACAGGCTGGCATGCAGGTCGGTCGCGAGGCTCGACAGCGACACGTTGACGATCGTCGCATCGAGTTGCGACAGCAGCGAGCCGAGCGTCGCGACCGCGCCGACTTTCCAGATCGACGGATTGAGCCGGCCGGCCGCGTGGCCCGGCGCCGGCCGGATGCGCTTGTCGCTCACGCGCCGCGCCGGTCGAGCAGCGCGACGATGTCCTGCGTCGTGCCCGTTTCGCCGAGACGCGGGAACAGCCGCTCGACGCTGTTGACGTGCGCGTCCGCGTTGAGGTCGGTCATCGCGTCGACGGCGAGCGTCACGTTGTAGCCGAGTTCGTGCGCCTGCCGCGCGGTCGATTCGACGCCGATGCTGGTCGCGACGCCGGTCAGCACGATCTGCGTGACGCCGGCTGCCTTCAGGTGCGCGTCGAGACCGGTGCCGGTGAAAGCGCCCCAGGTCTGCTTCGTCACGACGTGGTCGGTCGGCTGGCGGTTCAGCTCGGGCACGAGTTCGGTCCAGTCGGCCGGAAGCTGCGCCGTGCGTGGCGCTTGTTCGGTGCGGCCCGGTGCGCCGCCCGCGACGTTGACCAGCACGACCGGCAGGCCGCGGCTGCGGAACGCGTCGAGCAGTTCGCGGGTGCGGGCGATCACCGGTGCGACCGGGTGCGCGGTGGGGAGGGCGACGATGCCTTTCTGCAGGTCGATGACGACCAGCGCCGTGTTCGTGTCGAGACGGGTTGCGCTCATGATGGGGCTCCGGGGACAGGGCGGGGAAAGCCGTGCGCGCGCATGCCGCGTCGCGCGCCGGCCGGGTTCATTGCTCGCCGATGCGGCGGATCAGCGGGATGGCGGCGGCGAGCGTGTCGATGTCGTGCGGATCGAGCTTCTCGATCGCGGCGCCGAGCCACTTGTTTTTCGCGGCGTTGCGCTTGTGTCGTGCGTCGAGGCCGGCGGCGGTGAGTTTGAACAGGATCTGACGGCCGTCGGTCGGGTGCGGTTCGCGCTCGACGAGCGCGTCTTCCTCGAGGCTCGCGAGGATCGCCTTCATCGACTGCGGCTTCATCGCTTCGGCGCGCGCGAGATCGGCAGTCGTCATCGGCCCGTGCCGGTGAAGCCGTGCGAGTGCGCTCGTCTGGGACATGCCCAGCCCTTCGGAATCGATCTCGGAGCGCAGCCGGCGGATGAGCTGGCCGACCGCGAGGGTCAGGTCGGCGGCGACGGCGTCGGCGGAAACGCCGGGTTTGCGTGGCGGGTTCATGCGGCGAATCATAGAATAAGACAGTTAAACTTGCAAGTTTAACTGTCGAATTGATCGCCGCTTGGCGACGCCGTCCGGCACGCGATTACGTACGCCGATGCGCGACCGGTACGACTTCGCTGTAGCGCGGGGTCGCGTTTTCGTGCAGCAGATCGCCGAGATACTGGCCGAGTTCGTCCGCGGCGAGCGCGGACGGAATCTGCAGATTGGCCGGGCGTCGCTTGCCTTCGGCGCCGAGATCGAACACGGCCCAGCGGCCGTCCATGCGCACGACGGCGAGCAGCCGACCGAATGCGTTGAAGCGGTATTCGTCCTGCATGGCGTCGCTCCCCTGGCGTGAATGCGCCGGCTGCCTGCGTGTGTTTACCGGATCGAACAGGACAGCCAGCGATGGATCCGGATGGCGTCGCTCGATACGCCGGCGCGCGTCGGCGCACCGAGCAGCACGACCGTTTCGCGGCGGCCTTTCACGCGCATGCGCATCACGACGCCGTGCCCCGATTCGTTGATGAAGCCGGTTTTCTGCAGCCGGATCGGCAGGCGGCGGTAGCGCACGAGCGGGTCGGAATTCACGTACACGAGTTCGCCGTCGCCGGGGCGCACGGTGGTCGACAGATCGGTCGAGAAATAGCGGATCAACGGATCCTGCGCGGCCGCGCCGACGAGCCGCGCGAGATCTTCCGCGGTCGATACGTTGTGCGGCGACAGGCCGGTGGGCTCGCGGAAGTGCGTATGCCGCATGCCGAGCCGACGTGCTTCGCGGTTCATCGCCTTGACGAACGCGACGCGCCCGCCCGGATAGTCGCGGCTCAGCGCGGCGGCCGCGCGGTTCTCCGACGACATCAGCGCGATATGGAACATCTCGCGGCGCGACAGTTCCGAGCCGACCTGCAGCCGCGAACCGGTGAACTTGATCGTGTCGCGATCGCGCGCGGTCACGCGCAGCACGCCGTTCAGCGGACGATCGGCGTCGCGCGCGACGACGGCCGTCATCAGTTTCGAGATCGATGCGATCGGCCGGACGGTACGCGCGTTGCGCGCCAGCAGCGGGGTGCCGGAATCGACGTCGAGCACGTAGGCCGCGCGCGAATGCAGCGAACCGACCGCGCGCGGCGTATAGCCGCAACTGGCGAGCAGCTTCGGCTTCGCGGGCGGGCGCGGCCGCACGGCGGCCGTGCGTTTCGCGCGCCGCTGCTGCGGCGCGGGCGCCGCGTGGCGTTTGGCCGCCTGATGCGTCACGCGCGAGCGACGATGCTTGACGGCCTTTTTCTTGCGATGGGGTTTCTTCTTGACGGCCTTCGTATGGGCATGCGGTTGCACATGGGCGGCGCGATGCGGTTGTACGCGTTGCGCGGACGCATTCGCGGCGAACGCGAGCAGCAGGAACGACAGGGCGAGGATCAGGGTGGTCCGGGCGCGAGGCAGGCGCGCGATGAGGCCGGTCAAGCGAAAGTCTCCTTTTCACGCGCGATGCGGCTGCGCGGAATGCGTGGGCGGTCAGCGGGTGCGGGAAATTATACGGTCGATCGCGGGGCGATGACGATGGGATGACGCGCATTGACGCGTGATACGGGAGGATTTCGGTCGTTTTCGCGCTGTCGGGCCGCGGTGGGTGTGGGGTGAAAGGCGCGCAGCCACGCGGTTCAGCGCGGCCAGTTCCGCCGCGACACGACCGCAAAACTGATCGCGATCGAACCGGTCACCGCGCGTGGCGGCGCGTCTTCCAGGGCATCGCCGAAGCGAAAGCGGCGGCTGCGCCCGTCCGTGCGCTCGGCACGACGCTTCGGTGCGCGGGTCTCGGCGGCCACTGCGCGAGCGTTTGCACCCGCGACATCGCATGATGGCTCGGCCACGCAGTCGGCCGCTGGATCGAGGGACATGAACGTGAATTCGGGAAAGGGCATGTCCGTATTGAACGCCATTGCATTCGATCGGTAAAATGAATATTTCGATCGTTACGATTCCGTTAAAGAATGGAACTGAAACTGCTGCGCACATTCCTGACGGTCACCGAGCTGTGCCATTTCAGCCGTGCGGCCGATGCGCTGCACATGAGTCAGCCTGCGCTCAGCAAGCAGATCGGCGCGCTCGAGGCGAGCCTCGGCGGCAAGCTGTTCGAGCGCGGTCGGCATGGCGCGGAGCTGACGCCGTTCGGCGAACGCTTTCTGCCCGACGCGCAGGCGCTCGTGCGCGATGCCGACGAAATCCTGGCGCGTGCGCGGGAAGCGACCAGCGGGCAGCGCGGGCATTTGCGGCTCGGCATCTGCCTGTCCGTGCTGACGCTCGTGCCGAAACTGATCGCCGAATTCCGCCGTTGCAATCCGGGTATCGCGGTGACGCTGAGCGACCTGTCGTCGTCCGAACAGACGCGCCGGCTGCGCACCGGCAAGCTCGACGCCGGTTTCCTGCGCCTGCCTTCCGACGAAGGCTTGTCGTCGTTCAAGGTGATCGACGAAGCGCTCGCGCTCGCGGTACCGCCGCATCTCGGCTTCAAGCGCGTGCCGGCCGACCTCGACGTGCTCAACGAGATCGGCTTCATCGCGCTGCAGCGTGCGCGTGGTCCCGGGCTGGCCGCGCAGATCGACCGATGGTGCGTCGCGCGGCGCTTCGTGCCGCACGTGATGCAGCAGGCGGAGGACGTGCAATCGGTGCTGACGTCGGTCGCGGCCGGCGGTGGTGTCGCGTTCATCCCGTCGAGCGCGCAGTACCTGTTGCGCGACGCGACGGTGCTGCCGCTCGACGGCCGGGACGCGAAGTGGCGCGTGGGGCTCGCGTGGCGGTCCGATCGCGACGATCCCGTCACCACGCGTTTCGTGTCGTTCATGCGCGCGGCGCTCAAGGGGGCGTGACGCGGCGTATAGTGTCCGCGATCGCTTTCTTCCTGCATGCCGGCGCGACGCCGGCCGACGAACCCGAACCGATGACTTCAGAATCCGACGAATCCCCGCTCGATCCCGCGCTCGTCGCCACGCTCGCGACGCTGAACGAAGCCGCCAGCGGTCCGGCCGGCAAGCCATGGTCGCTGCCGAAGATCGCGAAGCGCGCGCAATTGCCGATGAGCACGCTGCGCCGCGTGTTGACGCAACTCGACGCCGCCGGCCTGAGCGCGACGACGCTGAACGAAGACGGGACCGGCAGTGCCGCGCTGACCGGCGAGGGGCGCGCGGTGTGCGCGCAGCTGTTCGGCGCGAACGATGCCCGCTGAATGAAAAAACGGGCCGCCGAGGCGGCCCGTTCATCGCCGAACGACGGCAGATCGGGGGGCGACCCGTGCGGGTGGCGCACGGGCCGGCGCATCGTCATCCGAGCGCGATCAGAACCACTGCTTGTAGCGGCGCACGTAGATCGTCTTGACGATCTGCGCAAGCACGATGTAGCCGACCATCGTCGCGGCGAGCCACAGCCAGTAGGTGCCCGGCAGGTGCATGAAGCCGATCGCCTCCGCGAACGGCGAGAACGGCAGCCAGCAGCCGATCGCGATCGCGGTGAAGGTCGACAGCAGCACCGGCAGCGACGCCGTGCTCTGCAGGAACGGGATCTTCTGCGTGCGCAGCAGGTGCACGACGAGCGTCTGCGACACGAGGCTCTCGATGAACCAGCCCGAGTTCATCACGATCTGGCCGCTCGCGCCGCCGTTCAGGTGATACAGCGCGCCCGCACCGAACACCGTCCACATCAGGATGTACGTCGTGATGTCGAATACCGACGACGTGGGCCCGACCCACAGCATGAAGCGGCTGATGTTGCCGGCTTCCCACTTGCGCGGCTTCTTCAGGAACTCGGGGTCCATCTTGTCCCACGGCAGCAGCATCTGCGACGTGTCGTAGATCAGGTTCAGCACGAGCAGTTGCGTCGCGAGCATCGGCTCCCACGGCAGGAACGCGCTGGCGACCAGCACCGAGAACACGTTGCCGAAGTTGGAGCTGGCCGTCATGTTCAGGTACTTCAGGATGTTGCCGAACGTCTCGCGGCCCTTGATCACGCCTTCCTCCAGCACCATCAGGCTCTTTTCGAGCAGGATGATGTCGGCGGTTTCCTTCGCGATGTCGGCGCCGCTGTCGACCGAGATGCCGACGTCGGCGTCGCGCAGCGCGGGCGCATCGTTGATGCCGTCGCCGAGGAAGCCGACGGTGTGACCGTTCGCCTGCAGCGCCTTGACGATGCGCGCCTTCTGCAGCGGCGTGAGCTTCGCGAACACGGTCGTGCGTTCGACGACCTTGGCGAGCGTGTCGTCGTCGAGCGCTTCGATTTCCGTACCGAGCATCGGTTTGCCGGGTTCGAGGCCGACCTGGCGGCACACCTTCATCGTGACGGTCGGGTTGTCGCCCGTCAGCACCTTCACCGCGACACCGTTCTCGCGCAGCGCGGCGAGCGCCGGCGCGGCCGACTCCTTCGGCGGATCGAGGAAGGTCAGGAAGCCGCGCACGACGAGATCGTGTTCGTCGGCGGTGCGGTATTGCGCACGCTCGTCGCCGCGCGGGATCGTGCGTGTGGCGAGCACGAGCACGCGGAAGCCGTCCTCGTTGTACGCGGTGGCCTGTTCGAGCAGCCGCTTGCGGGCCACGTAGTCGAGCGGGCGTACGCCGTCTTCATCCTGCACGTGCGTCGACACCGCCAGCATTTCCTCGACCGCGCCCTTGCAGATCAGCAGATGCGTGCCGCGCGTATCCTCGACGACGACCGACAGGCGGCGCCGCACGAAGTCGAACGGCAGTTCGTCGATCTTCTTGTAACCCTGCGGCTTCACGCGTTCGCCGATCTCGTCGGCGCGCGCGACGACCGCGATGTCGATCAGGTTCTTCTGGCCGCTCTGGTGGAAGCTGTTCAGCCAGCCGAGCCGCAGGATGTCCTCGTTCTTGTGGCCGGACAGGTCGAGGTGATGTTCGAGGATGATCTTGTCCTGCGTGAGCGTGCCGGTCTTGTCGGTGCACAGCACGTCCATCGCGCCGAAGTTCTGCACCGAGTTCAGCCGCTTGACGACGACCTTGCGGCGCGCCATCGCGACCGCGCCGCGCGCGAGGTTCGCGCTGACGATCATCGGCAGCATCTCCGGCGTGAGGCCCACGGCCACCGCGAGCGCGAACGTGAGGGCGCTCAGCCAGTCGCCCTTGGTCAGGCCGTTGATCATGAACACGATCGGCACCATCACGAACATGAACTTGATCAGCAGCCAGCTGACGCTCGCGACGCCGCGGTCGAAGCTCGTCTCGATGCGCTTGTGGCTCACGACGTTGCGCGCGAGCGAGCCGAAGTAGGTCTCTTCGCCGGTCGCGACGACGACGGCCGTCGCCGTGCCGCTGACGACGTTGGTGCCCATGAAGCAGACGTTCTCGAGATCGAGCAGCGACGCCGGTGCGCCGTTGGCCGCGCCCGCCGCGTGCGTGCCCGCGGATTTGCCGGCCACCGCGCCGAGCGTGTCGTACTTCTCGACGGGCAGCGCCTCGCCGGTCAGCACCGCCTGGCTGATGAACAGGTCGCGCGACGCGAGCAGCCGCACGTCGGCGGGGATCATGTCGCCGGCGGAAAGATGCACGATGTCGCCGACGACGACGTCGCGCATCGGCACTTCGCGGCGCGACGGCTCGGCCGTGTCGGTCACCGCGCGCTGCACGGTCGCGGTCGTGCGAACCATCGCCTTGAGCTTCTCGGCCGCGCGCAGCGAACGGAATTCCTGCACGAAGCGCAGCAGCGCGCTGATCGTGACCATCGTCAGCAGGATCGTCATGCCGACGTAGTCGCGCTCGTCGGGCGCCGCGAAGTAGACGTCGGTGAAGAAGCTGATGGCGGCCAGCACCAGCAGCACGTAGACGAACGGGTTGTGGAACGAGAGCAGCAACTGCCGGGTCCAGTGCGGCGGCTTGTCGTGCGCGATTTCGTTCGGACCATGGTGCTGCAGGCGATCGGCGGCCTGGTCGTAGGTGAGGCCGCGCGTGCTGGTGTGCAGCGACTTCAGCGTGTCTTCGAGCGGGCGGGCCGCTTCCTGCGCGGCGCGCATGGTGCGCGGTTCGTTCTGCTGGCCGGCGCCGGCCTTGATGAAGCCGCGCTGTTTCTTGTGCGAGGTGTTGTGTCGTGTCGTCATGAGTCGCTCCTTGCGCACGAGGCGGCGGGCGGGGAGCGACCGTGACGTTATCGACGCACGAGCGCTCCCCGCCGCGTCGCGTCAGGCGCGATCGGCTGTGGGTCGGTAAAGGCGGGAACGCTCGCCGGCGCGCATGATGCGGACGGCGTGTCGATGCGCAGCGTCGCACCGGCGAGCGGTAATCGACTACTGTCGTCTGAGTTCATCTGCACTCCTGTCGGTTGCGGATAGTCGGCACGGGCGATCGGCGGCGCGCGCAACGAGGCGCGCGGCCGGACGGCACGCGAACGGAGAGCGCACGCGGCTGGCGCCGCGCGCAACACGAACGCACGCGCGCGACGGCGCGCCGCGTGCATTCGGCAACATCGAAAAATTCGGCGGGAGATCTGGCCCGTGGTCAGGCCGGAAGGGCGCCGCATCCTGCTTCCCGGGATGCGGCAGAAGACGAGGCTCTGCGCGTTTTCCTCAGGCAGCAGTCAAGTTGGCCAGGAACCAACTACAACTCGCATCGGTGTTCACAGAACACTCCATGTAACTAGACGGGGGCGATGGTAATGGCTCGCTGTGCGAAGCGTCAACCCTTTTGTCAGGCGTTATTTCGAGATGCTTGATCGCGCCGGTGTGCGTTCGCGGGCGCGCCGGACAGCCCGCAACGAAACAGCCGCACGCACACCTTGTCGGCATGCGCGCGGCTGCGTCGAACGCGGTGCCGGTTACTGGTTCGCGGTCGCGACGGCGGCGCCCGCATCGAGGATGCCCGAGCCGGCCGGCAGCGCGGTGCACGACGTGCCGGCCGCCAGCTTCGCCGCGCGCGTGCCGCCTTGCAGCTTCTGCAGGATCTGCGCGGGCGTGAGGTTGCCGTTCACCGACAGCATCAGCGCGGCGACCCCCGTCACCTGCGGCGTCGCGAGGCTGGTGCCGTTCGCGAGGCCGTAGGTGTCCGAGCCCGGCGTCGTCGTGCCGGTGTTCGACGTCGACAGGATGTTGACGCCCGGTGCGCTCAGCGCGACATCGGCGCCGAAGTTGCTGAACGATGCGCGGCGGCCCGTCGCATCGGTCGCGCCGACGGAGATCACGCCGCGGCAGTTGGCGGGCTGGTCGAGCCCGGTCGACAGGCCGTCGTTGCCGGCCGCGACGACCACGGTCACGCCTTTCGCGGTCACGTCGTCGATCGCCTGCTGGAACGTCGTGCTGCACGCGCCGACTCCACCGAGGCTCAGGTTGATGATCTTCGCCGGCCGCGGGTTCGTCGGTACACCGGTCACCGGAATGCCGGCCGCCCAGCGCATGCCGTCGGCGATGTCGCTCGTCACGCCGCCGCACTTGCCGAGTACGCGCACCGGCAGGATCTGGCCGAGCCACGATACGCCGGCGATACCGGTGCCGTTGTTGGCGGTCGCGCCGATCACGCCCATCACGCGCGTGCCGTGCCAGCTGCTGTCGCTCGGCTGGCTCGCGCAGTGATAGAACGGGCCGTTGGCGTTGTCGAGTTCCTGCTGCGTGACCCAGTCGCCCGGATCGGTCGCGTCCGGGCCGCGCGTCAAGCCGTTGTTGCTGGTGTTGACGTTGCTGATGAAGCTGTAGCCGGACAGCAGGTTGCCGACGAGGTCGCCGTGCGGCCGGTAGCCGGTGTCGAGCACGGCCGTGACGACGGTCGGCGAACCCTTGGTCACGTTCCACGCGGGCGGCAGGTCGATGCCGGCGGTCGGGTCGGACAGATACCACTGCTGGTTGTAGAGCGGGTCGCTCGGCGTGTCGCGGATCTGCATCGGGTGATCGGGTTCCGCGTAGTCGACATCGCTGTCGGCCGCGAACGCCTGCGCGAGCGCGGCGGCATCGGTGGCGGCCATGCGCTGGCCGAGCGACAGCACGGCCGCGCCGTTCGAGATGGTGCGCTCGACCTGCACGTTCACCGGCGTTTGCGCGACCGTGCTCGCGTACGCACGGGCGCTGCCGGTCACCGGCGCCGTCCAGCGCGTCATCGCGCGCTGGATCACCGCGTCGAGTCGCGCACCGTTGTCGGCGGCCGCCATCGCTCGGGGGGCCGTCAGCGTCTTCAGCTTGACGATGAGGTGATCGACCGGCGGCTCGACCGGTGCGGTCTGCGCGGCCATCTGCACGGCGGCCTGCTGCGACGTGCACGCATTGGTGCCGGACGACGCGGGCGGGGTGGTCGGCGCGGGCGTGGGCGCAGGCGCGGGCGCCGGTGCGGGTGACGCATTGGACGAAGACGGGTTGCTGCCGTCGCCGCCGCCTCCGCCGCAACCGGCGAGGGGCAGCAGGGCGGCGGCGGACAGCATGCCGGCGAGCATGCGCGCATGTGCGAGGCGCGCCAGCGCGAAATTGAAACGTTTGGCTCTCATGTTGAAAGTCGATCCTCGTAGATAACCGTCGTGCCGGCGGTGGCGCTGGTCCGGGCGAGCCGGACCTTGTCGTTTTTGTCTGACGGTTGCAGCAGGTTGCTGCGACGCGCCATGCACTGGGTAACGGCGTGCGCGGCGGCTTCTTGAGTGCGTTTCGCGAGAAAAACAGGCGGTGCCGCAAACGATTACGTTGGTGCGTCGCAGCATGAACGCGCGTTTGGAACGACCGGCACAGAGCCGGTGCGCGGACCGGTCGGGCAGGAGGCGCGGGCGAGCGGGTTTGCGCGGCACGGAAAACGTCTTTCAGGAACTGGCCGTGGCGGAAGGTGGTTTACGCTTCCCCTGATATGACGCGAATATTGTCGGGCGTACGATCGCGACTCGATCAACGTTTCGTCAGGAGACAAGCATGGATCGTCGTTTCCGTTGGCTTGCCGTCGCGCTGGCCTGTGCGCTGGCCGGCACCGCGCACGCGCAGGCTCTTACCGGTACGCTGAAGAAGATCAAGGACACGGGCGTCGTGTCGCTGGGCATTCGCGAGTCGTCGGTGCCGTTTTCGTATTCGGACAACCAGCAGAAGAACATCGGCTATTCGCGGGACATCGCGTCGCGCATCATCGACCAGTTGAAGACGGAGTTGAACCTGCCGAACCTCGCGGTGAAGGAAATCCCGATTACGTCGCAGAACCGGATTCCGCTGCTGCAGAACGGGACGATCGACTTCGAATGCGGTTCGACGACGAATACGCTCGAACGGCAAAAGCAGGCCGCGTTCTCGAACAGCATCTTTTTGTACGGCATCCGCTTCAGCACGCGCAAGGATTCGGGCGTGAAGGACTTCGCGGACCTGGCCGGCAAGACGGTCGCGACGACGGCCGGCACGTCGGACGAGCGCCTGCTGCGCAAGCTCAACGAAGAGAAGGCGATGAACATGACGATCATCAGCGCGAAGGATCATGCCGAAGCGTTCATGAACGTCACGACCGGGCGCGCGGTGGCGTTCGTGATGGACGAGCCGCTGCTGTACGGCGAGATCGCGAAGGATCGCAACCCGGGCGCGTACACGGTCACCGGTACGCCGCTCGTTCACGAAAACTACGCGTGCATGATGCGCAGGGACGATCCGCCGTTCAAGCGCGTCGTCGACGGCGTGATCGCGAAGATGCAGACCTCGGGCGCGGCCGAGAAGCTGTACGACCAGTGGTTCACGCAGCCGATTCCGCCGAAGGGCGTGAGCCTGAACTATCCGCTGTCGGCGGAGATGAAGCAGCTGTTCAAGAATCCGACGGATCAGGCGCAGTACTGAGCACCGCGTCGTGGCGATGTCGCGCCACCCATGAAAAACCGCCGGCACGTGCCGGCGGTTTCGCTTTGCGGCCCGGTCGCTCGTGCGCCGGACGCGCGCGTCAGGCCTTGATTTCAGGCCCGCGTGCGGCCGGCCGTGCCGGCGCCGCCGGGGCGGGAGCGGGCGCCATCGAACGCGCCGAAGGTTGCACCGGCACGATCACGACGACCGGTTCCGGCATGGCCCACGGCGCCATCGCGAACCCGACGGGCTGCGGCATCGGCATCGCGAACGCGTTGGCGAGCGCGATGTGCTGGAGCGCCATCATCTGCTGCTGCATCGCGACCATCTGCGCCTGCGCCGCCTGCATCCGGTACTGCACGGCCTGCATTTGCCGCAACGCTGCCGCGGGCGGCATGCCGCCCGACGACGACGTCTGCATCTCGAAGCTCGCACCGCCCTGCGGGCTGTGCCAGCTCCACGTGCTGACCTTCATCGGGCCGACGGCCGTCTGGACGACACGCGTCTCGGCTTTCACGGGCACGGCCTGCCCGTTGACATTGACGAACATCGGTTGGGCGGCGGCCGCCGCGCCGGGCTGCCCGGCCAGCGCGAGCACGGGCACCAGCGCGAGCGCGCCCGCCGCCATATACGAACGGAATCGCATCTTCGTATCTCCATCAAACGAGACTGATCGAATCAACAATGACGTGCGGCTCACGGAGTGAGCCACCCGAGACAATGCCGCCGCCGGCTTAAATCAACATTAAAACCGCCGCCGGCGGCCCGATCGGCGCATGTCGGGACCGGCCATTCAACCTCGCCCGCGCCAGGGAAATCCTGTCGCCGGATGCAACAACAGGCACAATACGGAATTCGCCACGATCGCACGCATGTTCGACATTCGAACATTGGCGGTGCGGCACTGCTGTCCGACCTCCTTCCCAGTCGTCATGAACGCCACGCTCACTCTCGCGCGCGAGTCGAATTCGCCGCGCTTCCTGCTGTTCCTGATCTGCCTGTTCGCGTCCGCCGGCCAACTCGCGATCGACATCTACGTGCCCGCGCTGCCCGACATGGCACGTTCGTTCGCGACCACGCCGCAGGCGATCCAGTCGAGCGTGTCCGGTTACATGGCGGCCTACGCGCTCGGCCAACTGATCTTCGGGCCGATCGCCGACGCCTACGGCCGCAAGCGCGTGCTCGCGTTCGGGCTCGTGATCTACACGATCGGCTGCCTGCTGTCCCTCGGCGCGCCGAACCTGGAGACGTTCGTGCTCGCACGCTGCCTGCAGGGCTTCGGGATCGCGACGACCAACCTGCTGGCGAAGGCGATCATCACCGATTCGTTTTCCGGCCAGGCGCTGATGCACGCGTTCACGTACATGTCGATCGCATGGGGGCTGGCGCCGATCATCGCGCCGGTGATCGGCGCGCACCTGCAGGAATGGTTCGGCTGGCGTGCTTGCCTCGTGTTCCTGCTGGTCTACTCGCTGGCGATGTGGGCGCTGCTGTGGCGCTACCGCGAGACCTTGCCGAAGCCGGTGCATCTCGAGCCGCGCACGCTGATGGCGAACGCGGGCAAGGTGCTGGCCAGCCCGGTGTTCCAGAGCTGCTTCCTCGCCCAGGGGCTGTGCTACAGCATCCTGCTGGTGTTCAACATCGTCGGGCCGTTCATGGTGCAGACCACGCTGCACAAGCCGCCGACCTTCTTCGGTTATCTCGCGCTCGGCATCGGCCTCATGTATTTCCTCGGTGGTTTGTCGAACCGGATTCACGGGCGAGGGCTGCCGAGCGCCGAGCAACGGCTGCGGATCGGCGCGCGCGTGATGGCGGGCGCGTCGGTCGCGATGCTGGTGCTGGCGCTGACCGTCGGCCTGCGCGTGTGGACGCTCGCGACGCCGGTGCTCGTGATGGGTTTCTGCGCCGGTGCGATGTATCCGACGCTGATGGCCAAGGGCAATTCGCTGTTTCCGCATATCGCCGGCCTGACGAGCGCGATTCTCGGCTGTGCGCTGCTGCTCGTGTCGGCCGCGATGATGGGGCTGGCCGGTTTCGTGTCGATTCACGTGCTGACGCCGCTGGCGGTGTTTTTCGTCGCGTTGTCGTTCATCGTCGTGTGGATGGTGACGAAGCTGCTGCGGTATCTGTCGCAGCAGCAGGCGGCGCCGGTGGTGTGCGGGAGCGGGGAGGCGGCGTAAGCGCCATGTGGTGACCGCGGCCCACGAGCCGGATCCTGCTGAATCGCGTCGCCCGGTCCGACGCCGCTGACGTGATCGTCGCGAACCATCCGGCAAGCGTGCGTCGATCGCACTGGTTCGACGGCTCGGGTTCAGACAAGCGGGATGTTCGCCGCGCTGTCTGCGCATCGGCGGCGAATGGCGCGACCACGAGCGTTTGGGCATTGCTGGCCGACGACGCGCGCGAAGCCGGCACCTGACGGTCGATTCCCGTCCCGCTCACATTCCTTGCAGCGGATGCGCGGCCCCGGCCTGCTGCAACAGCGACACGGCAACCGGATCCGGCAGTCCGTTCGGATCGATCGCGCCAGCCTTCGCCAGCGCAACGAGATCGCCGTCGACGCCCGGTTGCCCGACCACGAACGAGGTGGTCAGGAACGCCGGCGCGGCGAGCGAGACCGCATAGCGCTGCTGCAGGTTCGTCACGACGGCCGATTGCGCGGCCTGCACGGTGTCCGGGCTGTTCATGGCCCGCTGGTAGCGCAGGCTGCCCTGGAAATTGCCGATCAGCCCGGCCGTGTTCGTCCCGAGTTGCGCCGCGAGATAGACGAGCATCAGCTCGGTCTCCGGCGTCGTATTGAAGGTGCCGCCCGCATAGGCGAGCGAATGCAGGCTCGCGCCGCCCGACGCCACGGTGATGACGCATGGCAGCGCGGCGTCGAGCGTCACACGGTAGTTGCCGCCGCCGTCCGTCAGCGTCGTTGCCGAGCCGACCGCGCAATTGACCGTGACCTGCGCGCTCGCGAGCGCGTCGCCCGTCGCGGCCGTGCCCGATAGCGCGACGGTCTGCGTGTTGTCGTTGAAGCATACGTCGACGCCGAAGCAGGCATCGCCGTTGCAGGCCTGGAGGGCGGCGAGCGTTGCAGCGCACAAGACGCCCAGCGCGGGGCGGGTGAAGCGTTCGTGGCGGATGTTCATGGTCGCAGGCCATCGAGAGAATGAGGCAACCGGTGCGCGTCGGGAATGCGGCGCTGCTGTCATTCTAGGTCCTGAACCGCGGTGCTGCTGGCCCGTTCGGTCTGCCGCTGGCGGCTTGCGCGCGGTATGGCCGGGCCGAGGCGTCATTGGCGCGAGTGGCGGGCCGGCGCCATGACGTAAGCGAGCAACAGGCTCAGCAGAACGCTGAGCCCGAGCACGTGCCAGTGGCTGGCGAGCAATCGCTGGAAGTGTTCGCCCATGTCCGGCGTGATCCACCAGCAGGTCATCGGGTGCATGCGAGCCTGGTGGCATTCCAGGATGCCGCCGTTGCGATACGCGTCCCACAGGCTGTCGGCGGCATACAGGCTCAAGCAGAGCGGGATGATCTGTACGCCATGCCGGAGCAGTTTGCCCTCGGTTTCGGGTGTCATCGTTGTCGGTCCGGGATCGGCCTGCGTCGGTTCGTCGTCGGTGCCCGAATGCACCGCATGCGCGATATTGTCGAACTAATTCATCCCGTCCACAATGATTTGCGGCTTGGCCGGTCCGGTTGAAGAATCGGGCGACTGCACTCGACTTCTCCGGCCGGCCGCCGAAGGCGAATACGGCCGGCCAGTAAGGCCGGCTCGCCGCCTCAGGGTTTGCGCGCGGCCGGCTTCGCGAACGCGCCGCGCACCTCGAAGCCGATCGCATCCGCGACGTTGCCGCGCGCATCGACGAGTTCGAGCCGGTGCCGGCCCGGCCATGGCAGCCACGCGACGCGATCAGCATGCCCGATCACCTTGTCGTCGAGCCGCCACGCGAACTTCGCCGCGCGCCCGGACGAGCGCTCGAACCAGATCCGCTGGTTCTTTGGCGGAATGTCCGGGTCGATCGCGAAGATCGTGCCGTCGGTCGGCGCGCCGATCGTCAACGGCGCGCGCGCGCCGTCCTTGCCCGGCGTGACCGGCGCCGCGAGCCGGATCGTGTCGACCGCCGTGCCCGCGATGAACCACTCGTTGCGGGCCGGCTCGATGTCGCGCTCGAACGCGATGCGGCGCGTCTCGACGCCGGCCGGCGCACGCGGCGCACGGCTCGGCAGGTCGCGGTGCAGATAGCCGACGACGGCCGACCACACGGGCGACGCGCCCGTGACGCCCGACACGTCCCACATCGGCGAGCCGTCCGCATTGCCGACCCATACGCCGACCGTATAGCGCGACGTGAAACCGACGGTCCAGTTGTCGCGCATGTCCTTGCTCGTGCCGGTCTTGACCGCGGAAAAGAAGCGCGTCGCGAGCGGGTTGTCGAAGCCGAACGTGCGCACGCGCGCATTGTTGTCGGACAGGATGTCGGTCACGACGAAACTGGCCGCCTCGCTGAACACGCGCGTGCCGGCGTCCGGCCGCGCGGGCGCCGCTGCGCCGGCTGCCGCCGTCGGCGCCGCGGCCGGCAGGTCGACGACCTTGCGCGCGACGCCGCCGTTCGCGAGCGCGCGGTATGCATTGGTCAGCGACAGCAGCGTGACGTCGGCACTGCCGAGCGCGAGGCTGAAGCCGTAGTAATCGCCTTCCTGCGCGAGCGGCAGGCCGAGTGCGGTCAGCGTGCGCGCGAAGCGGTGCGGCGTGACGAGCACGAGCGCGCGCACGGCCGGCACGTTCAGCGAACCACCGAGCGCGCTGCGCACGCTCACCCAGCCCTTGAAATCCTTGTCGTAGTTCTGCGGAATGTACAGGCCGCCGCCGGCGGCGAGGTTGATCGGCGCATCGTCGAGCAGCGACGCGGCCGTCAGCCGCTTCTCGTCGAGCGCCTGTGCATAGAGGAACGGCTTGAGCGTCGAGCCGGCCTGACGCGGCGCGAGCACGGCGTCGACGTCGCGCGCGCTCGACAGTGCCCCCGACGAGCCGACCCACGCGCGGATCTCGCCGGTCGCGTTGTCGATCACGACCACCGCGCCGTCCTGCACGTTGCGCCGGTGCGCGGGCGCGTCGAGCTCGGTCAGCGCGCGCGTCAGCGTGTCGCGCGCGAAGCGCTGCAGCGGCGCATCGAGCGTCGTGCGGATCTGCGCGCCGGCCGCCGGCTTGACCTCGGCCGCGATGCGCCGCGCGAAGTGCGGGGCGAGGGCGGCGCCGTCGTCGCGGACGGTATTGGCTGGGCGTGCGACGACGAGCTGCACGTAGCCGTCGAGCGACGCGCACGCCTGCCCGGCATGCATGTCGCGCAGGATCCGGCACGCGCGCTCGGCGATCTTCGCGGGCGCCGCGTTCGGCGCCCGCACGAGGGCGGCCGCGATCGCGGCCTCGCGCGCGTCGAGGCCCGACGGCGCCTTGCCGAACAGCACCTGCGACAGCGCGCCGAGCCCGATCGTCTCGCCGCGGAACGGCACCAGGTTCAGGTAGGCCTCGAGGATCTGGTCCTTGCGCCAGCTGCGTTCGAGCCACAGCGCGTTCACGGCCTGCGTGGCTTTCTGCGGCAGCGAGCGCTGACCCGAGCGGCGCGGCGAATCGCTGAGCAGGCCCGCGAGCTGCATCGTGACGGTCGACGCGCCGCGTGTGCGCTCGTTCCACAGGTTGCCCCACGCGGCGCCGGCGATGCCGCGCCAGTCGACGCCGCTGTGTTCGTAGAAGCGCTTGTCCTCGGACACGACGATCGCCTCGCGGAACGCGGGCGATACGTCGGCGAGCGACACCCAGTCGCCGCGCCGTTCGGTGAGGTCGATGCGCGTGCGCTGCAGCGGCGTGCCGTCGCGCGCGAGCAGCACCCAGTCGGAACTGCGCCAGTTGCGGCGCACGTCGTCGTAGCCGGGCAGCGCATGCGCGACGAGCGGCGCGGCCAGTACGACGGCGACGAATACGCGGCCGGCGAAACGCGCCGGCCGCGGCAAAGCCAGATCGATCATCACTTGCTCGTTACTTGCCCGCGTCGGCCGGCTTCACGGTCAGCGGCGGGTTCGGCCACAGGCCGTACACGGACGGTGCATACAGCGCCTCGACGCGCGTCGGCGGCAGGCCGAACGTGCCGACGTTGTTCAGCCGCACCGTGTACTCGACCGAGAATTTGCCCTTCGGCAAATAGTCGTAGTACGCACGATAGCCGTCGAAGTCGCGCTCGATGAACGCCGGCCATGCACCGTCCGGCGTTTTCTCGCCCTGCGTCGCGGCTTCGGAATCGCGGCCGAGGCCCGACCCGAGGATTGTCGCGCCGGACGGAATCGGATCGTTGACGACGACCCACGTCATGTCGCTCTGCGCATCGATGTCGAGATGCACGCGCACGACGTCGCCGCGCGTCAGCACGCCCTTGACGGCCGGCGATACGGGCGTGACGGTCTTCGTGATCCGGTAGCCGGCCGCGAACGGCGCGCGCAGCGGCACGGCGGCGAGGCTTTCGACGGTCGCCCACGGGCGACCGGTGCCGTCCTGCGTGACCGACAGCGTCGCCGGCCCCTGTGACGCACGCGGCCACGGCATCAGCACGCTGTGCGCGGCGGCCGCGCGGGTCGCGGGCGTGGCCGACGCCGACGGCGCCGCCGACGCGGGCGTATCGGCGGGCGCGGCCGAGCCTGCCTGCGACCACGAGATCGCGCGTTCGTTGCCGCCGAGCGCGATCTTCGTCGTGCCGGCAACCGGCGTGCTCTCGTAGGTGCGCGAGAAGCGCTCGACCGCGAGCAGGCCGAGCGCGTTCGACGTGGTCGTCTGCCAGGCGCCCTGGCGTTGCAGCGCGAGCAGGCCGGCGGTCACGCGCGGCATTTCATCCTTCCATGCCGGGTCGCCCGCGAATTCCAGCGCGAGGCGTGCGGCATTGGTCTCGTTGCTGGTCATCAGCCACCACAGGTCGTCGTCGCGCGCGGTCGAGAACACGAGCTGCGTGCCCTGGTACGTCAGGCGCGCCCGCAGGATCTGGTCGACCTGCGCGCGTTTCTCGTCGCGTTGCGGAATGTCCTTCACGCGCGTCAGGATCGCGTGATAGTCGATCACCGCCGACGTCGGCCACTGGTTCGGCGCGATCTCGATCGAACCCAGCATGCGGCCCTGCGCGGCGCCGTAGCGCGACAGCGCCTCGATCGCGGCGAGCTTGCGCAGGTCGCGATCCTGGCGCGGCGCCCACGCGTTGCGCTCGAGGCGACCGTCGACGAAGCGCGCGAGCCCGGCTTCGAGCTGCGTGCGCAGGTCTTCCGGCAGCGCGAAGCGCGGATCGAGACGGCTGGCTTCGTCGGACACCACGAGCAGGTACGACGACAGCGTCGGGCTGCCATGGTGCGAATCGTCGGACGACGGCGGGAAGTAGCTCGCCAGCCCGTCGCTGTCGAGATAGACGGGCATGCGCGCGATCAGCGCCTGCCATTGCGCGGGGTCGCGCAGCCCGATCGCACGCGACGTCTGCTGTTCGAGGCAGCGGTACGGATAGCGCTCGAACCAGCGGCGCACGCCGGGCAGGCCGTCGGCGAGCTTCGACTGCAGCGACACGGCGATGCCGCCGCGCGGTACGCCCTGGGCATTGCTCACCGCGCCGGCCGGGGCCGCCACGGGCACCGTCAGCGTGCCGTCGACCTGCGCGAGCGTCGCCTGCTGCACCGTGACCGGCAGCGCGGGCACGACCTTCTGCGCGACTGCCAGCGCGTCGGACGCGCGCTTGCCGCCTTGCTCGGCCGCCTCGATGCGCCAGTTCAGCGCACCGGCCGCATCGAGCGCCTGTTCGGGCACGGTGATCGTCCACGCGACTTCGGTGGCCGCATTCGCCGCCAGCGACACGGTTTGCGGTGCGACGTCGAGGCCCGTCACGTGCGGCGTCACGACGACCTGCATCGCGCGGTCGGTCGTGTTGCGCAGCGTGACCTGTGCACGGAACGCGTCGCCTTCGCGCACGAGCGGCGGCAGGCCGGAGATCAGTTGCAGATCCTGCGTGCTGCGGATCGACGTGCTGCCCGTGCCGAAACGGTCGGGGCCGACCGCCGCGATCGCGACGATCCGAAAGCGCGTGAGCGCGTCGTTCAGCGGCACCTCGACGGTCGCGCTGCCGTTGGCGTCGAGCGTCACGCGCGGGTTCCACAGCAGCAGCGTGTCGAACAGCTCGCGGGTCGGCGCGCTGCCGCCCCCGCCGCCGGCCGGCACGGCCTTGCGGCCGAAGTGGCGGCGGCCGACGATTTCCATCTGCGCGGTGGCCGTCTCGACGCCGTACGCGCGCCGGCGCAGCATCGCGTCGAGCAGGTCCCAGCTGTTGTTCGGCATCAGTTCGAGCAGCGCTTCATCGACCGCCGCAATGGCAATCTGCGTGCCGGCCGGTGCCGGCTGGCCGTTCGGCAGCGTGACCTTCACGTGCGCCTGCGCCTTGCCGCGCACCGTGTAGCGCGTCGCGTCGGTCGTCACGGTCACGCCGAGGCGGTGAACGCCCGTGCCGACCTTGATCTCGCCGAGCCCATAGCGGAACGCGGGCTTCGACAGGTCGACGAACGCGGTCGGCGCTTCATAGTGGCGGCCTTCGCGCCAGAACGCGCGCGCCCATTCGACCGGCGCCTTCCAGCCCCACGTGAAGAACGAGTACCACGGCACCTCGCGAATCCGGCCGCGCAGCGCGAGCACCGACACGTAGACGTTCGGCCCCCACGAGTCGCCGACCTTCAGGTCCACGGTCGGGTTCTTGCCGTTCAGCTCGACGATGTGCGTTTCCATCACGCCGCCGCGCTCGACCGCGACGAGCGCGGTCGCGTAGCGGAACGGCATGCGCACCTGGAAGCGGGCCGTTTCGCCCGGTTCGTACGACGTTTTCTCGGGGATCACGTCGATCCGGTCGGTGTTGTCGCCGCCGAACCAGAGTTCGTCCTCGCGCGTGACCCACACCGACGTCGATGCATTCGACGTGCGGCCGTCGCCGTCCTTCGCGACCGCGATCAGCTGCACGTTGCCGGCCTGTTCGAGCGTCGCGTCGCAGGTCATGCGGCCCTTGTCGTCGGTCTTGCCCGAGCACAGCACGCCGAGGTCGCGCGTATCGCTCTTGTTGTCGTACGCATAGAAGCCGCCGACCATCCGCTTGCGCGACGACGTCGTGATGCGCGCGACGCCCTTGATCTCGATCGGCACCGACGCGCGCGGCTTGCCCTGCAGGTCGACCGCCAGGGCCTGCACCGGCACGCGCTGGCCGACCGACACCCAGCGGCCGGCCTTGATGCCGGCCACCACCGCGGCCGGCCACAGGATCGTGTCGCCGCGGATCGTCTGCACTTCGCCGTTCGGGTCCGCGAACGTCGCCTCCAGCGCGATGCGCTTCGGTGCGTCGACGTCCGGCAGGCCCTTGAGCGTGACGGTGCCCGCGCCGTTGCGGTCGAGCGTCAGCGGCAGCTTGTCGGCGATCAGCTTGGTCGCGTCGGGGTCGTGGTTCGACGACGACGCGTTGTCGCCGTCCTGCGCATCGTCGTCGGCGTTGCCGTCGCTCGTGTCGGGGCGATACGGCGTGAAGCTGAAATCCTCGAAGCGATCGGCGAACGGCGGCGACGCCCACTTCATCAGCGCCGACACCTGTACCGGCAGGTTCGATGCGCCGCCGCCCGACACGTAGTCGATCTGCACCGCGAGCGGCGCTTCCTTCGCGGCGACGAGCGGGCTCTTCTGCGCGTCGCGCGCGCCGATCGAGCCTTTCAGCACCGGCAGGCGGAACGCCTCGACCCGGAAGCTGCCGCTGTAGTAGGTGGCGCTCGGCGCATCTTCCGGGCCGCCTTCGAGTTCGACGCTGTATTCGCCGAGCTTCGCGGCGGCCGGCAGCGTGAACTGCGAGTCCGCGCTGTGGTCGGCCGCCCACGTGAGCGGCAGCTTGTAGGTCTGGCCCGTGCCGAGATGGCGGATCGCGACGCGCGTCGGGTATTGCGACGGGAACGCGAGACTCTGCAGCGTCTCGGTGCGGATGAAATGCTTCATCGACACGGTTTCGCCGGCGCGCAGCAGCGTGCGGTCGAACACCGTATGCGCGCGTACGGTCGGCGCGCTGTCGGTGTCGGTCGGCACGTTGAAGCGCCACGATTCGATCCCGCGGTTCCAGCCCGAGCTGACGAACGCCATGTCGGGGCCCGTCTTCGGATCGTCGACGCGCGCCGACACGAAGTAGTCGTCGAAGCGCTGCTCCGACGAGCTGCACGCGCGCTTCGGCTCGAACGGCCCGTCGATCTTCAGCAGGCCTTGCGCGTCGGTCTTGCCGGCCGCGATTTCGTCGCCGTTGCAGTCCGACACGCGGATCTGCGCGTTCGGCACCGGCTTGCCCTTGTCGAGCGTCGTGACCCACACGAGATTGTTCTCGCGGCCCTGCTTCAGGTGCACGCCGAGGTTCGTGACGAGCACGGTGGTGCGCACGTACATGCTCGACGGCTTCGCGAGCAGCGAGCGGCCGAGCGCGGGCGACGCGAGTTCGAGCACGTAGAAGCCGGGCTTGTCGATCGGCACGCCGACCACTTCGAACGGGCGCAGCGTCTTCGGGTCGGCCTTCGGCAGCGTCAGCACCTGCGCGCCGGGCTCGCCCGTCAGCAGCGACAGCGAGCGCACGTCGATGCGGCGGTTCTTCGGCGCCGGCTGCTTTTCGCCGGCTTCGAGCGGCACGTACACGGGGTGCTGGCCCTTGCGTTGCAGCAGGCCGGGAATCTGGTCGTCGATCGAGCCGGCCGTCATCGACCAGTTGTCGAACCGATCGACGGTGCGCATCCATTGACGGATCGCGGTGTCGTTCTCGACCTTCAGGTTCGCGAATTGCGCGCCGCCCGCATTGAGGCCGGCGATATGCAGGTCGGCCTCGACGTTGCGCAGCGTGACGGGCACCAGCGCCGGCGTACCGGGTTCGGCGAAGCGCTCGACGATCCCGAAGGTGCCCGACGAGAATTTCGCGAGCGGCGGCATCGGCGCGGTGCGCGTCGCGAGCGGGAACAGGTCGGCGTTGGACAGCGGCCGGTCGGTCACGTCGTGCAGGCCCGACGGCAGCTCGACGGTCAGGGCGGCTTGCGCGGGCAGCGGCGGGTTGAACGTGACGGTCGTCACTTCCTCGCTATGATCGTCGGCCGCGAAGGTCGGCGACAGCGAACCGTCGGGGCCGCGCAGCTTGATCGCCTCGGCCTGCTTGCGCGCGATCGGTGCGTTGAACGACAGCGTGAGCGGGCGCAGCGGCGTGCAGGGCGCCTTCGCGTTCTCGCGTTCGCACGAGAAGCTCGCGGCGAACGGCGCGCGCACGGTGAAATCGAAGCGCCGTTCGGTTTCGTTCGCGATGCCGCTCGGGCTGGCGACGCCCTTGCCGTACACGAGCTGCATCTTCGCACTCGCCGGCAGCGCCTGCGAGCACGACAGCGTCAGCACGCGCGCCGCCTCCTTCTTCAGCCCGAAATGATCGAGCAGCGCATTGCGCGTATCGTCGTCGGCCGCCGTGACCGGAATGCGGTTGCCGATGCCGGCCGCTTCGCACCAGATGTTCGCGAGCGTCGAACGCGGCTCGGCCGGGCCGTTCAGCTTCATCACGAAGACCTGGCGCTCCTCGATCTCGCGGGAGCCGGGGCGCACCGACACCGGGAACGGGCCGCCCGTCTGGAACGTGAAGCGACGCGGGCCGCTCGCCGCATTGCCGGCGACCGAGCGCAGCGTGTCGTTGAGCGCGACCGCGCAGCGCACGCCCGGCGGCAGGTCGCTTTCGAAATCGTAAACCCAGGTCTTGTCGTCGAGCCAGTGGCCCTGGCCGCGCGCGGCCGTCGAATCGTTACAGGTCACGCGCGCCGGATTCGGCGCGGAGGCCGAGCCGAAGGCGACCATCGGTTCGTCGAACTTGACGACGCTCTGCCGGACTTCGGTGACGGTGCCTTGCGGCGACACGCTCACCGTGCGCGCCGCGCCGGCGTGCAGCGACAGGGCCGCGGCGGCGCCGAGCGCCGCGACGGCACCGATGCGCCAGAGCAGCCGGGTCGTGTGGTTGGTTTGGTTCGTTTCTTTGTTGTACTTGTCGCGCTGCTTCATCGCTCGATTGCCCTCGGAGGGAAGCTTTCTGTTTGATTGCACGGAATTCTAACCGACCGTCATGCGTGCGCAGTGCGGCGTGCAGGTGCGGTGTGT
Source organism: Burkholderia sp. 9777_1386 (assembly GCF_015712265.1). NCBI lineage: Bacteria > Pseudomonadati > Pseudomonadota > Betaproteobacteria > Burkholderiales > Burkholderiaceae > Burkholderia > Burkholderia sp. 9777_1386. The sequence goes on along the minus strand of NZ_JACCQB010000023.1, from coordinate 46,119 downwards.
GGTCGGCACGCGACACGCGTGTGCCTGCGGCGGATTTGTCGCGTCGACGACACAAAAATGCAGCGAAATATCGATTGTCCCGGATTGCGGAACATTTAATGGACTATAAAAAGATTGTTCGATCCGATTTGTGCGCGTACATTGCAGGTCCGCGCCAATGTTTGAGAAATATCAAGCGTGGTTTTCCCGAATCCGGTGTTCGAGAGAAGGAAACATGCACAACGACAACACCCCCCAATCGCGTCGTGACGACGACGCAGCCGCAACCGGCATCACGCGGCGTCAATGGCTGCAGGGCGCACTGGCGCTGACGGCGGCGGGCCTCACCGGCTCGCTGGCGTTGCGGGCCCTGGCCGACGATCCCGGCACCGCGCCGCTCGATACGTTCATGACGCTCTCCGAAGCATTGACCGGCAAGAAAGGGCTGAGCCGCGTCACCGGCCAGCGCTATCTGCAGGCCTTGCAGAAGGGCTCGTTCAAGACGGCCGACAGCCTGCCGCAACTCGCCGGTGCGCTCGCATCCGGTTCGCTGAATCCCGACCAGGAATCGCTCGCATTGACGATTCTCGGCGCGTGGTATCTCGGCATCGTCGACAACGTCGTGATTACCTACGAGGAAGCATTAATGTTCAGCGTGGTGTCCGATACGCTCGTGATCCCTTCGTATTGCCCCAACAAACCCGGCTTCTGGGCCGAAAAACCGATCGAGAGGCAAGCCTGATGGCCGATACCGATACGCAAAAAGCCGACATCGTCGTCGTCGGATCGGGTGTCGCCGGCGCGATCGTTGCGCACCAGCTCGCGATGGCGGGCAAGTCCGTGATCCTGCTGGAAGCCGGCCCACGCATGCCGCGCTGGGAAATCGTCGAGCGCTTTCGCAACCAGCCCGACAAGACCGATTTCATGGCGCCGTACCCGTCGAGCCCGTGGGCCCCGCATCCGGAATACGGCCCGCCGAACGACTACCTGATCCTGAAGGGCGAGCACAAGTTCAACTCGCAGTACATCCGCGCGGTGGGCGGCACGACGTGGCACTGGGCCGCCTCCGCGTGGCGCTTCATCCCGAACGACTTCAAGATGAAGACGGTGTACGGCGTCGCCCGCGACTGGCCGATCCAGTACGACGACCTCGAGCACTGGTATCAGCGCGCCGAGGAGGAACTCGGCGTGTGGGGCCCGGGCCCCGAGGAAGACCTGTACTCGCCGCGCAAGCAGGCGTACCCGATGCCGCCGCTGCCGTTGTCGTTCAACGAGCAGACCATCAAGAGCGCGCTCAACGGCTATGACCCGAAGTTCCACGTGGTGACCGAGCCGGTCGCCCGCAACAGCCGCCCGTACGACGGCCGGCCCACCTGTTGCGGGAACAACAATTGCATGCCGATCTGCCCGATCGGCGCGATGTACAACGGCATCGTCCACGTCGAGAAGGCCGAGCAGGCCGGCGCGAAGCTGATCGACAGCGCGGTCGTCTACAAGCTCGAGACGGGCCCGGACAAGCGCATCGTCGCCGCGATCTACAAGGACAAGACGGGCGCCGACCATCGCGTCGAAGGCAAGTATTTCGTGCTCGCCGCGAACGGCATCGAGACGCCGAAGATCCTGCTGATGTCCGCGAACCGCGATTTCCCGAACGGCGTCGCGAACAGTTCCGACATGGTCGGCCGCAACCTGATGGACCACCCGGGCACCGGCGTGTCGTTCTACGCGAACGAGAAGCTGTGGCCGGGCCGCGGCCCGCAGGAGATGACGTCGCTGATCGGTTTCCGCGACGGCCCGTTCCGCGCGACCGAAGCCGCGAAGAAGATCCATCTGTCGAACATGTCCCGCATCAACCAGGAGACGCAGAAGATCTTCAAGGCCGGCAAGCTGATGAAGCACGAGGAGCTCGACGCGCAGATCCGTGACCGTTCCGCGCGCTACGTGCAGTTCGACTGCTTCCACGAGATTCTGCCGCAGCCCGAGAACCGCATCGTGCCGAGCAAGACGGCCACCGACGCGATCGGCATCCCGCGCCCCGAGATCACGTATGCGATCGACGATTACGTGAAGCGCGGCGCCGTGCACACGCGCGAGGTCTACGCGACGGCCGCGAAGGTGCTGGGCGGCACCGACGTCGTCTTCAACGACGAGTTCGCGCCGAACAACCACATCACGGGCGCGACGATCATGGGCGCGGATGCACGCGACTCGGTCGTCGACAAGGACTGCCGCACGTTCGACCATCCGAACCTGTTCATCTCGAGCAGCTCGACGATGCCGACCGTCGGTACGGTGAACGTGACGCTGACGATCGCGGCGCTCGCGCTGCGGATGTCGGACACGCTGAAGAAGGAAGTCTGACCGTGCGGAAATCTACTCTCACCTTCCTCCTCGCCGGCTGCCTCGCGCTGCCCGGCCTCGCACGCGCGGCCGATTCGGTCGATCCGGCGCAGGTCAAGCGCGGCGAATACCTCGCCGTCGCGGGCGACTGCATGGCATGCCACACCGCGAAGGGCGGCAAGCCGTTCGCGGGCGGCCTCGGCATGCCGGTGCCGATGCTCGGCAAGATCTATACGAGCAACATCACACCGGATCCCGATACCGGCATCGGCAACTGGACGTTCGAGGACTTCGAGCGCGCGGTGCGGCACGGCGTATCGAAGAACGGCGACAACCTGTACCCGGCGATGCCGTACGTGTCGTACGCGAAGATCAACGACGACGACGTGCAGGCGCTGTACGCGTACTTCATGCACGGCGTCGAACCGGTCAAGCAGGCGCCGCCGAAGAACGAGATCCCCGCGCTGCTGAGCATGCGCTGGCCGCTGAAGATCTGGAACTGGCTGTTCCTGAAGGACGGCGTGTACCAGCCGAAGCCCGAGCAGAGCGCCGAGTGGAACCGCGGCGCCTATCTCGTGCAGGGCCTCGCGCACTGCAGCACGTGCCACACGCCGCGCGGCATCGCGATGCAGGAGAAGTCGCTCGACGAAACGGGCGGCAGCTTCCTGTCGGGCTCGGTGCTCGCGGGCTGGGACGGCTACAACATCACGTCCGACCCGAACGCGGGGATCGGCGGCTGGACGCAGCAGCAGCTCGTCCAGTACCTGCGCACCGGCAGCGTGCCGGGCCTCGCGCAGGCGGCCGGCCCGATGGCCGAGGCGATCGAGCACAGCTTCTCGAAGATGACCGAAGCCGACATCGGCGCGATCTCGACGTACATCCGTACGGTGCCGGCCGTCGCCAGCGGCGACGCGAAGCAGTCGCGCTCGTCGTGGGGCAAGCCGGCCGAGGATGGCCTGAAGCTGCGCGGCGTCGCGCTTGCGTCGTCGGGCATCGATCCGGCACGGCTGTATCTCGGCAACTGCGCGACCTGCCACCAGATGCAGGGCAAGGGCACGCCGGACGGTTACTACCCGCCGTTGTTCCACAACTCGACGGTGGGCGCGTCGAATCCGACCAACCTCGTGCAGGTGATCCTGAACGGCGTGCAGCGCAAGGCCGGCAGCGAGGACGTCGGGATGCCCGCGTTCCGCCACGAGCTGTCGGATGCGCAGATCGCCGCGCTGACGAACTACCTGACCGGGCAGTTCGGCAATCCGGCCGCGAAGGTGACCGAGCAGGACGTCGCGAAGCTGCGCTGAAACGCGGCACGCGGCGAGGCAGGGCAACAATAGAAAAGAGGAGGAGCACAGCACATCGGGCGGGCCCCGATGCCGGTTGTTGCAGAGCGGGACGGGCGGCGCAGGCGGCCGCCCGTCCTGGTTCACAGGCAATCCGGTGCGCGCACGCCGCGCATCGTTTTCGTTGATCGAGACCATGACACCGAACCAACCGTTTCTCGCGTCCCAGCGCGATGTGCTGCTGCTGCTGTCCCGAATCCTGCTCGTGATCCTGTTCGTGATGTTCGGCTGGAAGAAGATTATCGACTTCTCCGGTACGATCGCGTTCATGGGCAGCGAGGGCGCGCCGGCGCCGATCATCTCGGCGGCGATCTCCGTCGTGATGGAGCTCATCGTCGGGATTGCGATCCTCGTCGGTTTCCAGACGCGGCCGCTCGCGCTGTTGCTTGCGCTGTACACGATCGGTACCGGCATCATCGGCCACCACTACTGGACGATGACGGGCGGCGAGCAGATCAACAACATGATTCATTTCTACAAGAACATCGCGATCTCGGGCGGCTTGCTCGCGCTCTGCGCGGCGGGCCCCGGACGTTTTTCGATCGATCGCGGATAAGCAGACCCGAGGCGCGTGCATGGGGTGCGCGTCGGACGGTCGAGACTTCGAGGGGGCATCATTTTGCGACTCAAATACTTCGCATGGCTGATTGCGGCCGCCACGCCGGCGGCCGCGTTTGCACAGACGAGCGTCACGCTGTACGGCCGGATCGACGGCGGTATCGAATACCTGAACCACATCGCGACACCGAACGGCAGCAAGTCGCGCTGGAGCGCGGAAAGCGGCGACTGGGGCACCAGCATGTTCGGGCTGAAGGGCGTCGAGGATCTCGGCGGCGGGCTGTCGACGGTGTTCAACCTGGAAACCGCGTTCCAGGTCATGAACGGCCAGACGGGCGGCGGGCGCATGTGGTCACGGCGCGCGTACGTCGGGTTGAAGAGCAACACGTGGGGCCAGCTGCAGGCCGGCCGCAACCTGTTCATCGACAGCGACGGCGTGTGGGAATTCGACCCGTTCGTCCAGCAGGCGTTTTCGTCGGCCTCGCTCGTGCGTGGCCGCAACTGGCAGCAGAGCAGCAACAACATCGAATATCACAGCCCGGTGATCGGCGGCTTCGACGTGCAGGCGCAATACGCGTTCGGCAACCAGTCGCGCGGCTTCAACTACGGCGCGGCCGACGATTTCGGCCGCTCGGACGGGATCATGATCTCGTACCACTCGCCGGTGCTCGACGTGCGCGGCATCTACGACGAACTGCGCGACAACAACGGCAAGTTCAGCAACATTTTCACGGCGTCGCGCGAGTACTTCGTCGGGGCGAACGTGAAGGTGTCGAAGTTCAAGATCCAGGGTGCGTATACGCACTACCAAGCGCCGGACAGCCCGGCCGGTGTCGCCGACCGTGCCGATCACTACTGGCTTGGCGCGACCTATTCGGCTACGCCGCAGTGGGCCGTGACGGGTGGTGGCTACTACGTGAAGGTGGGCGACGGCGGCGGCGATGCGTCGCACGATCCGTCAGGGCACGCGATCATGTATGTGCTCGGCACCACGTACAACCTGTCGAAGCGCACGTTCCTGTACGGCACGGTCGCGTATGCGCGCAACGGCGGAAATTCGAACTTCTCGCTGCTCGCGACGCCGCGTGACGCGACGTCGGGGACGAGCCCGATGACGGGCGAGTCGCAGACGGGTGCGTATGTGGGGATGATGCATACGTTTTGAGTGCGGGCGGTTTGTGTAGGTGAAAAAGGCACGGGTGGCGAAAGCCCCGTGCCTTTTTGCTTTTACTGTGCATGCCGTATCGTCGCTGCCCATGAGCGGACGCGATGGGGTCTCGCACGTGCTCTTCTGCTGCTTCGAGGTCAGTCCTGTTCTCGAAAGTCGGCATGACGCATCGAACGATCGGCAAGCCGATTCCTGTAAATTGATGGTCCCTGCTGACGCTATTGCAACGCGCGCACTCGCTTACCGCAGTCCGACCGGCGCGCTGCATCAGAACACGCATGCCTCGGTCGTCGTCAGCACCGCAAACGGCCCGCCAAGCGTCGCATTATGATGCTCGACGATCCGCTCGGCCGGCAGCGCGGGCGTATCCGTGCAGGTGTGCGCATCGGCCACGAGCACCGCGCGAAACCCGAGGTCCGCGGCCGCACGGCACGTCGTATCGACGCAGTATTGCGTCTTCATCCCCGCGATCACGATCTCGCCGATCCCCGCCGCATGCAGCCACGCCGCGAGCCGCGTACCCGCGAAGCAACTCGGCCGGGTCTTGTCGAACACGATGTCGCGTGCGGTATCAATCGCGAGTTCCGGCAGTAACGCGGCGAGCGGCGCGTCGGGCGCGATCGGAGAGCCGGCCGGGCCGGTGTGACGCACGGCGAACACCGGCGCGCCGGCTTCATGCGCGCGACGAATCAGCAGGTTGATGTTGGCCAGCACGCATTCGCCGTCATGCGGACGATCGGGACCATGAAACAGCCCGACCTGCATGTCGATGACGAGCAGCGCGCGTTTCGGGGAAGGGGCTTCGGACATTGCGTTTCTCCTGAGTGGCCGATGCGGACGGAGAAACGACGAGACCCCGTCCGGAATCGGCGGGGCCTGTGGGAATCAGTGACGCTACGATCTTGCGCGCACTCGCCGCACGGGCCCGCCGAAGGCGGTCGTGCGCGTGGTCGTCGAAAGGGTGATCGTGGCGTGGTGCATGGGCCGATGATGCCCGATGCGCGCGCGCGACGTCAATGACGCTTCGCGTGCCGCGCATCGTCCGCCGTTCAATCCAGCGCCTTCCCGGCCTTCTCGTCCATGCAACGAATCGCAAGCAACGTCATCGCGCCACACCCGATCGCATACCACGCAGGCGCATTCGGATTCCCGGTCGCCGAGATCAGCCACGTGACGAAGAACTGCGCGAAGCCGCCGAAGATCGCGACGCCGACGCTATACACCAGCGCACCGCCCGTCGCACGCACCGCCCGCGGAAACAACTCGCCGAGCATCGCGCCCGTCGCACCGATGTTGATCGCATGCACGATCGACAGCGCGGCGATGATCGACAGCAGCGACGCCGCGCCCGGCCAGCGGTTCAGCGCGATGAACGCCGGATAGATCGCGGCCATCAGCACGATGCGCGTCCACCAGACGATCCGGTTACGGCCATATACGTCGGACAGATGGCCGCCGATCGGCGTCACGAGCATCAGGATCGCACCGGCGACGCAGCCGGCCGTCATCGACAGCCAGGTCGGCAGGTGCAGCACCTGCACGCCGTAGATCGCCATGTAGAACACGATGATGTAGTGGATCGACGTGCCGCCGATCGTCACGCCGAGACCCGCGAACACGGCCTTGCCATGGTGGCGCAGCACGTCGGCGAGCGGCAGCGAGGCGACCGGCTCGTCGTGCGCGGCGGCCGGCGTGGCAGCGGGCACTTCCTCGACGGTGTGGCGCAGCCAGTAGCCGATCGGCACGAACAACGTGCCGATGATGAACGGCACGCGCCAGCCCCAGCTTTCGAGCTGCGCGGCCGTCAGCGTCGACGTCAACGCAACGCCGGTGAGTGCGCCCGCCAATGCGGCGAGCCCCTGGCTCGAGAACTGGAACGATGCGTAGAAGCCGCGACGATGCTGCGGCGCCTGTTCGAGCAGCAGCGTCGTCGATGCGCCGACTTCGCCGCCCGACGCGAACCCCTGGAGCAGTCGCGCGAGCACGAGCAGCAGCGGCGCGGCGATGCCGATCTGCGCGAAGGTCGGCGCGATCGCGATCGTCGCGGTGCCGAGCGCCATCAGCAGCAGCGTGAGGATCATCGCCTTCTTGCGGCCGGCGCGGTCCGCATACATGCCTATCACGAGCCCGCCGAGCGGACGCGTGACGAAGCCGACACCAAAGCTCGCGACCGCGAGCATCAACTGCCCGAACGACGAATGCACGGGAAAGAACAGCTTGCCGATCAGGATCGCGAAGAAGCTGTAGACCGTGAAGTCATAGAACTCGAGCGCGTTGCCGACGGCGGCGGCCGCGATCAGCCGGCGTTTCTTCGCGGCGGCGCGGGCATCGACCGGCGTGCCGGCGAACGGAAGGGCGGACGTTTCCATGGGGTTCCCCCGGTTGAGCGCGAAACTGCGTGGTGAAGGGCCGTCAGGCCGCGAGCCAGGCTTCGGCGACGCGAACCCAGTAGCTCGCGCCGATCGCGAGGATGTCGTCGTTGAAGTCGTAGCCGGGGTTGTGCACCATGCAGCCGCCCTTGCTGCCGATCCCGTTGCCGATGAACGCGTAGCAGCCGGGGCGCGCTTCGAGCATGAACGCGAAATCCTCGCTGCCCATCAGCGGCGCGGCTTCGGTTTCGACGCGGTCGGCGCCGAGCATCTGGCGTGCGACGTCGGCCGCGAACGCGGTCGGTTCCGCGTGATTGACGAGCACGGGGTAGCCATAGTCGTAGTCGACTTCCGCGGTGACGCCGAAGCTCTCCGCCTGCCCCTTCGCGAGCGCTTCGATACGGCGCGCGAGCAGCGCGCGCACGTCGGCGTTCAGCGCACGCACCGACAGTTTCATCACGACGGTTTCCGGAATGATGTTGAACGTCTCGCCGGCCTGCACGCTGCCGACCGTGATCACGGCCGCATGCTGCGCGTCGACTTCGCGTGCGACGATCGTCTGCAGCGCGACCATGATGCTGCCCGCGGCCGACATCGGATCGCGCGCGAAATGCGGCATCGCGCCGTGGCCGCCGACGCCGCGCAGCGTGATCGTCACGCGGTCGGCCGACGCCATCGCGGCGCCGGTGCGAAACGCCATGTCGCCGGCCGCGCGGCCCGGCATGTTGTGGATCGCGAAGATCGCGTCGCACGGGAAACGGTCGAACAGGCCGTCGTCCATCATCGCCTTCGCGCCGCCGAAATTTTCCTCGGCCGGCTGGAAGATCAGGTTCAGCGTGCCGGAAAAATGGCGCGTCGCCGCGAGGTGGCGCGCCGCGCACAGCAGCATCGCGGTGTGGCCGTCGTGGCCGCATGCGTGCATCTTGTTCGCGTGGCGGCTTGCGTACGGCAGGCCCGTGGTTTCCGCGAGCGGCAGCGCGTCCATGTCGGCGCGCAGGCCGACGGTACGCGTGCCTTGTCCTGCGCGCAGCACGCCGACCACGCCCGTCTTGCCGATGCCGCGATGCACGTCGTAGCCCCAGCCGGTGAGCAGTTCGGCGACGAGATCGCTGGTGAGCGTCTCTTCGAATGCGAGTTCGGGATGGGCGTGGATGCGGCGGCGGACTTCGACGAGCTCGGGGGCGATCGCGGCGATGCCGGGGATGACGGGGTTCACGGCTTGCAGCATGGTGTCTCCTGTGGGGCCGGGTGGGGCGTCTGATGCGCATGCGACGACCAAGCATATAAATTTCTTTTGCGTACCAGAAGCTGCTAAATTGCTTTGGTGCACACCGTCGGTTGCCGCTCGGGAATACCCTGAGCGATGGCGCCGCGCGCCGCACAGGGTTTCCACGGATCACGCATTGCCCCATGAAATACCATCAGCTGAAAGCGTTCGTCACCGCCGCGGAGGAGGGCAGCATTCGCGCGGCCGCGCGGCGCCTGAACGTGTCGCCGGCCGCGTTGACGAAGGCGGTGAAGGAGCTGGAGATCGCGCTCGGCGTGTCGCTCGTCGTGCGCACCGCGCGCGGCGTGCAGCTCACCGCGTTCGGCCAGCAACTGCAGGTGCGCGCGCGGCTGATCGTCGCCGAAATGCAGCGCGCCCGCGACGACATCGAGCAGGCGCAGGGCGCGATGACGGGTTCCGTCGCGGCGGCGATTACGCCCGCGGCGGCGGTGACGATCCTGCCCGACGCATTCCGTGCGTTCCGGCGCCGCTTTCCGGTGGCGCGCGTCAATCTGGTCGAAGGGTTTCCGGGGGTCGCGCTGCCGCGCCTGCACGACGGCTCGCTCGATTTCGCGGTGGCCGTCGTCGTGCCTGAACTGCTCGCCGCCGAGTTCGATCATGCGGAGCTCTACGCGAGCCGCTCGCTGATCGTCGCGCGCAAAGGGCATCCGCTCGCGTCGGCCACGTCGCTCGCCGATCTCGTCGAGGCCGACTGGCTGATGAATCCGTCGCCGGAAAGCTCCACACAGGTGTTGTTCAATTCGTTCGTCGCGTACGGGCTGCCGGTGCCGGCGCGCGTCGTCGAATGCCCGAGCTTCGGTCTTGCGCACAGCCTGATGACCGGCTGCGACCTGATCGCATCGATGCCCGAGCAACTGCTGCAAGGCGAGTGGGCGCGCGAGCAGCTCGCGGTGCTGCCGATTCGCGAGCGCCTGCCTGGCGTATCGGTTCAGGTCGTCACGCGCCGCGACAGCCCGCTGACGCCGGCCGCGGCGATGCTGCTCGATTGCCTGCGCGATTCCGCGCGGCGCAAGGGGTTGCGGTGAACCGGCGCCCCACAGAATCACGTAGTGATCCTGACGATCGTGGGCCCGGCACGCACCGGTAGCGCGCCATTCCGATACACGTTGCGCGAGCCGGTATCATAGCGGCCGGCCCGCCGCTCCGGCCGGCCTCCAACTCCATCGCCATCCGGCATCCAGCAATCAGAGGCATCACATGACCAGTGCAACCCAATTCGACGACGTATCGGTCGTCAAGCGCGCGAACGTCTATTTCGACGGCAAGTGCGTGTCGCATACCGTGCTCTTCCCGGACGGCACGCGCAAGACGCTCGGCGTGATCCTGCCGTGCGCGCTCAACTTCGGCACGGATGCGCCCGAATTGATGGAAGTGCAGGCCGGCAAGTGCCGCGTGAAGCTCGACGGCAGCAGCGAATGGCAGACCTACGGCGCCGGCGAATCGTTCTCGGTGCCGGGCAAGAGCCGCTTCGACATCGAAGTGCTCGAGACGCTCGATTACGTCTGCAGCTACCTGTAAGACGCTTTCCGCGCCGCAAAGAAAAAGCCCCGCCGAAGCGGGGCTCGTCGCAAGCGGATGGCGCAAGGCCATCCGGTGCGCCTGTTCTCGTTACATCGTTACAGGCAGGCGTTGATGTCGCCGGCGGACGCTGCATCGCCGCGCACGCCGACCCACGTCTTCGCACCCGGCTTCCACGACGGACGCACCATCGCGGCGGCGCCGTTCGGCGGCTGCTGGCCCGGTGCGTACACATCGGTCGCGAGGCCGTTGGCCAGCACGTTCTGCGAGATCACCTGTTGTTGCGACTTGTCGGCCCAGGTCTTGGCGATGCACGCCGAAACGTCGGGAGCGTCTTTCTGGCTTTGTCCCACGTTCTGCACGGCAGGTTCAGCGGCATGAGCAGAAATTGCCACGGTCAATGCGATGAGCGGTAAGTATTTCACGTTCACGTTATCTCCCTCGAGTCGTGATTGATTGAGTGGGATGCGCAGCAGTGCTGCGTGCAAGTGAGATCGCATCGGGCGGGCACGGTTCCGGTCATTCCGAAACAAGTTGTTAACGCGCTTGCCAAATGGCGGCTCGGATGCTGCGCATGTTGCTGCGGCGCGGCATGCGTTGTGTACGGCTCGACGTCATGCGTGGCGCGGTCGGTGCGCTGCCCGGTCGTGGTGTGGTGAGGTGACGGTCGCGGCAAGCGGCATGTACGTGCATGCCGCGCCGCGACTCTTTATCGAATGGCGAAGTGGAATGGCTATTGGATGGCCCCGTCGCATGAGCACCATGATGACAAACTTTCGTCTGTTGAATTGTTAACCAACTTTAAACGGCGGAAAGCGACGGGGAGGCGATGCGGCGCGCGACGGGCGCACCGTATCGTGGCGCGGCGTGAGGCAGGGAAGCGGCGCGCGGCAGAGCGCCGCGCACGCGAACGACGTCAGCCGGCCTTGCGCGAGCCGATGCCGCGCAGGTTGACCGGGACGACCGGACGGAAGCGCTCGCGCTTGTGTTCGTCGTCGAAGTGCTGGAGCGCCGGCTTGATCAGGTCGCTGCGCGACACGATCCCCGTGATGCGCAGCGATTGCTCGTCGGCGACCACCGGCAGGCGTTCGAGGCCGAGCATCGCGAGGCGCGACGCGACGACGCGGCAGGTTTCGTGCGCCAGCGCGACGGCCGGTGCACGATCGGCGAACGCGGCCGAGATCGGCGTGTCGGCGCTGGCCTGCGCACGTTGCGCGTCGAGCGTCGCGCGATCGACGAGGCCGAGCAGGCGGCCGTTCTGCACGATCGGGTACGCGCGGTGTGTCTGCTTCGCGCCGAAGTATTGCGTCTCGACGGTATCGAGCGTCGCGGTGCCGTCGATCGCGACGAGCAGATCGGCCGACGTCATCACTTCGCCGATGTCGTGCCGCTCCAGCGGATCGACGCCGTATTCGCGATAGATGTGGTAGCCGCGGCGTGCGATCTTTTCCGTCATGATCGAGCGCTTCATCACGATGGTCGCGAAGCCGTGCGCGACGAGCGTCGCCGCGAGCAGCGGCAGCAGCGCATTGGTGTCGTGCGTGAGGCCGAAGGCGAACACGATCGCGGTGAGCGGGGCGCCGAGCGTCGCGCCGAGCGTCGCGGCCATGCACACGAGCGGCCACAGCGCCGGATCGCCGCCCGGCAAGACCGGCGACAGCACGGTGCCGAGGCCGGCACCGAGCATCAGCAGCGGGGCGAGCACCCCGCCCGACGTGCCGGAGCCGAGCGCGATCACCCACATCACGGCCTTCGCGATCAGCAGCGCGAGCGCGATCTTCAGCGCGATGTGCTGGTGCAGCAGGTCGCCGATCACGTCGTAGCCGACGCCGAGCGCGCGCGGCTCGAGCCAGCCGCCGACGCCGATCACGATCGCGCCGAGCGCGGGCCACCACATCCAGTGCACGGGCAGCTTCGCGAAGGTGTCTTCGACGCGGTAGAGCGCCGCCGACAGGCCGCATGCGAGCGCACCCGACAGCAGACCCGCGACGATGCACGACAGCAGCGCGACGGGCGTGGGCGCGGCGGTCGTCAGCGGAAACAGCGGATCGACGCCGAAGAACACCGCGCGTGCGAAGCCGGCCACCGCGCACGCCAGCGCGACCGGCAGGAAACTGCGCGGGCGCCATTCGAACAGCAGCAGCTCGACCGCGAGCAGCACGGCGGCCACCGGCGTGCCGAACACGGCGGTCATGCCGGCGGCTGCACCGGCGACGAGCAGCGTCTTGCGCTCGGTGGCGGTCACGTGCACGCACTGCGCGATCAGCGAGCCGAGCGCGCCGCCCGTCATGATGATCGGGCCTTCGGCGCCGAACGGGCCGCCGCTGCCGATCACGACGCCGGACGACAGCGGCTTGAGGATCGCGACCTTCGGCGACATGCGGCTCTTGCCGAACAGGATCGCCTCGATCGCTTCCGGAATGCCGTGGCCGCGAATCTTCTCCGAACCGAAACGCGCCATCAGGCCGACGATCAGCCCGCCGATCACCGGGACGGCGATCACCCAGGCGCCGAGCGTGTTGTTCGCGGGCGAATGATCGGCGAACGAGAACTGCTGGAAGAAGAACAGGTTCGTGAACAGGTGGATCAGGCTCAGCAGCACGAACGCGGCAAGCGTGCTGAGCAGGCCGATCACGGCGGCAAGCAGCGCGATCCTGGGCAGGCGTTCGTTGGTCGAGAAATCGCGTTTATGTGGGGCGTTCATCGGAGTGGCAAGGGTCAGTAATCGATCTGGGGAACCTGGAACGTGTCCTTGAGCGACTTCAGTTCGGCGCGATGCATGGCCGCGAGGCGGGCGAGCAGCGTTTCGCCGGCGTGCTCGAGGTGGACTTCGACCTGGCGGCGGTCGGCTTCGCTCGGCTTGCGCTTCACGAGCCCGAGCGCTTCGCAGCGCGTCACCAGCGCCACGACGCCGTGGTGCTGCGCCTGCAGGCGTTCCGCGAGTTCGCCGATGGTCGCCCATTCGCGATGCGGATAGCCCTTGATGTGCAGCAGCAGCAGGTATTGCAGCGGCGTCACGCCTTCGCTTTGCGCGGCGCGTTCGGAGAAGCGCTCGAAGCGGCGCATCTGGTAGCGGAACTCGGACAGTTGCTGGAAATCGCCTTTCGTCAGCGCGCGTCGGGTATCGTTCATCGAGGTCGGTCGGGCAGTCGGTTACGGTGGCGGTAAATATATCACAATATGATATAAACGGCCGAAATCAGGCGGAATGGTCGCATTCCGCGTGTCGCAGGCGGTGACGTGGCGGGGTGCGCGCTACGCGGCCTCGAGCATTTGGGTCTGCTGATACAGGCCCGTGACGAGATCCGTCTGCGTAATGATGCCGACGAGCCGGCGCGACGCATCGACGACCGGAATATGGTGGTGGCCCGAATGCGTGAACAGCGGCACGAGCGCCGTAATCGGCATGGTTTCCGGCACCGATGCGACGTCGCGCGTCATCACGGACGCGACGCTCGCGGGCTGGCCGCCGAACGATTGAGGCAACCGCGCGGACAACCGCTGCCACAGCGGGGCCGGACGGCGCAACTGACGCGTGAGGTCGGCGCGCGTGACGATGCCGGTCAGGCGGCCTTCGCGGTCGACCACCGGTAGCGCCTTCACGCGGTGGCGATCGAGCAGCGTGAGCGCGGCCGCGACCGACGTCGACGGCGCGACCTCGATCGCATGCTTCGTCATCAGGTCGGCGCACTTCAACTGGCCGAACGTGCGCGTATAAGCCTGCATTTCGGTTTCGCGCAGCAGCGTTTCAAGATCGTCCGGATCGACGTCGAGCCATTCGCTGCGGCGCTTCAGCACCGCGTCGAGGTCGCCGCGCGTGAAGCCGCCGCGCGCCGGGGCGGCGCCGCCGGTCTGCGGTTTCGCTTCGGGGCGCACGCCGCCGTGCGGGTAGCGGTGCCCGGTCAGCGCGTGGTAGACGAGCGCGGCCGACAGCAGGATCGCCGATTGCAGCGCGATCGGCTGCAGGACGAAGCCGAAGCCGAGCGCATGGATCGCCGGACCGCCGACCACGGCCGTGAGCGCGACGGCGCCCGACGGCGGATGCACGCAGCGCAGCGCGAACATGCCGCCGATCGCGCAGGCGATCGCGACCGCGGCGGCCGTGATCGGGTCGGCGATCCATTGCGCGCACGCGACGCCGACCGTCGCCGCGACGAGATTGCCGCCGATGATCGACCAGGGCTGCGCGAGCGGGCTCGCCGGCACCGCGAACAGCAGCACGGCCGACGCGCCCATCGGCGCGACGAGCAGCGGCACGAGGCCCGGTACGCCGGGCAGCAGCCGCATCGTGACGCCGACCGTCGCAATGCCGACGAGCGCGCCGGTGCACGAGCGCAGGCGCTCGCGCCAGCCGAGTGTCATCGGATGGGGAATGAAGCTGTGCAGCCACTGCCGCAACGTGCGGCGCGACGGGGAGGAGCCTGACGACATGGACGGTAAGCGGTAAAAATGACAACGCGAGGGCGCGGCGGCCAAGCGCGGAATTATATCGTGTTGTGATACAAATTGTCGCGCGGCATCGCGTCGTTGCACGCGTGCGACGCGCAAGTCTTGCAAAATGCTTTCACCGGATGAGAACTTGCGTGCGCACAATCGCCCAAATTTGTCTGCAGCGGCGTACAATTCGGCGCACTGAATTCCCCCGTCATGCCAGAACCCCGTACGCGATGCCCGCTCTCCCGCCTTCTCCCCGGCACGGTGATCGATTCGACGTGGTTCGCGGCCGTGTTCCGTTGCCCCTCTGACGCGAGCGCCGCCGACGCCTCCCCACTGACTCTCCCCAAGCCAATTCAATGGACATGCTCGAAAACATGCGCCTGTTCGTGCGCGTCGTCGAAGCCGGCAGTTTTACTGCGGTCGCGAAGGAAATCGACGCGACCACCGCGCAGGTGTCGCGCGCGGTCTCGAACCTCGAAGCCCACGTGCAGACGCGCCTGCTGCATCGCACGACCCGCCACCTCGGCCTGACCGAAAGCGGCGAGCGCTATTTCGAGCGCGCGAAATCGATCCTCGCGGAAATCGACTACGCGAACGCGGAGGCGCGCAACGCGCTGCTGCGGCCGAGCGGCAAGATGCGCATTCACGCGATGACGGGGCTCGGGCAGAGTCATGTCGTGTCGTCGATCGTCCGCTACCAGGAGGACAACCCCGACGTATCGGTCGAGCTGACGCTGGCGCAGCGGATGCCGAATCTGGTCGAAGAGGGCTACGACGTATCGATCGTGACCGCGTCGCAACTGCCCGATTCGGGCTATGTCGCGCAGACCTGCGGCACGAGTTGCAGCGTACTCGTCGCGTCGCGCGAATACCTGGCACGGCACGGCACGCCGCAGACGCCCGACGAACTGCCGAACCACGTGTGCCTGCGCCTCGACACGCCCGCGTCGCCGGCCGGCGAATGGCGCCTGGAGCGCAGCGACGGCGAGGAAACCGTCTACGAGCTGCAGCCGGCGCCGTTCCAGGTCAACGTGCCGGACGCGCTGTGCGTCGCGGTGCGCGCCGGGCGCGGGATCGCGTGCGTGGCGCTGTATACGGTGCTCGACGATATCCGCGAAGGGCGCCTGATCCGCGTGCTGCCCGAATACCGGCTGCAGACGGTGAGCGTCTATGCGGTCTACGCGACGCGCCGCTATCTCGATGCGAAGATCCGCACCTTCCTCGACCACCTGCGCACGACGCTCACGCCCGCGCTGGAGAACGATCTGCGCGAACTCGACCGGCTGACGACGGAGCACGTGCCGAGCAGCCGCCAGCGCGCGTGACGGCGCCGGCGTGCGGCCGCGGCGCTCATGCGGCCGGCGCGATGCGGATGCGCTCGAAGCGGCCCGCGAGCCATACGTACGCCGCAATGCCGATCAGTCCGTGCGCGGCGACGAACCACAACGCGCCGGCGAACGAGCCGGTGCTGGCGACGAAGTAGCCGATCACGAGCGGCGTGACGATCCCGGCGATGTTGCCGAGGCCGTTGAACACGCCGCCGCTCAGCCCGACCATGCCTTCCGGCGCCGTGTCGGCGAGCACGGCCCAGCCGACCGCTGCGAGCCCCTTGCCGAAGAACGCGATCGTCATCAGCGCGATCACGACCGCGTTCGACGATGCGCCGTTCGCGAGCACGAGCAGCGTCGCCATCGCCATCCCCGCGACGAACGGCGTCTTGCGCGCCCTCGACGGATGCATGCCGCGCCGGATCAGCCAGTCCGACAGCACGCCGCCGAGCACGCCGCCCGTGAAGCCGCAGATCGCCGGCAGCGCGGCGACCCAGCCGGCTTCCATGATCGTCATCCCGCGCCCCTTGATCAGGTAGATCGGGAACCACGTGATGAAGAAGTAGGTGAGCGCCGTGATGCAGTACTGGCCGATGTAGATCGCCCACAGGTTCCGGTGGCGGAACAGTTGCGACACGTCGTGCCACGACACGCGCGGCCGCTCGCGCACGCGGTTCGCTTCCAGATCGACGAGCGCGCCGTGAGCACGCAGGTAGTCACGCTCCGCGTCGGTCACGCGCGGATGGCCGTGCGGCTCGCGATACCACGCGAACCACAGCGCGGCGAGCGCGATGCCGAGCAGCCCCATCCACAGGAAGACGTGCTCCCAGCCGAGCGCATGCGTGAGCCACGCCATCGCCGGCGTGAACAGCACGACGGCCATGTACTGCGCGGAATTGAACAGCGCCGACGCGGTGCCGCGTTCGGCCGTCGGGAACCAGCAGGCGACGATCCGCGAATTGGCCGGAAACGCCGGCGATTCGACGAGGCCGAGCATGAAGCGCATCACGAACAGCGCGAGTGTCGCGGCCGCGCCCTGCACGGCGAACGCGCCGACCGTGCCCTGCAGCATCGTGAACACCGACCACAGCAACAGGCTCAGGCCATACACGCGCCGTGCGCCGAAGCGGTCGAGCAGCCAGCCGCCCGGAATCTGGCCGATCGCATAGGCCCACGCGAACGCGGAAAAGACGACGCCGAGCTGGACCGGCGTGAGCCCGAGATCGTGCGCGACGCCGGTGCCGGCGATCGACATCGTCGCGCGGTCCGCATAGTTGACGACGGTGACCGCGAAAATCAGCGCGAGGACCGCGTAACGGACGCGGCCGATCGTGCGCGAGGCGGCGGGCGAGGCGGCGACGGCAGCGCCGCTGGATCGATGGGACATGCGTGTCTCCTGGCCTCCGTCGTGCGGAGGCATCCGGTGTTGTAACGGGCGGGCGGTGTGGCGCTCAGCGGGTGACGCTGGTCGGCGGGCGCTGGCCCGCGAAGCATGCGGCGAGGTTCGCGAGCACGATGCGGCCCATTGCCTCGCGCGTTTCGTGCGTGGCGCTCGCGCGGTGCGGCTGCACGACGACGCGATCGAGTTCGAGCAGCGCGGCCGGCACGTGCGGTTCGTTCGCGAACACGTCGAGACCGGCGCCGGCGATCGTGCCGTCGGCCAGCGCGCGCACGAGCGCGGCTTCGTCGACCAGCTTGCCGCGCGCGACATTGATCAGGAATCCTTGGGGGCCGAGCGCGGCGAGCACATCGGCCGTCACCAGCACGTTGCCGTGATCGGCCGAGGCCGCGATCACGAGCACGTCGCTGTCGCGTGCGAGCGTGGCGAGGTCGGGCACGAAGCGATAGCCGCTGTCGCGATGCTCGCGCGGGCCGAAGTAACTGACGGGCATCCGGAACGCCTGCGCGCGCTGCGCGATCGCGCGTCCGACACGGCCGAGCCCGACGATGCCGAGCCGCTTGCCGGTGACCTGCGTCGCGAGCGGCTGCGCCGTTTTGCCCCAGCGGCCGGCGCGCACGATCCGCTCGCCGGCGCCGAGGTCGCGCAGGGTCATCAGGATCAGGCCCAGCGCCATGTCGGCGACGTCATCGGTCAGTACGTCGGGGGTCGTCGTCACGTGGATGCCGCGCGCCCGGGCGCGGTCGAGATCGACCGCGTCGGTGCCGATGCCGTTGATCGCGATGATCTCGAGCGCGGCGAGCCGGTCCATCAGCGCGGCGGACAGGCCGTTCGCGCCACCCGTCACGACGCCGCGAATGCGCGGCGCCACGCGATCGAGCAGCGCCTCCGGTTGCTCGGCCGCATACAGCCGGTGCACGGTATAACGGGCGGACAGTTCGGCGTCGATGGTGTCGGGAAGCGGCTGGGTCAGCAGGATGTCGATGGTCATGAAGGTCTCGGTCGTCGTGCGCGGCGCGGGCCGTGCATCAGGTGGAACCGAGTATAGAAATCGTATTGATATCGGTCTAACATCAAAAGACTATCGATTGATTCAAGATTTGAATGATTGAACTGCACCAGCTTCGCTGTTTCGTCGCGGTCGCTGAAGAGCTGCATTTCGGCCGCGCGGCCCGGCGACTCTTCATGACCCAGCCGCCGCTCAGCCGGCAGATCCAGTTGCTCGAGCACGCGCTCGGCATCGCATTGCTCGAGCGCAGCAGCCGGCAGGTCAGCCTGACCGCGGCCGGCGAGCGCTTCCTGCGCGACGCGCGGCACATCCTCGAGTTTTCCGCGCGCGCCGAGCAGGCCGCGCAGCGCGTCGCGCACGGCGGGGCCGGGCGCATCACGCTCGGCTTCACGGCCGTCAGTGCGTACCGGATGATTCCGGTGCTGCTCGCGCACGCGGCGCATGCGTTGCCGGACGTCGACGTCGAATTGCGCGAGATGGTGTCGACCGTGCAGATCGACGCGCTCGCGTCGCGGATGCTCGACGCGGGTTTCGTGCGCCAGCGCGCGGCGCGCCAGCCGCTCGAATACCGGCTCGTGCAGCGCGAACCGATGCTCGTCGCGGTCGCGGAGGGCGCGCCGCTCGCGGCCTACGAGCAGATCGGCCCCGACGAGCTCGACCGGCAGCCGTTCATCGCGTATTCGCCGAACGAGGGCAAGTATTTCCACGACATGATCTCGGGGATGTTCGCGGGCGCCGGGCGACTGCCGAACTACCTGCACTACGTCGGCCAGACGCATACGATCCTCGGCCTCGTGCGCGCGGGGCTCGGCGCGGCGCTGGTGCCGGCGTCGGCGCGCGAGCTTCATGTGGACGGCGTGGTGTTCCGGCCGCTGGCCGGCGTCAACGTGGCGGCCGAGCTGTATCTCGCATGGCGCGCGGACAACGACAATCCGGCGCTGCCGGTGTTCAACGCGATGGTCGAGCGGTTTCTGACCGACAGCGCGGACGATCCGGGCGTTTAGCGGTGCGCCTGCTCGCCTGAGCGGCCTGCCGCGTACCACCGAAAGTCGGTCGTCGGATGATCGACGACGGGGGCGCGAATTGTTTGCGGCGTCCCTCCAACGCGTGAAAAACGGCGATTTTTCATACGAATTCCGCCCGAAATACGCGCCACACGATCCGGATTTTTTGTCCTGAACAGGGGAAACCCCCATTTTTCTCTCATCGGTCGTCGTATTACTGTATCGATACACTAAATCGATACAGTTGCGTCGCGAGACGCACTCGCAAAGGAGACGGCTCATGAATACCTACAACCGGCGGCGCTTTCTGCAGACGGTGTCCGCCGCCACGCTGGCGGCCGCGGGCGGCTTGCCGGAAGGCGTGCGCGCGCAGCAGCCGGTCGTCACGCTGCGCTGCTCGTCGTCGATGCCGGCCGACCAGAACGCCGCGCATTACGTGTGGTACGAGCGTCTCGCCGCGAACCTGAAGGCGAGCGTGGGCGATGCGATCCGGGTCGACTACTTTCCGAACAGCCAGCTCGGCAAGGAAAACGATGTCGTGCAGCAGGTCAAGATCGGCGCGATCGACATGATGATCTCGGGCTCGTCGATCTGGGCCACGATCGCGCCGGAGCTCGGGATGCTCGATCTCGGCTACCTGTTCGACAGCTACGCGCACGTCGCGAAGGCGCTCGACGGTCAGGTCGGCACGAGCCTGAACGCGCTGCTGCAAAAGCGCGCCGGATGCTCGGTGCTGACCTGGGGTTCGCATTTCGGCGGGCGCTGCGTATTCACGAAGCAGCCGGTGACGGCGTTGCCCGGGCTGAAGGGGACGAAGCTGCGCGTGCTGCCGACGCCCGCGTTCATGGATACCTTCAAGGCGATGGGCGCGGTGCCGACGCCGATTCCGTTCGGCGAGCTGTACATGGCCGTGCAGACGGGCGTCGTCGACGGTCTCGAGCACGATCCCGCCACGGTGCTCGCGAGCCGCTTCGACGAGATCGTGAAGTCGTGCTGGCAATCGCGCCACGTGTTCGCGGCGATGACCGTCGTGATGGGGCGGCGTGCGCTCGACCGGATTCCGGCCAATCTGCGGCCGGCCTTCGATCGCGCGGTGGCCGACGCGACCGCGCAGCAGCGCGCGATTGCCGCGCAGAAGGCCGCGCAGGCGGAGCAGGCGCTGAAGCAGCGCGGCATGGCGTTTTACCCGCTGGCCGACGCCGAGCGCGCGGCGTTGCGGCAGACGATGCACGACCGCCTGTATGTGGCGTTCGCGAAGCAATATCCGGCCACCGCGCCGCTGTTTCCGGCGATCGCCGCCGCGCGGGGTTGAGCGATGGACATGCACTCCGTGTCGGGCGCCGCGCCGGCTCCCGCTGCAGGCCAACCGGCGCATCGCGCCGCCCGCGTGCTGGATGCGCTGCTGCGCTGGCTCGAGTACCTGTCGGCCGCGGTGCTCGGCGTCGACGTGCTCGTCGTGTTCGTGTCGGTCGTGTTCCGCTATTTCCTGCACGACCCGGTCGACTGGGCCGAGGAAGTGGCCAGCGCGCTGATGATCGTGCTCGTGTTCTTCGGCGCGGCGACGGTGCTCGGGCGCAGCCAGCATGTCGGCATCGACGTGTTTCGCGGCCGCCTGCCGGCACGCTGGCAGGGCGCGCTGATCCAGGTCGGCCACTGGATCGTGGCGGCCGTCGCGCTGAACCTGCTGGTGTCGTCGTGCCAGTTGCTCACGGATTCGTACGACCAGTTGACGACGGGCGGCTTGCCGGGCTGGATCAACGGGTATCCGATGATGTTCGGCGCGCTGTTCATGACGGTATTCGCGCTTGCGAATGCGCTGAACGCGCCGCGCCGCCGGGTGATCGGCACGTTCGCGTGCTGCGCGGCGCTCGCGGGCGCCGTGTACGGCTGGAACGCGCTGTGGCCCGCGCATGCGGTCGTGCCGGGCACGCTGCTGGTCGCGGGCTTCGTCGGCGGGCTGGTGCTCGGCGTGCCGATCGGGTTCGTGCTGGCGTTTTCGGCGCTGCTGTATTTCCTCGCGGATCCGACGCTGCCGCTGCTGGTCTACTCGCAACAGGTGATGGCCGGCGCCGATCACTTCGTGCTGCTTGCGGTGCCGTTCTTCGTGCTGGCCGGGCTGCTGATGGAGACCAACGGGATGTCCGCGCGGCTCGTCGAGTTGCTGCTGCGAATTTTCGGGCGCGTGCGGGGCGGGCTCGGCCTGATCGTGATCTTCGCGACGGCGTGCTTTTCCGGCGTGTCGGGCTCGAAACTGGCCGATATCGCGGCGGTGGGCGGCGTCGTGATGCCGGCGGTGCGCCGCGCGCGGCAGGACCCCAACGAAACCGCCGCGCTGCTCGCGTGCAGCGCGGTGATGGCCGAAACGATTCCGCCGTGCGTGAACATGATCATCATGGGCTTCGTCGCGAACATCTCGATCGCCGGGCTGTTCGTCGCGGGGATCGTGCCGGCGGCCGTGCTGGCCGCGTCGCTCGCGGTCGTGACGGTGACCACCGGGCGCAGGATCGACGTGGCCGAGGTGTTCGGCGAGCGTCGCGCGTGGCTGCCGCTCGCGGGCGGCGCGCTCGTCGCGCTGGTCATGGTCGCGATGATCGGCAAGGGCGTGACGTCGGGGATCGCGACGTCGACCGAAGTGTCCGCGTTCGCGGTGGTCTACGCGCTCGTCGTGGGCTGGCTCGCGTTCCGCGAACTGACGTGGCGCTCGGTCGGCCGCGTGTTCGTGCGCGCCGCGTCGATGGCGAGCGGTATCCTGTTCATCGTCGCGGCGGCGTCGAGCGTGTCGTTCGCGCTGTCGATCGAGCAGATTCCGGCCCTCGTCTCGGGCACAATGACGGCGTTTGCCCATCAATACGGCGCAACGATGTTCCTGCTGCTGGCGGCGCTGCTGATGATCGTGTTCGGCGCCGTGCTCGAAGGCGCGCCCGCGCTGATCATCTTCGGGCCGCTGCTCGCGCCGATCGCGCTGCAGCTCGGCATCCATCCGCTGCATTTCGGCACGGTCGTGGTGGTGGCGATGGGGTTCGGGCTGTTCGCGCCGCCGGTCGGCCTCGGGCTGTTCACGACCTGCGCGATCACGGGCACCGAGGTCGGGCGCGTGGCCCGGCCGATGGTGAAATATCTGCTGGTGCTGTTCGCCGCCCTCGTGGCGCTGATCTTCGCACCGGCGTTTTCGTTGTGGCTGCCGGCCCATTTCGGCCTGTAGCCCGTTCTATGCAAGACGACATGAGTACGATTCAGGACGTGGCCCGTCATGCGGCCGTTTCGGTCAGCACGGTTTCGAACGTGCTCAACGGACGCACCGACCAGATGAAGCCGGAGACGCTCGAACGCGTGAAGGCGGCGATGGACGCGCTGCAGTACCGGCCGAGCACGCTCGCGCGCCAGCTCAAGACGGGGCAGACGCCGCTCGTCGGGCTGCTGGTGCCGTCGATGGCGAACCCGATGTACGGCTACATCGCGCGCGAGATCGAGGCGTGCGCGCAGGAACGGTATGGCCATCGCGTGCTGATCGGCAACACCTACCGCGATGCGCGCAAGGAGGCGTCGTTCTTCGACGATCTGTACGCGCACGGCGTGCGGCGCGTGATCGTGATCTCGTCGCTCGCCGACGAAAGCCACCTCGAGCGCGCGGCCGAACGCGGGATGACGGTCGTCAGCTACGACCGGCGCGCGACACCCGGCGAGCAATCGAAGGTCGATCACGTGACGGCCGACAACGAGGCGGCCGCGCGGCTCGCGACACGCCGTCTCGTCGACGCCGGCCATACACGGCTCGCGTTCGCGACGGTGGCCGGCATCACGGTGAGCCGCAGCGACAAGATCCGCGGCTTTCTCGCCGTGGCAAGCGAGGCGGGCGGCGGCGCCCAGGCGCGCGTGCTCGACGGCGGTCCCGCGAACGAATACGGCGACTCGGTGATCGTCGACGTCGGGCGTGCGCTCGGCGTCGAGCTCGCGGCCGATCCCGCGCGGCCGACCGGCATCGTCGCGGTCAACGACCTGTTCGCGCTCGGCCTGATGGCCGGGCTGCGCGACGGCGGCTTGCGGGTGCCGGACGATGTCTCCGTCATCGGGATGGACGGTCATTTCCTGTCGGCGATCTCGTGGCCGGCGCTGACCACGGTGCAACTGCCGGTCACCGAAATGGCCGGCGAGATGGTGCGGCGCGTGATGCGGCAGGAGGGCGACGCACCGTCCGCCGGGCCATGCGTGTTCGCGGACGTGACGCTCGTGGAGCGCGCCTCGGTCGCGCCGCCGCCGGCGCAGGCGGCCGGCACGAACGGAGGTCACGCATGACGCGCGTCTACGTCACGCATCCGAGCGGGATGATCGACCACTACTTCGGCGCCAGGGCGTTGCGCGCGCTGCGCGCGATCGCGGACGTCACCTGCAACCCGCACGATCGCGAACTCGACACGGACGAACTGATTGCCGCCGCGCAGGGATGCGACGCGATCATCGCGTACCGGCAGACCCCGGCGCCTCGCGCGCTGTTCGCGGGGTTGCCGGTACTTGCCGCGTTCCTGCGTTGCGCGGTCGACATCCGGACGGTCGACGTCGCCGCGGCGAGCGCGTTCGGCGTGCTGGTCACGCAGGCGAGCCCCGGCTTCGGGCCGGCCGTCGCCGAGTGGGTCGTCGGCGCGATGATCGACCTCGCGCGCGGGATCGGCGGCTACGCGGACGCGTACCATCGTGGCGCGCCGCCGGTGCCACGGATGGGGCGCGAACTGCGCGGCAGCACGCTCGGCCTGATCGGCTATGGGCAGATCGCGCGCCATCTCGCCCCCGTCGCGACGGCGCTCGGCATGCGCGTGCTCGTCAGCGATCCGTACGTGCGGGTCGACGCACCGCCGCCCGAACAGGTCGACGCCGCCACGGTGCTGCGCGATTCGGATTACGTCGTCTGCCTTGCGCCGGCCACGCCGGCCACCGCGAACCTGATCGATGCGGCGGCATTCGCGGCGATGAAGCCGGGTGCGTGCTTCATCAATGCGTCGCGCGGCGAACTCGTCGACGAGCAGGCGCTGGCCGACGCGCTCGCCAGCGGGCGGCTGGCCGGTTGCGCGCTGGACGTCGGCCGTGCTGCGGACCAGATGCCGACGCCCGCGCTCGCCGCGCATCCGCGCGTCATCGCGACCCCGCACATCGGCGGGCTGACGCTGCCGGCGATCGAGCATCAGGCGCTGGAGACGGTCGACCAGCTCGCCGCGCTGCTCGACGGGCGCGTGCCGACCGGCGCGGTCAACGCCGCGCAGGCGACGCGGCTCGCGCGCTGGCGCGCGTCGCACGCATCCGTCGCGCCGGGCGGGCGATGATCCGCGACGGCGTGGGCGGCACGCGGTTCCCGGACGCGTGCGATTGCCATATCCATATCTACGACGATGCGTACCCGCTCGCGCCGACGGCGACGTTTCGGCCGCCCCATGCGCCGGCGGACGCGTATCGGCGCGTGCAGCGCACGCTCGGCCTCACGCGCGTGGTGATCGTACAGCCGACCGGCTATGGCGCCGACAACCGATGCACGCTCGCTGCACTGGCCGCGTTCGGTCCGCAGGCGCGCGGCGTCGCGACGTTGCCGGTCGACGTGCCGGATGCGGAGCTGGAGCGGCTGCATGCCGCCGGCATGCGCGGCGTGCGCTTCATGATGCTGGCGGGCGGCACCGCGCAATGGAGCGATCTGGAACGGATGGCCGCGCGGATCGCGCCGCTCGGCTGGCATATCGACCTGCAGTTCGACGGTCGCACACTGGCCGATATCGAGCCGACGCTGGCGCGGCTGCCGGCGCGCGTGGTGATCGATCACACGGGCAAATTCCTGACGCCCGTCGCCCCGGATGCACCGTCGTTTGTCGCACTGCGACGCCTGCTCGATCGCGGCCACGCATGGGTGAAGTTGTCCGCGCCGTACGAGACGTCGCAATCCGGCGCACCGGGCTACGACGACGTCGCGCGCCTCGCCGCCGTGCTCGCGCGCGGCCATTCGACACGCTGCGTGTGGGGCAGCAACTGGCCGCATCCGAACGCGTCGCCGCTGCCGGACGATGCACGCCTGCTCGGCTGGCTGCACGATTGCGCGGCGGACGACGCGATTGCCCGCGCGATTCTGGTCGACAACGCGGCTGCGCTCTATGGATTCGAGACGGACACGCAGCGCGAAACCGTCGCGTGACGCGCTGCCGCCCCCGTTGGGTCACGGCGGCGTGAAGCGAAGGACAGGGAAGGGACTTGAAGAAGTGCAAGCGGCCCGCCGGAGCGAATCCGCCGGGCCGCTTGCATTGGAGCGTCAGTGGGTGATCGACAGGAACAGGTACGCGGCGAACAGCGCGACGTGCACGACGCCGTGCAGCACCGTCGTGCGCCCCTGGCTCAGCGTGAGCGTACTGACCAGCAGCGTGAGCGCGAGCAGGACCGTTTCCATCGCGCCGATCCCGAGCGTGAGCGGCTGGCCGACCCAGATGAACACGGCCGCGACGGTCGGGATCGTGAGCCCGATGCTCGCGAGCGCCGAACCGAGCGCGAGGTTCATGCTGGTCTGCAGGCGGTTCGCCCGTGCGGCGGTGACGGCCGCGAGCCCTTCCGGCAGCAGCACGAGCGCGGCGATCACGATACCGACCGCGGCTTCGGGCGCGCCGAGCTTCAGCACCGCATGCTCGACGGCCGGCGACAGCAGCTTCGCGAGCAGCACGACCGCGACGAGGCTCGCGAACAGCAGCACCATGCTGGTGATCGCGGTGCGGTTGCTCGGCGCCGCCGCGTGCACCGCTTCGTCCGCGGTGTCGTGCGCGGCGAGGAAGTAGTCGCGGTGGCGCACGGTCTGCACGAACACGAACGCGCCGTACAGCACGAGCGACGCGACGCCGGCGAACGCGAGCTGCGATTTCGAGAAGAACGGGCCCGGGGCGGCGCTCAGGTAGTTCGGCATCACGAGCGACAGCACCGACAGCGACGCGAGCACCGCGAGCGCCTTGCTCGCGCCGCGCCCCTGGAAGTCCTGTTCGCCGTGCTTCCATGCGCCGACCAGCAGGCAGATGCCGACGATGCCGTTACAGATGATCATCACGGCGGCGAACACGGTGTCGCGGGCGAGGCCCGATTTCTCCGGGCCCGCGCCGAGCATCACCGACACGATCAGCGCGACCTCGATGACGGTCACGGCGACCGCGAGCACGAGCGTGCCGAACGGTTCGCCGACGCGGTGCGCGACGACTTCCGCGTGGTGGACGGCGGCGAACACGGCGCCGGCGAGCGCGGCGGCGAACACCGCGATGACGAGGCCTTCGGCCGGCACCGCGCGCGACAGCGCGAGTACCAGCCAGGCGGCAAGCGGGGCCCAGAGGGTCCAGCGCGGGAGCTGGTTGGACGACAGCGGCATGGAGGGTTTCCTTATGCGAGTGGCGGCGCGCGACGCGCCGTCACGGGTTGACGAAGCCCGGCCGTACTATCCGCCGAACGAGGACGATGAAACCGAAAAGGTGGCGGCGCGCAACGGCGCTGCCCTGGGTTCGCTGCCGTGAGGCGGCGAGGGGCGCGGGCGGGCCGAGGCCCGTCGCGGGATGAAACGGTTCGATGTGGCTGCCCGCGGATGGCGAGACGAGCGCACGTGACGACGCGTGGCCGGCGGCTCGATTCGACCCCGACAGGGCGGGCGGCGATGGACGGCGGTGACGGCGCGACACGCTTTCCCCCTGAAATCCGGCAATTTGTCGAATTTTATCAGGCGTTCGGGGGTCACTATCTCATATTCGAACGCTTACGTTGACCTTTCGGTTGATAAAAAGTTGCCCGATGTTTCGATTTTTTTGTCGTTGCAGTTTCCGTAACGATGTCTTGCCCGACAAATTCGGGCTCGCCCTGACATAAATCTACCGACCGGTCGGTTTATAATCGCTCGCACTTCCACTTCATGACGGATCGCAAGCGATGGCTGTTTCCTCTGCACATTCGGTGAACTCGGGCGCACTCGTGCCGTCGGCCGTCGTCGGCGTGATCGGCGCCGGCGCGATGGGCGCGGGCATTGCGCAGGTCGCGGCGGCGGCCGGCCATGCGGTGCTGCTGTACGACCTGAACGAAGCGGCCTGCGACAAGGCGCTGGCCGGCATCCGGGCCCAGTTCGCCCGGCTGGCCGAGAAGGGCCGGCTCGAACCGGCGCAGGCCGACGCGGCCGGCAACCGGGTCCGCGCGGTGCGCGCGCTGGCCGATTTCGCGGGGGCGGCGCTGATCGTCGAGGCGGCGGCGGAACGGCTCGACGTGAAGCGCGAGATTTTCGCGACGCTCGAACGTCATGTCGACGACGCGTGCGTGCTCGCGACCAACACGTCGTCGATCTCGATCACGTCGATCGCGGCCGGGCTGCGCGTGCCGCAGCGCGTCGCCGGCCTGCATTTCTTCAATCCCGCGCCGCTGATGGCGCTCGTCGAGGTGGTCAGCGGGCTCGCGACCGCGCCCGAGGTTGCGCAGATGCTGTATGCGACCGCCGCTGCGTGGGCCAAGCAACCGGTGATGGCGAAATCGACGCCGGGCTTCATCGTGAACCGCGTCGCGCGGCCGTATTACGCGGAGGCGTTGCGCGTGCTGAACGAGCAGGGCGGCGCACCGGCGTCGATCGATGCGGTGATGCGCGAAGCCGGCGGGTTCCGGATGGGGCCGTTCGAGTTGATGGACCTGATCGGCCACGACGTGAACTTCGCGGTGACCGAGTCGGTGTTCCGCGCGTACTTCAACGATCCGCGCTACACGCCGTCGCTGATTCAGCAGGAACTCGTCAACGCGGGCTTCCTCGGACGCAAGTCCGGACGCGGCTTCTATTCGTATGCGGACGGCGCGACGCCGCCTGCCCCCGATCTCGAACCGCCGCGCGCCGCGCCGGCGGACGTCGTGCTGTTTGCGCAGGAGGGCCCGGCCGCCGCGCTGCATGCGCGCTTCGTCGACCGTATCGCAGGCGCCCGTCAGGCCGGTGCGCAACCGGACGATCTGCTGGCCACGGCCGGCCGCGCGTCGATCGCGCTGACCGATGGCCGGACGGCCACCGCGCGCGCCGCACAAACGGGCGTGGCGGATCTCGTGCTCGTCGATCTCGCGCGCGATTACGCGCAGGCGGGGCTCGTCGCGCTGACCCGCGCGCTCCAGTGCGGCGACGCGGCCTATGCGGATGCGGTCGGCTTGTTCCAGCAGGCGGGCTTTCGTGTCGTCGGCGTCGCGGACGTGCCGGGGATGGTCGCGATGCGCACCGTCGCGATGCTCGCGAACGAAGCGGCCGACACGGTGAACCAGGGCGTGTGCTCGCCGGCCGATCTCGATCTCGCGATGGAGAAGGGCGTGAACTATCCGTGCGGCCCGCTCGCGTGGGCCGACGCGATCGGCCTCGGCCGCGTGCACCGCGTGCTGTCGAACCTCGCGGCGAGCTACGGCGAGGACCGCTATCGCGTGTCGCCGCGCCTCGCCGCGCTGCATGCGGCCGGCCGCACGTTCCGGTCGTAGCCGCCCGCCCCGGTTACTTCGAACACGATAACGACATCACGCCATTGGAGGAGCACCCCGATGACTCACCCGACGCATCCCGCCGCCGCCCTCGAGCCGATCGAGACCGCCAGCCGCGACGAACTGCAGGCGCTGCAGCTCGAACGCCTCAAGTGGTCGCTGCGCCACGCGTACGACAACGTCCCGCACTATCGCCGCACGTTCGACGCGGCCGGCGTGCATCCGGACGACCTGAAATCGCTCGCCGATCTCGCGAAATTCCCGTTCTCGACCAAGAACGACCTGCGTGACAACTATCCGTTCGGCCTCTTCGCGGTGCCGCGCGAGCAGGTCGTGCGCGTGCACGCATCGAGCGGCACGACCGGCAAGCCGACCGTGGTCGGCTACACCGCGCGCGACATCGACACGTGGGCGAACGTGACCGCGCGCTCGATCCGCGCGGCCGGCGGCCGCCCGGGCGATACGCTGCACAACGCGTTCGGCTACGGCCTGTTCACCGGCGGCCTCGGGATTCACTACGGCGCGGAGCGGCTCGGCTGCATGGTCGTGCCGATGTCCGGCGGGCAGACCGAGAAGCAGGTGCAACTGATTCGCGACTTCGAGCCGAAGATCATCCTCGTCACGCCGTCGTA
Source organism: Burkholderia sp. 9777_1386 (assembly GCF_015712265.1). NCBI lineage: Bacteria > Pseudomonadati > Pseudomonadota > Betaproteobacteria > Burkholderiales > Burkholderiaceae > Burkholderia > Burkholderia sp. 9777_1386. The sequence continues at coordinate 16,276 of NZ_JACCQB010000023.1, read as the reverse complement.
CATGCTGAACCTGATCGACGAGATGGTGCGGCAGGGGATGGACCCGGCCGAATCGTCGCTGAAGATCGGCATCTTCGGCGCCGAGCCGTGGACGCAGGCGCTGCGCAATGAAGTGGAGACGCGCGTGGGCATCGACGCGCTCGACATCTACGGGCTGTCGGAAGTGATGGGCCCGGGCGTCGCGTGCGAATGCGTCGAGACGAAGGACGGCCCGGTGATCTGGGAAGACCATTTCTACCCGGAGATCATCGATCCCGTCACCGGCGAGGTGCTGCCCGACGGCAGCCAGGGCGAGCTCGTGTTCACGTCGCTGACGAAGGAGGCGATGCCGGTGATCCGCTACCGCACGCGCGACCTCACCGCGCTGCTGCCGCCGACCGCGCGCGCGATGCGCCGGCTCGCGAAGATCACGGGCCGCTCCGACGACATGCTGATCGTGCGCGGCGTGAACGTGTTTCCGAGCCAGATCGAGGAGATCGTCGTCGCGCTGCCGCTGTTGTCGGGCCAGTTCCAGATCACGCTGTCGCGCGACGGTCACATGGACCGGCTCGACCTCGCGGTCGAGTTGCGCTCCGAGGCGGCGGCGTCCGTCACCGACGGCGAGCGCGCGGCGCTCGCGCGCGAGTTGCAGCACCGGATCAAGACGATGGTCGGCGTGTCGTCCGGCGTGACGGTGCTGGCAGCCGGCGGCATTCCGGCGACCGCGACCGGCAAGGCGCGCCGCGTGATCGATCGCCGTCAGGCCGCCTGATGTCGAGGTGTGCCGTTCTACCCGAGGAAACCTGTTCGATGGATGAATTGAAGACCCTGGCCGTCACGGTCGATGCGCGCGGCATCGCGACCGTCGCGCTGCAGCGCGGCGACGTGCTGAACGCGTTCGACGAGACGATGATCGCGGAGCTGACCGACGCGTTCACGACGCTCGGCCGGCGCGACGACGTGCGTGCGATCGTGCTGCGTTCGGACGGTCGCGCATTTTGCGCGGGCGCCGACCTGCAGTGGATGCAGCGTGCGAGCGCGAACGACGCGGCCGCGAACCTGCGCGACGCCGAGCGGTTCGCCGCGATGATGCGCGCGATCCGGCAGTGCCCGAAACCGACGGTCGCGCGCGTGCAGGGCCACGCGTTCGGCGGTGGGGTCGGGTTGTGCGCGGCCTGCGACATCGTGATAGCCAGCGATCACGCGCGCTTTTCGGTCAGCGAGGCGCGTTTCGGGATCCTGCCGGCCGTGATCGGCCCGTATCTGGTCGAGGCGGTCGGCCAGCGCCAGGCGCGCCGGCTCGCGCTGACCGCGACGCAGCTCGCGGCCGCCGAAGCCGTCGCGATCGGGCTGATCCACCAGGCCGTGCCGCTCGATGCGCTCGACGACACGCTCGAACGGACGCTCGCGGAACTGGGCCGCAACGGCCCGCACGCGCTGATGGAGATCAAGCGCTTTTTCGATGCGATCGGCGAATACCCGCCGTCGGACGAACGCGCGGCGTTCACCGCGCAGACGATCTCGCGGGTGCGGGCGACGCCGGAAGCGAAGGAAGGCTTCGCGGCCTTCTTCGCGAAGCGGCCGCCGGCGTGGGAGGCGGGCGCCGAATAAGGCTGCACGACGAAACTCGACCGCGACCGTCGGCGCAACCGGGCTGGCCGTATTTTGCGTCTCGGGCGCGAGCGCTTGCACTACAATGCGTGACCCCCGGCGCGCTGCCGGCCCAGCCCCGACCGATGCTTCGCACGATGATCGTCAACCGCCTTGTCTCCGAGATCCTGTTCGGTTTTACCGGCCTGATCGGCATCATCAATCCGATCGGCATCGCGTTCCTGTTTCTCGAACGGACCGAGGCGCTCACCGCGTACGAACGGGATCTGCTCGCGAGGAAGGTCGCGTTCAACGCGTTCGTGGTCCTGATGGTCGCGTTCTTCGCCGGCACGCCGGTGCTGCATTTCTTCGGGATCTCGATGGAAGCGCTGCGGATCGGCGGCGGCTTCGCGGTCGCGGTGGCCGGCTGGCAGATGCTGAACGAGCCCGACGGGCCGGGCGGCGGCGACACGCCGGTCAAGCCGATCGACGCGAACGCGATCATGACGCGCGCGTTCTTCCCGTTGACGGTGCCGCTGACGGTCGGTCCCGGCTCGATCGCGACCGCGATCGCGCTGAACGCGAACCGCACGCACAAGCTGTCGGAATTCATGCTGTCGAGCATCGTGTCGATCGCGGTGTCCGTGCTCGTCGCGCTCGTGATCTGGCAGGTCTACAGCCGCTCCGCGCTGCTCGCGCGCTATCTCGGCAGCGAAGGGACCAAGGTCGCGAAGCGCGTGTCGGCGTTCCTGCTGCTGTGCATCGGCGTGCAGATCATGCTGACCGGCTTCTCCGCATTCCTGCAGCCGATCGCCGACCAGGTCAGGTAACCGGGCCGCCCGGTCCGGCCGTCAAGGTTCGACCTTTCACGCAGCCTGCACGCGACGCGCGGTCATACGCGTTCGCCGCATGCGGGATACCATGCGACGTCTGGCGGATGCGCGGCGCGCATCCGGCCGCAACCCCAACTTGAGTGGCGAGGCGTGCAATGGAATACGTGAAATTCGGGTCGACCGGGCTGGACGTGTCGAAGCTGGTGCTGGGCTGCATGACGTTCGGCGAGCCGTTGCGCGGCACGCACCCGTGGACGCTGCCGGAAGCGGAAAGCCGGCCGGTCATCCAGCGGGCGATCGAGGCCGGCATCAACTTCTTCGACACCGCGAACATGTATTCGGACGGCACGTCGGAGGAGATCGTCGGCCGCGCGCTGCGCGATTTCGCGAAGCGCGACGACGTCGTGATCGCGACCAAGGTGTTCTACCGGATGCGGCCGGGGCCGAACGGCGCCGGGCTGTCGCGCAAGGCGATCATGACCGACATCGACCAGAGCCTGAAGCGGCTCGGCACCGACTACGTCGATCTCTACCAGATTCACCGATGGGACTACGGCACGCCGATCGAGGAGACGCTCGAGGCGTTGCACGACGTCGTGAAGGCCGGCAAGGCGCGCTATATCGGCGCCTCGTCGATGTTCGCATGGCAGTTCGCGAAGGCGCTGCACACGTCGAAGCAGCACGGCTGGACCCGCTTCGTCAGCATGCAGAACCACCTGAACCTGCTGTATCGCGAGGAAGAGCGCGAAATGCTGCCGCTGTGCGAGGACGAAGGCATCGCGGTGATTCCGTGGAGCCCGCTCGCGCGCGGGCGCCTGACGCGCAACTGGGACGAATCGTCGGAACGGCAGCAGAAGGACGAGGTCGGCCAGCAGCTGTACAACGCGACGATCGATGCCGACAAGGCGGTCGTCGAGGCCGTCGCGGCGATCGCCGCCGCGCGCAACGTGCCGCGGGCGCAGGTCGCGCTGGCGTGGGTCGCGCAAAAGCGCGGCGTGACCGCGCCGATCGTCGGCATTTCGAAGCCGCAGCAGCTGGACGATGCGCTCGGGGCGCTCGCGCTGAAGCTGACCGACGACGAAATCGCGACGCTCGAACGCCCGTACGTGCCGCACGCGGTGGCCGGGTTCAACTGAGCGGCAACGCGGGCGGCGCCGCGCACCGCGTTCAGCGCGCGGCGGCGAGCATCGGGTAGGTGAACAGGCCGAAGTGGACGACGTTCAGCCCCGCATGCGCGAGCGCGGCGGCGAGCAGGCCGCCGCGCCGCCACGCGAGCCCGTAGCCGACGCCGGCCACCGTGCCGAGCGCGATCCATTGCCAGCCGCCCGCGGCGTGCGCGGCGCCGAACAGCACCGCGCCGGCCGCGAGCGCGACCCACGGGCCCCAGGAATAAGCGCGCAACACGCGGGTCAGCCCGCCTTGGACGTAGCCTCGGAACAGCGCTTCCTCGGCGAGCGTCACCAGCAGCAGGTTGTTCGCGAGCCACAGCCAGCCGGACGGCGGCCATTTGGGGGCCCAGCCGACCATCCCGAACGCGAGCGCGCCGGCCAGGCACGCGGCGGCCGTTGCGGCGGCCGCCACCGCGCCGGTGCGCAGCGCGCGCGACAGCGCGACGTCGGGCGCGACCCACGGCAGCGCCCACAACAGCCACAGGCCGACGAGCGGCTTGTCGAAATTCAGGTACATCGTGAACGGCACGGCATCCGGCGTGAAGCGGGTCGGCGCGATCACGCGCGGATTGTGGAAGCCGGGAATCAGGTGCAGGCTCAGCGCGATCGCGAGCGCGGCGAAGACGAGATGCGCGGCGACGCGCACCGCGAGCGGCCGCGCGGGCAGCACGCCCCAGCCGGCCGCGATCAGCAGCGCGAATGGCGCCAGCGTGATCGGCGCGAGCTGGCCGAATGCCAGCGCGCCCGCGTAGCCGAGCGTGGCGACGCCGATGCTCAGGCCGTGCAGTGGGCGATGCCACGCGAATGCGGCGGCCGCGAACAGGGCGAGCCAGATCGTGGCACACGGAAGGAGCGAAAGGGACATGACGGAAAACGGATGGGCGGACGAGACGCCGCGCATCATACAGCAGGTGCCGTGACACGCTGCCGGGCGGCCGGCGCGCCGCGTGTCAGCGGCCGGCGGTTTCGGTGACGCCGCCGCGGCCCGGGATGTCGACGCTGTTGCGCACGCGCATCCGCCGCCGGTACCAGAACGTCCACAGCAGCAGGCAGGCAAACACCGTGTAGCCCATGACCGGCGACACGACCAGCACGCGTTCGACCGGCCAGCTGACGACCATCCACCAGCGCAGCAGCATCTCGACCGTCATGATGGCGCCCCACACGAACGTCATCAGCCGCAGCATCTGGCGCAGGCCCGGCTGCGCGTCCCAGACGGCTTCGAAGTGCGCGGCGCCGCCGTCCATCTCGCGGGCCACGGTCGCGCGGGCCAGATAGTAGATCAGCGGGCGTTCGCGGAACAACGACAGCAGGAACACGATGCCGATCGTGCCCGACCCGATCGATTCGCGCATCAGCAGCGTGCGCGGACTGCCGCCGAACGCCATCCCGACGATCGACAGCGTGATGCCGAGCAGCACGATGGCCGCCACCGCGTCGACGCGGCGCGAGCGGATGAATTCGACGATCGACCAGATGATCGGCGGAACCGCCGACGCGTACAGCGCGCCCGTTTCGCCGAAATACGGATGCGCGACCCGATAGGCCACCCAGGGCAGCACGAGGTTGACGAAGAGTTCGAGAATCAGTCCGGTTCGCGGTTTCACGGTGCGCGCTTCCACGCAGGCGGGGCGGACGCGAGGAAGGCGGGTTGCCCCCCGGTTGCCCCGAAAAGGGTTCGGTTCAGTATATCGAAGAATCGCGCGGGGTTGCGACGTCATGGGTTCGCCGCCGCCGGCAGCGCGATCGTGATCGTGGTGCCCTGCAGCACGGCGCTCTGCACGTGAATGTCGCCCGCGTGCCGTTCGACGACGGCCTTGACGAACGCCATCCCGAGCCCCACGCCGCCCGTGTCCGGTTGCCCGGCCGTGCGAAAGCGCCGGTAGCGTTCGAACAGCCGCGTCTGGTCCGTGTGGCTGATCCCGCAGCCGCGGTCCCGGATCGTGCAGTGCACGGCCCGGCCGTCGGCGCCCGGTTCCACCCGGCATTCGATGCTCGTCAGCGACGGGCTGTACTTGATTGCGTTATCCAGCAGGTTGATCAGCGCGCGCGACAGCAACGCAGGGTCGCCGTGCACGATCGTGTCGTCGCGGCGCGGCACGTCGTCGATCGAGATGCGTTTGCGATGCGCGAGCGGCCATACGGCGTCGCGCGCCTCGTTCATCAGGTCGGCGAGGTTGACCGGCACGCGCTCGTATTCGCTGGCTTCCGCGCGCGACAACTGCGCGAAACCGTCGGCCATCGCCAGCGTATGGCGGGCGAGCCTGCCGATTCTCTCGAATTGCCGCTTTGTCGGTGCGTCGTTCGCGCGGTGTTCCTGCGCGTCGATCAGGATGATCAGCGACGTCAGCGGCGCGCGCATGTCGTGCGAGAACAGCGTCAGCATGTCGTTGCGCTGGCGTTCGAGCATGTCGCGGCGCACATGCGCATGGCGCAAGGTCTCCAGTGCCTGGTCGATGCGGGCGAGCTCGGGCCCGACGCCGCTCGGCATCGCGACGGGCGTCGTATCGCCGTCGCTGAGTGCGACGATCCGGCGTCCGAGCGCATCGAGCGGCGTCGACAGCAGCCGCTGCGTGCCGCGCGCGAGCGACAGCAGGATCGCGACGCTGAGCGCGGTCGCGCATGCCGATACCGCCACCTTGATCCGCGCGGTGTTCCGGTCCGAGACGGCGCGGCGCCGCGCCGCGTCGATCACGCGGTCGCGCAGCCGCTCGCACGGCCCGAAATACGGGACGATCGTTCGCGAAAAATCGCCGGCGCTCATCGCGTAGGCGCCTGTCCGGCCGTTCGCGACGATCGCGTCGACGAGCGGCAGCAGATGACGGTCGAACGCCGCGTTGAGCTGCGCGTACTCGCGGGCCACGTCCGCATCGTCGAGCCGCGCGCCGAGCGCGCCGTCGATCAGTGCGCGCAATTGTTCGATGCGTCCGCGCATCAGCATGATCTCCGCGAACTGCGTGCGATCGAGCGCCTGCCGCGCGAACATTGGCGCGACGAGCAGCGAGCCCGTGCGTCCCGCGTACTCCCGCAGGTCGCTCAGCAGCCGCGCGAGCAGGATCGCGCCCGACGTGCGCGGGTCGCGCATGGCCGTGTCGGTCATCGCGCCGTCGATCAGCAGCGACACCGTGTCGACGACCCGGAACAGGCGCGCCTGCGCATGCTGGATGTCGCGCACCGTGCGGGACGCGAGCGGCCGCGCGTCGAGTGCGTCGACTTCCGCGCGCGCATCGGCGAGCGTGATCCGGATCGCATCGACCGCGTGCAGCAGGTTGCCGCGCTCGCGGTCGTCGAGCGCCGCCGCGTGCCCGATGCCGGCCCGAAAATGCGCGAGCGCGCGGTCGGAACGCTCGCGCGCGGCGCGCAGGTTGCGCCGCTCCGTCGCGGCGTCGGGCTGCGCGCGCACGAGCAGGTCGTTCGTCGGGCCGCGTTCGGCCGAGATCATGTTGGCGGCGATCATCGCGCCGTGGACGAATTCGAAGCTTTGCAGGTCGGCGTTTTCCTGCCGGTATTGGCGGACACTGCCCGCGATGATCGTGCCGCACAGCAAGGCCAGCAGCGTGGTGACGAGCGCGAAGCCGAGATGGGTTTTCTGCTGGATCGTCAGCGAGCGAACGTCGTTTGCGCGTTCCCGATTGAACGAGAGATTCATGGCACACCGTGTTTTGCGAACTATCCCTGGGAGGCCCGTATTCTCGGCCTGTCGGCGCCGTGGCGCCGTGAGGTTCGACAGGTGTTCCGTCGTGACGGGGCGGCAACGATCGCGCCCGGGAAGCCGGATCGCACGCGGCACCGGATCGCGTTGCGCCACCATCCTGTCGACGCCGGACGCATCGTGCTTGATGCGGAGAAACCCTGATCGCGCACCGGTGCGGATCGCGCGTTGCGGTGAATGTTATGGATTGCGAATGTTTGGGCGCGCCGCTTCCGGAGGAAGCGCGACATGGCGGCTGCCTTGGACGGTGACGACAGAGCGAAGGGATGCGCACGCAGGCGCGCCGCCCGCGCACGGGGGCGACGCTCGAGGGGGGGCCGCTATACGCCTGTACGGCGGCCGGCGCGGCGCGGCGGGAATCGATGCCGCGGCCGCGCGTGTGCACTCAGGAAACGGCCGGCTGGACGATGATCTTCACGTTGCGGTCCTTGTGGTTGACCAGCTCCTCGAAGCCGTGCGCGACGATGTCGCCGAGCGCGATGCGCCCGGTGATGAGCGGCTGCACGTCGATGCGGCCGTCCGCGATGAAGCGGATCACGTCCGCGAATTCGCCGTTGTACGCGAGCGAGCCGATCACTTCCTTCTCGGTCGACACGATGTCGAAGAAGTTGAACGGCGCCGGTTCCTCGAAGATGCCGACCATCACCGACTTGCCGGCCTTGCGGATCACGTCGATCGCGAGCTTCGCGGTGGCCGTGTGCCCGATGCACTCGAACGAGACATCCGCGCCGTAGCCGCCCGTCAGCGCCCGGACTTCCGCGATCGCGTCGGACGTCTTCGGATCGACGACCACGCTCGCGCCGACCTCCAGCGCCTTCTGCTTGCGCGCGGCCGACATTTCCAGTGCGATCACGCGTCCGGCGCCCGCGGCCTTCGCGCACATGATCGTGCACAGGCCGATCGTGCCCGCGCCGACCACGACGACGGTCTGCCCGACGATGTTGCCGGCCTTCTTCACCGCATGCAGCCCGACCGCGAGCGGTTCGATCAGCGCGCCGGCCTCGGTCGGGAAATGGTCGGGCAGCTTGTACAGCAGTTCGGCCGGCACGTTCACGTATTCGGCGAACGCGCCGTTGTTCATCAGCCCCGTGAACGCGAGGTTCTCGCAGATGTTGTACAGCCCGTGCCGGCAATACCAGCAGGTGCCGCAATGCTGGCATGCGTCGGCCGTCACGCGGTCGCCGACCGCGAAGCCCGACACGCCCGCGCCGAGCTCGGCGATCTCGCCGCTGAACTCGTGGCCCAGGATGCACTGGCCTTTCAGGCCGGTCAGCGGATGCGGCGCGTCGACCGGGATGAACACCGGCCCGGCGACGTATTCGTGCAGGTCGGAGCCGCAGATGCCGCACCAGTGCACGCGAATCGTGACCCAGCCTGCCGGCGGGCGTTCCGGAACGGGAACCTCTTCGACGCGGATGTCGTGGCGGCCGTGCCAGACGGCGGCCTTCATGCTGGGGGGAGTGATCGGTGCCGGTGTACTCACGTTGCTGTCTCCGTCAGGTTGTCGTCGGGCGTGCGGCGATGTTGCCGGCGCGCCCGTCGCGCGATTGCGCGTTCGACCGGTATGCAGGAACGGGGCCAGCGTGAAGCCGGGCGATGCGTGGCGGCCGGAAAATGTGCGTCGGGTGCGCTGCACCATGTCGCTGTCCGCCGAACGGCAACGATTTGGAAGGAACGGAGCGTCGAATTTGCTGCGATAGCGCCACAGCGAAGCGCGTGAGACGCCGGGACGTTCGTCTCAGCGCAATGAGACGAATCGCGAGACGAACGGCGACGGGCGGCGCCGTTCGATCCGCGTTCAGGCGACGACTTCGTCCACGGCGACCGCGGCGAGCGGCGTGAATCCGGCGGCGCGGTACAGCGGCTGGCCGACCTCGGTCGATATGAGCCACACGCGGCGCGCACCCCGGTGCCGTGCGTGCGCGACGATCGCGGCGAGCAGTTGCGTCGCCAGGCCGCGGCGGCGGTATGCGTCCGCCGTCCCGACGCGGTCGACGACGATATCGCGCGGCGACGCGAAGCCGTAGCGCGCGGTGGCCGCGATCTGTCCGTCGAGCCGGTGCGCGAACAGGAACGCGGCCGGATTCGGCTGGAACGGCGCGAAGGCGCCGCTGGCGTTGAACGCGTCGATCGCGCCAGGCGTGTCGCAGGCCAGCGAAAGCGCGAGCGCGTCGTCGCCGGACAGCCCGTCGATGTCGGCGGCCATGAAATGCTCGTCGGTCAGCCGGCGCGTCCGGCCGTGCAGCGCGGGCGGCAGCGGTGCCGCGCCGTAGCGCGTGATCCACGCGCCAACCGCAAACGGGCCGGCGCCGGACACGGGCGCGCCCTCGATCATGAAATGCTCGAAAGGCCGGCCCATCGCGCCGTCGAACTGCACGACATGGCCGTCCGGGCCGTCGTGCAGCGGCGCATCGCGCCGGCCGCGCGCGGCGCAGTACCCGGCGATGAAGGTGCGCACGGCCGCCTTGCGGCGGGGGAAATCCGTCCAGGCTTCGTCGAGCGGAAACAGCGTGGCCGGTGCAGGGGAGGCGGTCGACATAAGGAGGGGCGCGGCGTTGTCGGACGAAGCGGACAGCTTAGACCAGGATGCCGTCGCGTGTCGCGCCGGCCATTGTCACCATCGCCGAAACGGATCGTTGCGCGCGCTGCCCCTTTACTTGAAGTTAACTTCAATTTGTATCATGTGCGCCAGTCCGATTGCGGTCGCGTGAGACATCCCGTTGCACGCCGCCGCTTCAACGGAGGTGAAGATGACCGAATCGCCTGTCGCGGCCGATGCCGCCACGCTGCCGGCGCGCAGCTACCGGGCCGCCGTCGCGAACGTCGTGCTGGCGAGCATCGTGTCGGCGCTGCACGTCGGCAAGGCGACGATCGGCTTGCCGTCGCTCCAGCACGAGTTCGGCGGCTCGCTCGCGTCGCTGAGCGGGATCATGTCGGTGTTTCCGTTCGTCGGCGTGTTCGGCGGGATCGCCGCCGGCCTGCTGGTGCGGCGCTGGGGCGACCGGCGGCTGCTGGTGACGGGCCTCGTCATCCTCGGCCTGTCGAGCGTGGCCGGCGCCTGGGCCGGCAGCTTCGCGCTGTTGCTGGCCACGCGCTTCGCGGAAGGCCTCGGGTTCGTGATCGTGGTGGTCGCAGCGCCGGCCGTGCTGAACCGCGTGACGCCGCCCGAACGGCGCAATTTCGCGTTCGGCCTGTGGAGCACCTTCATGCCGGCCGGCATGGCGCTGTCGATGCTGGTCGGGCCGCTGCTCGGCGGCTGGCGCAACGGCTGGCTCGCGGCCGCGGCGCTGACGCTCGTCGCGGCGGCCGCGGTGCCGGTCACGACGTCGGCCGACGCGCCGTCGCGGCAGGCGACGACGCGCATCGGCCCCGCGCTGCGCGCCGTGCTCGCGTCGCGCTCGACCACGCTCCTCGCACTGGGCTTCGCGACCTACAACGTGCAGTTCTTCGCGGTGATGACGTTCCTGCCGGTGTTCCTGATGCAGCGCCTCGGCGTCGCGGTCGGCGCGGCGGGGCTGATCAGCGCGGCGATCGTCGCCGCGTGCGTGATCGGCAACCTGACGGCCGGCTGGCTGCTGTCGCGCGGGGCGCGACCGGGGATCGTGATGGCGGCGACGTCGGTCGCGATCGGCGCGGCGGGCGCGGGCCTCTTCGGCGCGGCGACACCCGCGCCGCTCGCGGTCGTGCTCGGGTTCGCGTTTTCGGCGATGGCCGGGATGCTGCCCGCGACCATTCTCGCGTGCGCGCCGGGCTCCGCCCCGTCGCCGTCGCTGGCGCCGCTCAGCATCGGCTGGGTCGTGCAGGGCAACTATCTCGGCCAGGTGATCGGGCCGCTGACGATCGGCGCGATCGTCGGTGCGTTTGGCTGGTCGGGCGGCATCGGGCTGATGCTCGCGGCCGCCGCCGTCGGCGCGGCGATCGGCCTGTCCCTGCTGCGCGAACCGATGGGCCGGCGCTGAACGCGCCGGCGTCGTTCAACCTGCACGGAAATTCGTCAAGCATGCTCAACACCATGGAAAGCCCGATCCGCGAAGAAGACCTGTCGTGCGACGCGTCCGCGTTCGACGAAGACGACGCGATGCCGTCGCGCGGCGGCGTGATCGCCCACCCGCTCGTGACGATCGGCCGCGCGCCGATTCCGGAGCAGGGGACGGCCGCGGCGTCGCCGTTGCGCCCGCAACTGTTCGTCACGGTGCTGGAGGCGGGCGACGACGGACTGCTGGTGCGATGGGTCGAGAGCGGCCGGTGTCACTACGGCGAGCAGCGCTGGCGGCTGCGCGTCGCGTTGCAGCCCGGTCGCTGCGCGCTTTCCGGGCAGCCGATCGAGCCGGGCGAGCCGGTGTTCCGGCCGGTGCGGCGACCGGTGCCGGCCAACGGCGACGAGATGATCTGCCCGGCGTCGGTGCCGGGTAGGGACGGTGCGGCGTGCGATGGCGCGCCGCGGGACGGCGACGCACGCGATCCGGCCGATGTTCCGGGCTGAACATCGGCCGTCGGAGCGGCGACGTTACTTCTTCAGGTCGTGCCGGTACTGGATGAAACCGGCGTTGTTCGCGAGCTTGTCGTACAGCGCGCGCGCGGCCGTGTTGGTCTCGTGCGTGAGCCAGTACACGCGGCTCGCGCCGGCTTCGCGGGCCCGTTCGTACACGGCCTCGATCAGCGCGCGGCCGGCACCTTGCCCGCGCGCGTCGGGCGCCGTGTACAGGTCCTGCAGATAGCAGTACGGCCCTTCGGTCCAGCACGAGCGGTGGTAGATCGAATGCACGATCCCGACCAGCGCACCGGACGCGTCGAACGCGCCGAGCACGAACATCGGCTCGGCCGGATCCATCAGGCGCGCCCAGGTCGTCGCGAACACCGCGTCGCTCAGCGCCGTGTCATAGAACTTCTGGTAACCCTGCCACAGCGGACGCCACGCGGCTTCGTCGGCGGCGACGAGCGGGCGTACCGTGACGCGCGTGGCGTCGTTCGCGCGGCTGGCTGCGTCGCGTGCGCTGGCCTGCGCGTGGCGTATCGCGGTGAGCGGCTGGCGCTGGTTGCCTTCGGCATCGAAGTTCTCCGGTGCGAGCCATGCTTCGAACGCGGCGCGGACGTCCGGCCATTCGCCGTCGATGATCGAGAACCACGCGGTGTCGCGATTGCGGCCGCGATAGACGATCGTCTGCCGGAACGTGCCTTCGTAGCGGAAGCCGAGCCGGGCGGCCGCCTTGCGCGACGGCGCGTTCAGGTCGTCGCACTTCCATTCGTAGCGCCGGTAGCCGAGCGTGTCGAACGCGTACTTCATCAGCAGGAACTGCGCTTCGGTCGAAACCGGCGTGCGCTTGAGCAGCGGCGAGAACGTGACGGAGCCGACCTCGATCACGCCGTTGGCCGGATCGATGCGCATCAGCGCGAGCGTGCCGACCGCGCGACCCGTGGCGCGGTCGATCACCGTGTAGTGCAGCGGATCGGTGCTCGCCTGCGCGCCGCGCGCGTAGTCGCGGTAGCTCGACTCGTCGGCATACGGGCCGTGCGCGAGATAGGTCCAGTCGCTGCCGTCGGGCGCCTGGGCGTAGGCCGCGTACAGGTCGGCCGCATGGCGCTCGGCGTCGAGCGGTTCGAGCCGGCAGTAACGGCCTTCGAGCGCGATGCGCTCGGGGCGCGGACGCGCGGACCAGTCGGGAACGGGTTGGCCGATGGGCTGCTGGAAAGCGTTGGTGAGCGTGGGCAAGGTCGATCTCGCTTCGGTTGGCGGCCGGCGACATGCCGGCATGCAGACGATCGTAGTCCCGGCGAGGTACCATGAGAAGCGCCAGAGAACGGTAAATTTATGGTGCCACGAGCCGTGATCGCCCGCCGTTCGCCAATCACCGCAGGTTCGACTTTTCACGCCGCGATATTCCGATGACGACTGCCTTTCCTTCCGGCGCCGCGCCGTTGCTGCCGCTCGATGCGCCGCTGGCACGTACGCCCGGCGCACCGTCGCTGCAGCGCCAGTTGCTGCGCCGCTTGCGCGACGCGATCCTCGGCGGCGCGATGCCGGCCGGCACGCGGTTGCCCGGCACGCGCGCGCTGGCCGAAACGCTCGGCGTGTCGCGCAATACGACGGCCGCCGTGTACGAGCAGCTCGTCGCCGAAGGCTTCCTGCAGTCGGATCGTCGCGGCACGCGGGTCGTCGGGCTGTCGCGGCCGGCGCCGCCGCGCAGGCGGGCCGCGCCGCCGGCCGTCGCGCAGCGGCTCGGCCGGATTCGTCCGAGCCTCGTCGGCACCGGCGAATCGGAGGGCTTCCGGCCGGGCGTGCCCGCGCTGTCGCATTTCCCGGTGGATGCGTGGCGGCACGCGATCGACCGCGCGCTGCGCCGTGCCGGCCGCGAGCTGCTCGCGTATGGGGATCCGCTCGGCGAATCCGCCCTGCGCGAATCGATCGCGCGCCATCTGGCCGTCACGCGCGGCGTGCGCTGCGATCCCGAACAGATCGTGATCACCGAAGGCGCTCAAGGCGCGATCGCGCTGTGCGCACAGTTGCTGACCAATCCGGGCGATACGGTGTGGGTCGAGGAGCCCGGCTATCGCGGCGCGCGAACCGCGATGCAGGCGGCCGACCTCGACGTCGTGCCGATGCCGGTGGACGCGGAAGGGCTGCGTGCGGAACCGGACGACTGGCGCGAGCGGCCGCCGCGACTCGTCTACACGACGCCGTCGAACCAGTTCCCGACCGGTGCCGTGCTGTCGATCTCGCGCCGGCTCGCGCTGATCGATGCGGCACGCCGCCATCGCGCGTGGATCATCGAGGACGACTACGACAGCGAATTCCGTCACACCGGCGAGCCGATCGGCGCGATGCACGGGCTCGCGCCGGATTCGCCGGTCGTCTATCTCGGCTCGTTCAGCAAGACGATGTTTCCGGCGCTGCGGATCGGTTTTCTCGTGCTGCCCGACGCGTTGCTGGCCGCCGTGCGGCCGGCGCTGCCGGAGATGCTGCGCGGCGGGACGCGCCACGTGCAGCTCGCGCTGGCCGATTTCATCGAGACGGGCGAGTACGGCCGGCATCTCGGACGGATGCGCCGGCTGTATCGCGACCGGCGGCGGTTGCTGCTCGCCGCGCTCGATAGCAGCCTGAGCGTGCCGCACCAGGTCGAGGGCGGCCCGTGCGGGCTGCATCTCGCGCTGCGGTTGCCGGCGCGTTATCGCGATCGCGCGATCGTCGAAGCGGCGCGCGCGCATGGCATCGGGCCGTTTCCGCTGTCGGGTTTCGCGATCGATGCGGCGCGCGCCGGCAACGGGCTCGTGCTCGGTTTCGGCAATACGTCGGCCGATGCGTTCGAGCCGATGTTGCGGATGGTGTCGGCGATCGCGGAGCGGGTGGGCGCGGGGCACGCGTGATGGTAGGGTTTCGCCACCTCGAACTTCCTGCTGCGTGATCGTGATTGCGCTCGGCCTGTCCGTGATGTGCGACAGATGGCATGCCCGGCCGCAGACCGTGACGAAGACCCCGGCACCGACGTCCACCCCAATGCGTGGTGGATATTCGGATTGACGAACCGCGCACTTTGTTCGAAACGGCCGCCCTCGCGGTTCCGCCGCCCGGGCACCTCCCGGCATACGGGTTTCGATTCGTATGTTCCAACCGGCGCGTGGGCTATAAATGGAGGCGTGTACCGGTGCTCGTCGGGCGCCTGCGCGTCTCGCGCAGGGTGGCGTCGCGACTGCCCGGGGGAGGTGCACCGTGGTCTGCCAGACGCTTGCTCGCGCCGTGCTTCGCACCGCGTTGATCGGGGGCGTGCTTGCCGGAATCTTGCCGCCGCCCGCCGCCATCGCCGGCACCCTCGCACCACCCGCCGCACCGCCCGCGATGAAGGCGCGGCCGCCCGCCGCGCCTTACGCGATGCCGGTCGACTTCCCGGCGATCGTCGAGCGCTACGGCCCGGCGGTCGTGACCATCATGGCCGCCACGCCCGACCCGCAAACCGGCGGCCCGGCCTTTGCCATGCTCGATCCCGACGATCCGCTCGCCGCGTTCTTCCGCCATGGCGCACCGCCGTCCGCGCAGGGGCCGCAGGCACCGGCGCCCGATACCGCGCCGCGTGCGGTGTCCGGCAGCGGCTCGGGTTTCATCGTCAGCGCCGATGGCCTGATCCTCACGTCCGCTCATGTGGTCGACGAGGCGACCGACGTGACGGTGCGGCTCACCGACCGGCGCGAATTCAAGGCGACGGTACTGGCCGTCGATCCGCAAAGCGACGTGGCCGTGCTGCGCGTCGACGCGACGAAGCTGCCGTTCGTGCGCGTCGGCGATTCGTCGAAAGTGCGCGCGGGCGAACCGGTGATGACGATCGGCGCGCCGGACGGCTCGGGCAACACGGTCACGGCCGGCATCGTCAGCGCGACGTCGCGCCGGCTGCCGGACGGCAGCGCGTTTCCGTTCTTCGAAACCGACATCGCACCGAACCCCGACAACTCGGGCGGCCCGGTGTTCAATCGCGCGGGTGACGTGATCGGCATCGCGGTGCAGGTGTATACGGGCGCCGACCGCTACGCGAGCACGACGTTCGCCATCCCGATCGCGTTCGCGACGAAGGTGCGCGCCCAGTTGCGTGCGCAACAGCAGGCGCAAGTGCAGGCGCAGCAGGCTCCGCCGCCCGCGGCGGAGGCGTCGTCGGGCAATGCGTTCGGCGTCGACGTGCAGGACGTGGGCGTCGGCCTGGCCGCGGCGTTCGGACTGCCGCGTGCGGCGGGCGCACTCGTCAACGGGGTCGCGCCCGGCTCGCCGGCCGCCACGGCCGGCCTGAAACCCGGCGACGTGATCGTGAAGGTGGGCGACAAGACGATCGGCCACTCGGCCGAACTGAACGATCTGGCCGGCGCGCTGCCACCGGGCGGCAAGGCGCGGCTGCGCGTGATCCGCAACCGTGCGCCGATGATGCTGACGATCACCGGCGCCGACGACGCGGGCGGTAGCGCGGCCACCACGGTCGGCATGGCCGCGCCGAAGGCCGCTGCGCGGCCATGCCGAC
>NZ_JACCQB010000022.1:0-100663 GCF_015712265.1 Burkholderia sp. 9777_1386 | reverse complement strand
CCGCCAGCGCCTGCACGAGAAAGTCGCACGGATCGCCTTGCGGCAACACCGGCAGCGCCGGCAGCTTCACGCTCGTCGCCCGCGGCCCCGGGAACGGATGCCCGCCCGCCTTCACCGCGAATTGCCCCGGCGTCTCGACGACGATATCGCCACCCTTCAACGTGATCCGGTTCGGCCCCTGCTGCAGCACGATCGCGTCCTGCGCGAGCACGTCGACGCGCTCGTCGGTCGACGTCACGCGCACGGTCTGGTCCGCGAGAATCTCCATCGTCGACGCATGCGCCTCGACGCTCACCGGCCCTTCGCCCGCGATTGCCTTGAGCCCGCCCGCCACGCTGTACAAGCTCATCGCATCGCCCGTCGCCGCGGCCACGGTGGCACCGGCGCCCACATGCGCATCGCCTTGCGACGTCAGATGAACGTGCTGCGCCGCATACGACACCGCACTCTCCGGCGTCGTCACCACGATGTTCTCCGGCGACTCCATCAGCACCACGGGCGTCGCGAATCGCTCGACGGGATCGCCGCCGTCGCGCTGCGTCCCGGTCGGCTTGGTCGCGCTCTGACCACCCACGCTGCCCGCGTACTTGCCGTCCTGCGCAGGATCGATCGCCTTGAGGAAATCAGTCTGCGCCTTGTTCGCGCTCAGGCCGGCCGCCTGCGCACCGGTCGCCGCCGTGTCGAGTTCCTGCGCCGTTTTCGCCGCGTCCTTCAATTGCTCCACGCGTTCGGCGACATCCATCTGCGTCGACGCGCCGAGCCGGCGCGCGGTACTCGACATCAGCACGCCCGCGCCGGCCCGCACGACACCCCATCCCTGCGTCGCCAGTTCGAAGCCTTCACCGCGATAGGCGCCGCGCATCGTGCCCTGCTGGTCGATCAGATAGCCCTGCGCGAGGCGCGTGTCGGCAGTCGAATTGCTCAGCTCGTGACGCAATTGTCCGGCCGCATCGTCCATCACCCAGCGACTGCCGGGTTGCCCATCGAGGGTTTGCGTCTGCAGGCCCGTCAGTGTTCCTGAATGATTCGCGTCGCTGCCTTCGCCCGCGGAGAACGG
Source organism: Burkholderia sp. 9777_1386 (assembly GCF_015712265.1). NCBI lineage: Bacteria > Pseudomonadati > Pseudomonadota > Betaproteobacteria > Burkholderiales > Burkholderiaceae > Burkholderia > Burkholderia sp. 9777_1386. The sequence continues at coordinate 99,606 of NZ_JACCQB010000022.1, read as the reverse complement.
CGGACGCACACGCCCGCCGTACACCTGGCCGAGCACGACCGGCGCATCGATGTTGCCCGACTCGAAGCCGACCACCACTTCCGCCCCCACGCGCGGTACAAACGCATGACCGAAATTCGGCCCGGCCGCCTGTTCGGCGACGCGAACCAGAATGCCCGAACGGTGATCGCCCGGCGCGTGGCCGGTCGGATTGGACCGGCTTGCCGTATCCGTCAACCCGCCCGGCAGCGGCGCGACACCGCGCATCCACGGAAACTGGATGCGGACCTGGTGATCGCGCGTGCTGCTGACGCGCCCACCCGGCTCGCCGACGACGATCGCAGTCTGCACCCCGTACACCGTCGGCCGGTCGCGGAACGGCGGCACGATCGGCGTGCCCTCCGGCACCGCGACGAAGCGGTTGCGATACAGCCCCTTGTCGAGCTCGCCGCGTCCGAACAGCTGGCCGATCTGCGCGCCGAGGTTGTTGACGGCCTCGTGCTCGATCGACAGCGGTACGAATCGCACGGTGCCGCCCAGATAGTCGTTCAGCGTATGGACCTTGCCGGTTTCGAGCGTGCGCGACGACCCGCCGCCACGGTAGACCCGTTTCGCGAGCTGCAGCGCGTCGAGACGCTGTTCGGCGTAACGCTGCGCATCGCCGCTCGTGCCGAAGCGGCCTGCGCGCTGGCCGTCGTAGATCTCCCGCACCGGCAGCAACGGCGCGTCGGCATCGGCGGGCTGTTGCGCATGGCCGGCAAGCGCATGAAGTTCGCTGGCTTTCCAGCTCGTCGCCACCACGCGATCCGGCACCAGCTGACGCCGATCGGAGAATTGCGTCATCACGCCGTCCGGATCGCCGACGTCCTGCGCATTGAATGCGATGGCGCTGCCGTCGGGCAGCCGCGCATGGCGGTCGAACACAACGACGGTATGGTCGCCCGACGGCGCCTTCCCCGCGTCTTGCCCGTGCTCGATGCGAAACGACAACCCGGCCTCGGACAACTGCCGCGACACGAAATCGAGATCGGTTTCGCGATACTGGCCGCGCAAGCGAAACGATCGCAGCGGCTCGACGAGTTCATAGCGCCAGTGCGCTTCCGGATAGTCGCCGAACACACGCTCGCAGATCCCCTCGGCGTCGAGGTCGACGAAATAGAGGCAATTGCGGCGCAGCTTCAGCAGCGCGAGCCACGATTCCATCGTGAGCCGATAGCGCGTGAACTCGCCGTCGCTCTCCGCATAAGCGGCATGCGTGACGTAGCCGTTCCAGCATCGTTCGCCCGCCGCCGTCGCGAGACGCAGCCGCACGGCGCTGCCGATCAGCGGCGCGAGATCGAGAAACGGCTCGCTCGACAGCACGTCGATCTCGAACCGGAACGATTCGCTGATCCCTTCACGACCGTGAAAGCGCTCTACGACGAATGCGTCCGGCATCGCGGTATCGATCTGGATATGACGGGTCGCTTGCCCGTACCCCGTTAATGCGGCAACTAGATCCATGTCGTTTCTCGGCAATCGCGCGCGAATGCGTGTCGCGCCGGCTGGTTCGTATCCAATCGGTTCATCGGAACAGCTTGCTCATGTCGACGTTGCGCTGCATCTGCTGACGCATCGCCTCCATGTCTTCCTGCACGCTCGGCACATGGGGCGCGTCCCAGCGCACGCCGTTCACGTAGACGGTGCGCCAGCGCAGGTAGCCCCAGACGAACGAAAACTCGCGCCCCGAATCCTGCAGCGCGAGACCACCGGTGACTTTCGGGTCGGTCAGCACGGCGCTGTCGGTCGGCGCGGTGGCATCCCGGGCCGCGCGGGCTTTCTGTGCAGCCTGCTGCGCGGCGTCGTAACGTTTCAGGATGCCGGCCTGCTGCGCGGTCAGCGGCGAACGCGGTTCGGGCTCCGGCGCGACGTTGGCGGCCGGCCCGAGCCCGAGCGCACCCGCCCCCATCATCTGCATGATCTGCGACGGTCCCGGCACGCCAAGTTGCTGGCGCTTCTTCCACTCGGCGTGCTTGCGCTCGAACTCGGCCTGGCGCGTTTTCAGCGCTTTGATCTGGTTGTGGTTCCACACGTCGTCGTCGTCGCCCAGCGGCTTGAACCATGCGCGCGAGTCATGCATGAAGTTGTCGTACAGCGCGCTGATAGGCGCTTCCGGCGGCCCCATGTTCCAGTCGCCGCGCACCTCGAGCCACTGCTTCCATTTCTCTTCGAGCTGCAGCTGGAAGAAATCCTCGGCACGCTTGGCGCTCGCGCGCACGAGCGGGCCCACGAACGGAATCGCGGACTGCAGGCCCGCGGCGATCGGCAGGACGGCCGGCGAAATGACGGCCGCCGCCTTCGGGTTCTGGGTGATCTTCCGGCTGACCGTGTTGCCCGCGTACCGGCTCACGGTCGGTCCGCCTTCTTTCTCGCATTCGAGCAGGTCGCGCCATTCAAGCCGCAGTTCCTCGTTCGCGCTGTCGAGATCGACGGCATCCTGCGGATAGGCAGCCTTGGCGGCGAGAAACGACGGTTGCGAACGCAAATTGTCGAGCCGCATCTTGCGCCAGCGCAGGTAAAGCCCGTAGTGCGCGCGCATCAGGCCCGGCGTGCCGTGCTCCTTCGCGTAGTAATAGTCGGCGCTCGTGCTCACATAGGCGGAAAAGGCGCGCTTGAGGGCGGGAGAAATCGCGAATGCCGCCGCGGCTTCGGCAGCGACACCGGGCCCCTTGATATCGAGTGGAACACCGGCCTTGCGCGCTTCGCGATACATGTCGAGCAGCGGCACCTGCGACAGCTTGTCCGCGTCGCCGGTGCCGCGCCCCTGCTCGCCTGGCCCGTAACCGCCGCCGACATCCGAATGCACGCCCGGATAGACGATTTCCTCATGCCCGTCCCGCGACGCATCGATCAGGTCGAGCGGGAACGATCCGCGCGGCTCGTGGGCGGCGACCATATGGACGCAGCGGCGCACGTAGCGCGGCACGCCCATCAATTCCTTGCGCCCCCAGCCGCCGTGCCCGTCGAACAGCGTCGCGGCCGTGCTTTGCGCGATGCCGACCGACGCGACCGTATCGAAGATGCCGAGAAAGTCGTACGACACGGGCACGCCGCACAGGCTGAAATCGGGGTCCAGCGCATCGGCCAGCCAGTTCGAGAACGTGCGGGCCTCGGCCGCCCCGCGCGAAAAACCGAACACGTACAGTCGAATGCGCTGCAGTTTCGGCTTGCCCTTCACCAGCAGATCGCCGACGCGCGCCTTCAGCTGCGCGCACCGGGCCCGCAATGCGACGCGGCGTTTCTCGTCCCATGCGCGCATCGTCGCGGTCCAGTTTGCCGTATCGACTTCGCCTTTGAGCTGCGCCCAGATCGTGTCGCGATCCCAGGTCAGTTCGATCCCGTTCTGCTCGGCGGCCATCAGCTTGAGCGCACCGACGCTCGAACTGCCGCGCGCGTTGATGTCGCCGAGACTGCCCGGCTTGGGCGGAGTGCCGCCGAGATCGATGCCCTTGAAATTCAGGTCGACGCTGACGGCCTTCGCGAGTTCCTTGTCGCTCTTGCCGAGCGCCGCGGACAGCGAATTGCCGAACGCGTGCGCATGCACGACGTTGTGGATCTGCAGCAGCGCCCAGTTGATGCGCCCCTCGCCGGCCCATCCCGTCGCCGCGCCGGCCGCGGCCTGCAGTCCGACGCCCTGGTCGCCGATCTCGTCGACGAACGGCGTGCCGACGCCGGCCACGTAAATGGCACTGTGATACTTGTCGCGCGGAAACACGTCGAACAGCCGCGCGACGTTGCTGTGCTTGCCGCCCGTGCGATCGCGATCGGCGTTGTTGCGCGTGCCGTCGAAGAAGATGCCGACATGCAGCGTCTTGCAGCAACTCATCCCGTCGTCGTCGTGCAGCCGACGCATGATCGCGTCCTGCTCCTCCCGGGTGACGACGCCGACGTCAGGCCGGTCGGCGCTCGCGAAGCGGAAACTCATTGCATGATCCTCTTGTCGGGATTCGGGCACTGCGGGTCGCTGTTGCGCAACGTGAAGTTCCCCGGGCACGCTTCATCGGGCGCCTGGAGATTTTCGGGGAAGCCCCGGTAGCCGGGCATCCACTGAGACGCATAGACCTTGATTCGATCGTGCGGAAAGAACAGGACCCACAGGAAGCCGTCCGAGAATGTGTCGTAGCGCTCAACCGGTACGACCCGGCTCGCAAGCGCCTTCGGATCCTTCCTGTACAGGTTGTCGTCCCGCCACTGCAGGTTGACGGTCAGTCCCGGATGCCATTGTTTCGGCAACGCGACGCAGCAGATGATCGCGCCGCCGCCGCTGCCGATGCGCGCCGGCACCGTCCCGCCCCAGGTGCCGTCGACGTAGAACGCGCCGATCGGAACGTCGGTGTAGTTGAGGGCATTCAGCTTCAGCCCCATCGTGCCGGATGCGGCCGCAGTCGACGCGGCAGGCGACACGTCGGTCGCACGCGAGCATCCGGCCGTCCCGAGCAGGATGGCCATGAACATCAGCAGCCGAGCGGCAAACGTCGTGGAACCGGCATTCAAACTCATCTTTTCATCCTCTTGTCCGACGCCGTGCGGCGTGGATCGCTATCAACCACGTGCGCTGTCGCATGCACGCAAACCCGTGTCGTTCTATGCGGACGACGTCGCCGGCGCGAGCTCCGTCACCAGATACCCGGCCGCCACGAGCGCATCGAGCGCGGCTCGCGACGCCGCCGCAGGGGGGCCGTCGTGCCGCGCCCACGCCGCACTCACACACGCATGGGCTTGCGACGGCGTGGCCACCAGACGGCCGAAACTCTCCGGACGCTGGCGAACATGAAAAATCAGCGTGTCGATCTTCGCAGCCTGTCGAAGCCATTCGATCTGTTCGTCGTCGAGCACGTAGGGCTCGCCGCTGCGCCCGGCGTCCGCTTCACCGCCGGCCGCCTCGCCCACGGTGTCGAAATCGAGCGGGACGAGCGCGCCGGTGCGATCGAACACATGCCACGCGTCGATGCCATTCGTGAAGCGGCGGCGCTGTGCGGGCGTCAGCGCCGCGAGCCACGCGGGCAGGCAACGCGTATCGGCGAGACGCACCAGAAATGCTTCGCCGTCGGATGCCGCACTCGCCTCCATCTGTCCGCGCAGATGCGCGGCGAGCGCGGCCGTATCGCGCGCGCCACGCAGCAGGCTCACCATCGGTCGTCCGGACGTCTCGCGCAGCACGGTCTCCAGCATCGCCCGGCGCGCCGCCGCGTCCGCCGGCAGCGGTACGAGGCACGGCGAAATCGCCAGCAAGTCGTCGCCGTCGTACACCCCTTCGTACAACACGACGGCATCGTTGCGCTCGACCGCGGGCATTCGGTCACGCATCGCCGGCGCGAAACTCATGTCGAGCAGCAGGTGCCAACGGCCGTCGGCCGGCACGCGCTCGAAGAGCGCATTCAGCCGGTCCGGCGTGTCGTCGGGATAGCGGTCGATCCAGTCGGTCGTTTCGATCGTCATGCTCAGATCGCCTTGCCCGCGAGTGCGCTGCCCGACTGCATCGCGTGCAGCAGGCATTCGACACAGACCTTTTCGGGAAACTGCGGCAACGGCGTATTCAGTTGAGCGGGCCCCACGAATGCATGCTGCGCGGCATATACGACGAATTTGCCCGGGCAACCGAACGTGACGTCGCCACCTTCGATCGTCACGTGCGCCCCTCCGCTCACCGCGAGATGCACGGTCTTCTTCGCGGCGATCTCGACGTCCGCGCTCGCGGACGCGAGCGTCAGATCGTCGCGCGCGTGCAGGCCCAGCACATCGCGCTGCGCCTGCAGCGTCAGTCCGTCCTTGCCGGCGATCATGCCGATGCCGACACGCTCCGCATGGCTCGCGCCGGCCAGCCAGCCGATGCCTTGCCCGCTGTGAATGCGCAGCTGCTGCGCAGCGGCGAGATTGAAGTCGCCACCGCTGCCGAGCGACAGCGTTTCGCCGGCCGCCCATTGCAGGGCCTGGCCGGCAACCAGCCCGTGCCCGCCCCGTGCCTCGATGCCGAGCACGGCGTCGCCCGTGTGCGGCAGTGCGTTGCCGGTCGACCGCTGGGCGGCGTCGGCCGACGCCTGCGTGTAGCCGTCCGCGCCGACCGTCGTCGCGAAGCTCTGCGCAAGCGCATCCAGCGGCGCGGCGCTGCCGTTCAACGACGACTGGCCCGCCTGCTCCACGCCGCGCTGTGCGGCGAACGGCAGCGTCCCATGCGTATCGGCCGTCTGGTCGAATCGCCGAACCAATGCGGTGTGCCGCGCGAGCAGCGCCTGCAGCGCGGACGCATCGCCCGCCGGCTGGGCGGCGCCGGCAGGCGCGTAGCTCGACACCAGCAGGCCGCGCGTCGCACGCATTGCACCGTACGCATCCGAGCGCAATTCGACGCCCTGGCCACGAAAACTGCCGAGATAGTTGTCCGCCTGATGGCGCAGATGACCGAGGTTCAGTTGCGTGGCCGCGTGCGTAGTCGCCATCTGCAGGCGTCCCATGCCGTCCGAATCATCGGCGACGAGCTGGTTGTGGCCATGCCCGTCGAAACCCTGGCTCTTGAAGCCCGACAGCGCGCCGGCGTGATTGTGACGATCGGTGCCGCCGCCGGCGCCATGCCACGCGGGGCTCAGCCCGCTTGCCAGATTGCCCTGCGCACTCGGCGCATGATCGCCCGCCTGCGTGTAGATCGACGCGTCGAGCGGCTTGCCGGCCGCCCCGCCCGGCGACGGCGACTCGCCGCCTTCGCCGCGGCCATTGAACAGGCCGCCGAGCACGATCGGCCGGTGGATCAGCCCATGGTGAAACTGCACGAGGACTTCATGACCGATGCGCGGCAGCTGCTGAAGGCCGTGCCCGTCGCTCGCGAGCCGTTGTATGGCGCGCGTCGGATACGTACCCGCATCGTCTTGCGCCTGCCAGTGGAAACGAACGCGCAACCGCCCCTGCGCATCGGCGTGCACGGGCCCCGTCGAACCGGGCCGCGCGTCGCCTGCCGGCCCGACGACGATCGCCGTCTGCGCACCCAGCGCCGTCGGAACCGGATTGAGTCGCTGCCCGGTTCCGTCGGCCAGCGTGGGCCGCCAGACCTGCGTTCGCGGCACCGCATCGAACCGGTTTGCATAACCGCCGATCTTCGCTTGCCGGACCACGCGCGGATCGAGCGCCGCCGCCGGCAACGGCCCGAGTTGCCGTTCGATGGCCTCCATCACGGTCGCCGGCAGATTGTTGATCCCGACGTGCTCGACGCGCGTCAGCAGAAAATCCTCGGGCGCCGCGGCGCCGCGCACGGGCTGCCAGCCGGCATCGACGAGTTTCAGCGCGCGTCCTGCGCGCGCCGTGCGCAGCGTGCCGTAGCCGGTCCAGAAACTGGCGCGCGACACGATCGCATCGGCCTGGCGCCGTACCGTATCTTCCGCTTCGCGCAAGCTGTCGAACGCCTCCGGCCCGACGTCGTCGTAGAGTTCGCGCGCGCCCGCCGGCCGGCCGAGCGTCGTACTCGCGGTAGTCGCCCGGTTCACGCGATAATCGCTGCTGATCAGTGTGATGCGATCGGCCGTCAGCGACAGCGACTGCCCGATCCCGAGGATCACGTCGTCGGCGCCGGTCGCCGTCCCGCTGGAGCGGCGCGGCACCCCGCCGCGTCGCGCGGACGTATCGTCCTCGGCCAGCTGCGCGCTGTCGTCGAAGACCAGCATCGTATGCCCGGCAGGCGCGTCCTCGTCTTCGACGAAGCAGAACCCGAGGCCAGCCTCGGCCAGCAGATGCTGCACGAATTCGTAGTGCGTATGGGTTCGGTACTGCACGCGATACGCAGTAGGGCCCAGCGCATCGAGCCGCCGGCCAGCATCCGGCGTGAGGCGCCACCGCGCGATCCCGGCGTACGGCGCGAACACCGTGTCGAGCACGTCGGCAAGCGTCTGGTTCACAAAGGTTCGCTCGTCGCGCGCATGCGCGAGTGCGGCGAGCCACGGCACCATCCGGAGATGGTAGCGAGCGAGGCCTGCGTCGTAGCCCCTGCACTCGGCCTCGGCGACGAGGCCGCTGCGCAGCGTCGTCGTGCCGTTCGCGAGCGTGGTGCGAATCGCGACACGCTGCCCGAGCATCGCGTCGAGATCCAGTGCAGGATCCGTCGACAGCGCATCGACGCTCCATTCAAAGAGATCGGAGAGCGATTCGCGGCCGGTCCAGCGCTCGATTTGAAATGCCGCAAGCGCGCCCGATCCGTCCAGCGAATACAGGCGATTGAATGCGCCAAAAAGAGACGCAAATTCCGTGATGACGCTCATGCGATCCCGCTCTCTCAGGATTTGACGTTTTTAAATAGATATTGCTGCGACGAACACGGGATGATGCACGATTGCCGGCATCGCGCGATCGACATGCCGATCCGGGGGGAAATGCGCGGGCTCCCCCGCAACACCGCCCGCTGTCTGGCTGTACGCACGCCAATCGGATCAGATGATGCGACCCCTATTGAAGCTTACTATTTTAGATTACGTCGCGGGGCTTCGCCATAAGCAAACAGACCCGGATTTAAAAATGCCGGCCTTGACGTGCGGCCATCACGCACGATAATGACGGCCTTCGGCTCGAAAGCTACATTACGGCTCAATTGAAACAGGCAATTATTGCCGAAAGGTAATAAATACCCGATTCAGCCGAAATCGATTCGAAAAACGTTGCCGATGACGCGCGCGCCCTCCCGCACCGGCCGGCGAAGCCGCGCTGCATCGTCGATGATTCCAGCCAGGAGGCCTATCCGGATGACCCAACCCTTCATCGTCCTCGGGGACAAGCACAGCCATGGCGGCACCGTGACAAGCGCGTCCACGCTGTCGTCGGTCGATGGCCGCGGCATCGCGCGCCGCAACGACACGGTGACGTGTCCGATCCATGGCCCGAATTACATCGTCGACGGCGACGACACAATGATCGTGCAGGGCGAAGGCGTCGCGCGCGACGGCTACAAGACGGCCTGCGGCGCCGTACTGGTCGCGAGCCGGACGGCGGGCAGCGACGGCAACTGATACACGACGCCGCAAGTCGTGGGGGAATCGACGGAAATGATCACGCGATTGCGCAAGACGGCATTCGTCGCCGCGCTGTTCGTCGCGGTGTGGATCGCCGTGTTCGTCTGGTGGAAAACGACCCGGCATGCCCCCACCGCCAGGGAGTTGCTGCTGTGCGGGCTCGTGCTGCCGGCGGCCCTCGCCGTCTGCGCGGCATGGCTGCGCCGGGCGCTCGGCCCGCATCCGGCGCTCGCGGCCGTCGCACCGCCGAGTTCGTCCGCATCGACGGACGCCGCTGCCACGCAAGATCCGACGTCGCACACGTGGTCGGCCCTGCTGCTCGACAGCAGCGTGAGGCTGCCGACGGGGGCGACGACCGCAGACATCGATGCGGCGGCGCGGGAAGAGCGTTCCGTCGCGCTTCATCCCGAACTGCAACGCCCGGACGGAACCGGCGTATTCGCGAGCACGGTCGACTCGGTGTCGCTCGACCGGCTCGATACCAGCCTGCTTGCGCCCGACGCGCGGGAAACGCTGCAGGACGAGCATTGGCGCGGGCTGCTGCTGGCCGCCGATGCACTCGACGAATTGCGCGAGCGTCATGCCGTGTTGTCCGGCGCGGCCGCCGACGCGCCGCCGCTCAGGCTCCATCTGCTGATGCCGGAGCGCTGGCGACCGGTCGCCGCCACGCTCGCCGCATGGCTCGATGCGCACGCGGCGCGGGAAGCCGTCGCACCGGGCATCGTCCGTGCGCAATTGCGCACGGTCGCCGATCCCGTACACGCATGGGCGGTCGTCGACGAACTGATCCAGGCGTTGCACCTGCAACCGTCCGGCGAACTGCACGTCGTCCTGGCGTTCGATTCCACCGCCAGTCAGGACGCAGTCGACGCGCTGGATCGCGCAGGCCGGCTCTACGGTCGCGATCGGCCGAACGGCATGATGCCCGGTGAAGGCGCATGTGCATTGCTGCTCGGCCATCCCGACACACCGCATGCGATGTCCGTCCCGTCGATCCACCGGCTCGCGGCCGCGCGCCGCGCGATTTCCGCCGATCACGGCAAGGCCGAAGCGACGACACTCGAACAGTTGCTGGCGGCGACGCGTACGCGCTTGTCGACGTTACGTCCCGACCTGTCGGCACCCGGATTCGTCACCGACGCCGATCAACGCAGCAGTCGCCGCACCGAAGTCGTGACGGTCAGCGAGCAGATCTGGGGCGATGATGCCGCCGAGCGCAGCCGCCACCTCGGGCTCGCCAACGGGGCGGGCGGCGCGGCGCTCGCGCTCGCTGCACTGGCCGTCGCCGCCGATCACGCGACAGAGGAAGGGCAAGCGGTATTGGCGGCATCGGTCAGCGACCCGCTCGCACGTGGCGTGATGCTCGTCACGCCGGCGATGACGGTCGACACCACGGCATCGGTGCCGCAATCCGGAACGGTCGCGGCGTGACATGACGCGCCGGTCAGCGCGGCGCGTCACGCGTCGTGCGAGCCCCGGTCGACGACGGTATCGAGGCGCCTGACCGCCGCGGACACCTATGCCGCTACCCGCGGCGATGAATCGCGACGCGTGCGGCCGACCGATCGGTCGCGCGCGACGTGCATGCCGGCGATAGCCGCACTCGCAAAAGCGACATCGGCCGCAACCGATTTTCGTCGGCGGCTGAATCCGTCACCCTCGCCGCACCCAGATCACTTTCCCGTCGCGAATGCCGAGATTGCGACGCTCCTCCCGGTAATCCATCGTGCCCGGCAACGACTTGCCGTCGCGCTCGAGCACGCGCCACAGGCAGCCGTCGAGCAGCGCGGTCGCATCGGCTTCGGTCTTGCCGACCAGCGCATCGTCGGGCGCGGCATCCGCCTTGCATACCTGCGCGGCGCCCGGCTGCAAAGGGGCCCTGGCCGCGCCGCCGGCGGTGGCGTTGGGGTGTTTCGTGTCCATGTCCGCACATCCTGCAAAGGTTGCGCTCGCAACGAGTGCAACGAGCATCGCGATCGTGTTCTTCATCGGTTTCTCCCTGTCGCGGCCCGGCGGTCCCTGTGCGGCATTCGTGTACGACCGGGCGTCGCATGCGTGATCGGTTCCGCACGCCGCCGGCCGTTTCCTGACGAAGCCGGCCGGCGAATGGCGGCCTTTCGCGACCCGGCCGAGCCGGCTCGGCGCACCTGCGTCGCAGGCCCGGCCTGACGCCGAACCCGCCCGCATGTTACCGCACGCGGTTCGCGGCGACGGCGCGACGCCGAGGGTTCGTGTGCGCGCTGCGCACACCGGGCCATCCGCTCAGAACTTGTACGTCACGCCCGCGATGCCGTAATAGTTGTTGCGCGACTGGACGATCGGGCTGTCGCCCGCGCGACCGAGCAGCCGCGTCACGCCGCCGGTCGCGAGCACCGACCAGTGCCGCGACAGCGACCAGGTCCACGCGACCGCCATCGCGGCGCTGTCGATTCCGCCGCTCACCGAATACGGCCGGAACCGGCTCGTCATCGACTGTGCGTCGGTCACGCCGTAGAAAGTCTGCATGTAGCGTCCCGAGCCCGCGTGCACGGTGCCCGTCACGACGATCTCGTGCTGCGACGTCTTGAGCACCGGTACCGCGAGATCCACGTGCCCCGACACACCGCGCGACGTGTGCGTGACGGGCGTATCGATCGTGACGCTCAGCTCCGCCGTATCGAAAAGCGTCACCCCGGCACGCACGCCGACGAGCACCGAGCCCGGAATCCGGCCCATCCCCTTCAGGTAGTCGGAGCCCGGCAGGTCGAAGCGGTTCTCGTCCGCGCGGCCCGCGTCGTAGCTCACCGCCGCCGACACGAACGCCCCGTGCGGCAGGTTCAGCCGATAACCGGCGCCCTCCGTGCTGTCGATGAAGAAGCCGTTGCCGAACGTGGCAGAAAACGACGGCGCAACGACGCCTCGATACTGGTTGCTGCCCGGGTAGCGCGGTGCGAACCCGCCGCCGAGCGACAACGAATACTGGTTTTCCGCGTGAGCGGCGGCGGCGAGGGTCAGGCCGGCGAGCGGCATGCAATAGCGGTAGCGGCGAAGTAATGGGCGCACAATATTGAGATAAGAGTGACGAAGCCCGCAGTCTAGGTGCCGCCCCGCGCCGAGACTGTCCTGAATGTGCGGCGAATCTGTGCTCAATTGTGTTCGATTGTTCGAGATTGTCGCCCCGCTGCCCCGGCCGCCGGTCCGCCGGATAGAATTCGCGTGCCGCGCCGCGCATCGGCCTGCGTGTGAGCTGGCGCGTGCATCCTGAGGAGACCATGAACGAAGTTCCGCTCAAATACCGTGTGCTGCTGATCGAGGACGACGATCGCCTCGCGCAGCTCGTCCGCGAATACCTCGACGGCTATGAATTCGCGGTGACGGTCGTGCGGCGCGGCGACCTCGCCGTCGCGGCGGTGCGCGAGCATCAGCCGGCCCTCGTGATACTCGACCTGATGCTGCCGAATCTCGACGGCATGGAAGTCTGCCGCCGCATCCGCGCGTTCACCAACGTCCCCGTGCTGATCCTGACCGCGCGTGCGGACGTGTACGACCAGGTCGCCGGGCTCGAGACGGGCGCCGACGACTACGTGACGAAGCCGATCGAGCCGCGCGTGCTGGTCGCCCGCGCCCGCGCGCTGTTGCGTCGCGCGCAGCCGGCCGCGGCGGACACGCCCGCAGTCGCGCCCGACGCACTGGTATTCGGTGAACTCACGATCTCGCCGCCGAACCGCACCGTCACGTGGCGCGGCGAGCCGGTCGAGTTGAAGACCGCCGAATTCAACCTGCTGCTGATCGTCGCGCGCGCGGCCGGCACCGTGCTGAGCCGCGACGACATCCTGAAGCAGTTGCGCGGGATCGAATTCGACGGGCTCGACCGCTCGGTCGATTCCGGCATCTCGAAGCTGCGCCGCCGCTTCGAGGATGCGTCGTCGGAGCCGCACAAGATCAAGACGATCTGGGGTCGCGGCTACCTGTTCAGCCCTTCTGCGTGGGACGAATAAATGCTGCGCCCGTTGCTCCGGTTGTACCTCGTCGTGATCCTGTTCGTCGGCGCGTCGATCATCTTCATCCAGTTGTCGTTCGACCGGATCTTCTACGAGCGCGGCGCGCAGGCGCAGCGCGACTCGCTGACGACCTACTCGTTCGTGCTGAACGATTACCTCGAACGCCATCCGGGCGCGCAGCGCGAGCTCGCCTTGCGCGAATTGGCGCTGCACGGCCGCGAAGGATTCGGCTTCATGTCGATGGCCGACGCGCGTGCGCAGTTGAGCGGCGCGCCGCTGCGCGATCTCGATGCCGGCAAGATCGCGATCAGCTACAACGGCAAGGATTACTACATGCCGCTCGCGGACGGCTCGGTGCTGCATGCGCGCCCGATCGAGGCGCCGGACCTCGACATCCGCATCTATGCGTACATGCTGCTCGCGCTCGCGACGCTGTTCGCGGTGGTGCTGTGGATTCACTATCACTGGCGCGACATTCGCCGGCTGCAGGACGCCGCGCGCGCATTCGGCGCCGGTACGCTGTCGACGCGCGTGAAGCTGTCGGGAAAATCGAACATCTACGAGCTGTCGCAGCAGTTCAACGACATGGCCGCGCGCATCGAGGCATCGATCAAGCAGCAGCGTGAAATGATGCACGGCATCTCGCATGAACTGAAAACGCCGCTCGCCCGGCTCGAATTCGGCCTCGCGCTGCTCGCCGATCCCGACGAAACGGGCCGGATGCGCGAGCGTCGCGACGCGCTGCGGCGCGACGTGCGCGAACTCGACGAGCTCGTCACCGAGTTGCTGACGATCGGCCGGCTCGAACAGGGGGCGAGCGAACTCGCGCCGATGGAAGTCGTCGTCGACGCGCTGATCGACAGCGTCGCCGGCAACGTCGCGGACGACATCGCCGATCGCGGCATCGCGCTCGACGTGTCGACGCTCGACGCACCCGCGACCCACGTCTGCGACCCGAAGCTCGTCGCCCGCGCCCTGCTGAACCTGATCCGCAACGGCGCCCGCTATGCGTCGCGCAAGGTATTGCTGGCCGCCACCCGCGACCGGTCCGGCGCCCTCGTGCTGAGCGTCGACGACGACGGCCCCGGCATTCCGGCCGCCGAACGCGCCCGCGTGTTCGAGCCGTTCCAGCGGCTGGACTCGAGCTGCGACCGGCAGACCGGCGGCTTCGGGCTCGGGCTCGCGATCGTACGGCGCGTCGCGCAGGTACACGGCGGCGACGTGCGGCTCGAGGATTCGCCGCTCGGCGGCGCGCGCTTCGTGATCACGCTCCCCGCGCGTGCGCTGCCGGACAGTCTCTTCGACGTCGCGCAGCACGTGGAAAGCACGCATGTCGATGCGCGCCGCCGCAGCGGCACGGGCACGGTCGTCCCGCTGCGATGAAACAGGCGGCGGGTGTCCACCCGCCGCTGCCTGCCCGCCCCTTCGCTCAGCGCCGGCGCAACAGCGCGACGAAGAACAGGCTGCCGAACAGTGCGGTCACGATGCCGATCGGCAGATCCTCCGGCGCCGCGAGCGTGCGCGCGGCGACATCGGCCCACACGAGCAGGATCGCGCCGGCCAGCGCGGCGACCGGCAGCAGCCGGCCGTGCTCGGCCCCGACGACGCGACGGCACAGATGCGGCGTCACGAGCCCGACGAAGCCGATCGCGCCGCTCACCGCGACCATCGCGCCCGTCGCGAACGACGCGACGACGAACACCTCGCGCCGCATCCGCGCGCTCGGCACGCCGAGCGACGCGGCGGCGACATCGCCCGACATCAGCGCATTCAGTTCGCGTCGACGCGCATAGAGCGCGCCGCCGGCGAGCACCGCGCACACGGCCGGCACCGGCAGCAGATCCCAGCGCGCGAGCCCGACGCCGCCGAGCATCCAGAACAGCACCGACGACGCGGCGCGCTGGTCGCCGAGATACAGCAGCAGATTGCCGAACGCGGCCATCATGAACGACACCGACACGCCCGCGAGCAGCAGCCGGTCCGATTCGAGCCGGCCGCCGCGGTAAGCGAGCGCGACCACGCAGCCGGTCGCCGCGAGCGCACCCGCGAACGCGGCGACCGACAGCGTGAACGGGCCGAACGCCGCGCCGGCCACCACCGTGACCGCGATCGCGCCGAGCATCGCGCCCGCGCTCACGCCGAGCAGGTGCGGATCGGCCAGGCGGTTCGCGGTCGCCGCCTGCAACGCGACGCCGACCGTCGCCAGCGTCGCGCCGACGAGCGCCGCCAGCAGCGCACGCGGCATCCGGATCAGCCATACGATGCTGTCGTCGCCCGATACCGCCGCGAACGCGTCGGCACCACCGAACGCCGACGCGGCGTGCGCGGCGACGATTCGTACGGCATCCGGCATCGCAATCGGCGCCGGACCGAACGCGGCCGACACGACGATCGACACGACCAACAGCACGGCCAGCATCGGCAGCACCACGCGCATGCGGGGCCGCGCCACCTGCCCGCGCACGCTCATCGTGCCGCGCCGGCGAATGCGGCCGGATACAGCGCGCGGGCGAGCGTCTCGACGGCCGCGACGTTCTCGGGGCCCGGCGTCGCCGCATCGTACGGAATCACAACGAAGCGCCGGTCGCGAATCGCGGCCACGCGCGCGAGCGCCGGCTGGCTCGACAGGAACTGCTGCTTCTGCGCGGCCGTGACCGCCGAATAGTCGACGATCACGATCACCTGCGGATCGCGCGCGACCACGCTTTCCCAACTCACCTGCGTCCAGCTGCGCGGCAGGTCGTCCATCACGTTGCGCGCGCCCGCCGCCGTGAGCAGCGCGGTCGGCATCGCGAGCCCGCCTGCCGTCATCGGCTTGTCGGTGCCGCTGTCGTACACGAACACGCGCAGCGGCGCCGGGCGCCCGATCGCGCGCGACACCGCCGCAAGCCGCGCGCGCATTCCGGCGACGACCTGCGCGGCGCGCGCATCGACGCCGAAGATACGGCCGAGATTGTTCAGGTCGCGGAACACGTCGTCGAACGACGCGGCCGACTGCTTCATCACGTGCGAACACGATTCGGTCAGTTCGTACGTGCGAATGCCGAACGGCGCGAGCGTCGCGGGCGTGACCGGCCCGCCGACGTGCATTCCGTAGTTCCAGCCCGCGAGATAGAAGTCGGCGCGCGCGGCGGCCAGCACTTCCAGCGACGGATACTGGCTCGCCAGTTCGGGCACGCCCCGCAACGCGTCACGCACGCGCGCGGTGCCCGTCTTCCAGCCGCCGATGCCCGTATAGCCGACGAGTCGATCCTTCAGGCCGAGCACGAGCATCATCTCGGTCAGGTTCACGTCGTTGCTCACCGCGCGCGTCGGCGCACGCTCGAACGTCACGTCGCGATCGCAACTGCGCACGGTCACGGGATAGGCCCCCGCATGACCGGCCGCGCAGCCGAGCACGGCAGCGGCAACCAGCCGGCGGGAGATGGAGGACAAGGCAGCAAGCATGGCGGTCATTCCGGATGAAGCGGCGTGATGCGCGGCCGGCCCGTGACGGGGTGGCGATCGACGAGCGCGGCGACGCCGAACACGTCGCGCAGCAGCGCTTCGGTCAGCACGTCGTCCGGCGCGCCGGACGCGACGACGCGGCCATGCGCGAGCACATGGAGCCGGTCGCAGTACGCGGCCGCGAGATTGAGGTCATGAATCGTCGCGAGCGTCGCGATGCCGAGGCGGCGCACGCGCGCGAGCAGTTCGAGCTGATGACGCAGGTCGAGATGGTTGGTCGGTTCGTCGAGCAACAGCAGTTCGGGCTGCTGCGCGAGCGCGCGGGCCAGCAGCGCGCGCTGCTTCTCGCCGCCCGACAGCGACGCGAAACGTTGCGCGCGACGCTCGACGAGACCGACATCGTGCAGCGCGGCGTCGACGATCCGGCGATCGTCGGCCGACTCCGCATCGAACGGCCGCTTGTGCGGCGTGCGGCCCATGCCGACCAGTTCGTCGACCGTCAGCCCGAAATCGTCCGGCGTTTCCTGCTGCAGCACCGCGATGCGCTGCGCGACCGCACGCGGCCGCATGCGCCACACGTCCTGCGTGTCGAGCGCGACGCGGCCGGCGTCGGGCCGCGCGTAGCGGAACACGCAGCGCAGCAGGCTCGTCTTGCCGCTGCCGTTCGGGCCGACCAGCCCGACGAACTCGCCGTCGGCGACCGTCAACGTCACTGCATCGAGGACGTCGGGCGCGCCGCCGGGCGACCAGCGCACGCGTTCGATGTCGAGCATGTGGGTCACGGAGCGCATGTCGTGCCGCTTCAGAAGCGCATCGTCGCGACGAGCTCCGCCGAGCGCGACGGGCCGAGCAGCCATTGCTCGCCGCCGTTCGACGTCGTCACCGCGTACGTGCGGTTCGCGAGATTGCGCAGATACAGCGCGAGTTCGGTGCGCGACGTCGGCTGCCAGCGCAGCGACGCATCGAACACCGTATACGACGGCACCTGCACGCGATTCGCGTCGTCGCCGTAGGTCGCGCCGACGTAACGCACGCCCGCGTTCGCTTGCCAGCGCTCGGCGAACGCCCAGCCGACCCACAGGTTCGCGGTCTGCTGCGGCACGCCGGACGGCACGTTGCCGGCCCGCGACACCGTCGCGCCGCCGACCGTCTGGTTGAATGCGTCGTAGCGCGCACGCAGCAGCGCGACGTTCGCATCGATCGTCCAGCCGTGCGGCAGCCGCGCGCCGCCGGTCAGCTCGACGCCGCGCGACGACTGCCGGCCGACCTGCTGGCGCAGCGCCGGATTGAACGGGTCGGTGCTGAGCAGGTTGCGCTTCGTGATGTCGTACACCGCGACCGTCCAGTACGCGCGACCGTCGAGCAGCGTCTGCTTGAGCCCGGCTTCCCACTGTGCGCCGGTCGCAAGCCGGTCGTTCATCTGCGACGCGGACAGCGTCACGAGCGAGCCGACGCCCTCCGCGCCCGTCGTGTACTGCGCATACGCGCTGAACGTCGGCGCGATGTCGAACACGAAACCGGTGCGCCAGCCGATGTTCGCGAACCGCTTGTCGAAGCCCGCGCCGGTCGCCGCCTGCTCGCGGCTGAACGCGATGTGGTCGTAGCGCAGGCCGCTCACCCACGCGAGCCGCGGCAGCACCTCGAGCCGGTTCTCCGCGAATACCGCGGCCTGCCGCGCGCGCGTGCTGAACTGCGGCACGGTCGGGTCGGGGCTCGTGAAGACGCCGGGATCGAAGCCGTGCACGGGTACCGTCGTTTCGCCGCCGTACGGCGAATTGTTGGTACCGCTGAACGTGGTCTGGCTGAATTCCGTGCCGACGACGAAACGGTTCGCCCGGCCGAACAGCATCCCGTCGAAGCGTGCGCTGAGCCGGTCGCCGATCTGCCGCTGGTGGTGGCCGATGTCGAGATAGTCGCCGCGCGTGACGCGCGCGGTCGCCGGGTCAAGCACGTACGATTCGGCGTTGCGCCAGCGGCGGTTGGACGTCAGATAGTAAAGCTGGTTGTCGATCGTCACGCCGGCCGTGGGCCGGTAGCTGGCCGACAGGCGCGTCCATTGGTCGTAGTAGGAAATCGTCGCGTCGCCGACCGTGTAGTTCAGCTTGCGCAGCGACGGATCGAGCACGCCGTTCGGCGCGGGCACGCCATAGTACGTCGCCGGCATCTGGCGCCCGTAGTCGTAGTCGAGCGTCAGCGTGAGCCGCGGGCTCACGTCGAATGTCAGCGCGCCGCCGATCGCCGTCGTATGCGTATCGGCCCGCTCGGCGAGACCGTTCGCGCGCGCATCGCTCGCGTAAAAGCGGTACGACAGCCGCGGGCCAAGCGCGCCCGTCGTATCGAACGCGAAGCGCTTCGCGCCGTCCGGACCGACGCCGACCTGCAGCGTCGTCTCGCGCGTGCGCTGCGGCCGCTTCGTCACCACGTTCACGACCCCGCCGATCGCCCCTTCGCCGTACAGCACCGATGCCGGGCCGCGCAGCACCTCGATGCGCGCGACCGACCACGTGTCGAACGGAAACGTGATCGTGCCGGCCGCCGGCATCAGCCGCACGCCGTCGAGCAACGTCATCACCGACTCCTGTCCGCTGAAGCCGCGCACGCTCAGCGCGGTGCCGCCGGTGCCCGGCGCGATCGCACTCGCAAAGCCGGCCGTGCGCGTGACCGCGTCGAGCACCGTGCGATCGCCGCGCGCCTCGATCGTATCGGCCGTGACGGTTTCGACGCTCGCGGGCGTGTCGAGGCTCGCGAGCCCGAGCCGCGAGCCCGTTTCGAGCGGTTGCGTCAGCGGGTCGGCCGACGCGGACGATGCGGTGACGTTGATCGCCGGCAGCGCGTGCCGGTCGTCCTGCGCCGAGGCGGCGGCTTCGGCGGCCAGCGCGCCGGTGGTGGCCATCGCGCAGCCCAGCAAGGTCGTGCAACTGCGTGCCGCGCGTGCGCGCCAGGCGCCCGTGTTCCGGCGCGGCTCGGCATGGCGCCGCTCCCCGCGCGCCGGGGTATGTCCGGTTCTCGTCACGTCGTATCGATCTTCGTTGGTGTCGTCGCACGCGGCCGGCCCGGCAACCCGGCCGGCCGGCGACGAAAACGTCAGATGATACAATATATCAACTTGATCCGTCAGGGTTTCGACAGCCTGGGTTCACGCCCCGCGCGTCTACAGCGGGAAACTGAACTGCACCCACAGCTTGTCGCCCTGCGGCCGGTTGCGCACCGCGAACTCGTGCTGGTACTTCACGACCACGCCCGACGCCGGCCCCCACATGACGCGCAACTGCGGACCGATCGCGACCGTTTGCCCGCGAAAGCCGTCCGCGCCGACCTTCACGCCGTCCTGCGTATCGTCCGTGAACTGCTTCAGGAACGTGCCCTGCACGCCGACCTGCACGCGCCGGTCGAGCGAATAGCCGATCAGGTAGTCGAGCACGGCGAGTGCGCCCGAGTGATAGCGCGTCGCGTGGTTCGGCGAATTCAGCTCCAGCAGCGTGGTCGTCGAAATCTCCCAGTCGCGGCCCGGAAACCACGTCGTGCTGAGATACGGCAGGAACGCATAGGTGTTCAGCCCCGGGTTCGCGATCCGGTTCACCGCATACGCGCCGGTCGGCACCGCGAACGACGGCGAGAAGAAGGCGAAGAACGTCTGCGACGCACTCGCGTAGTCGATCATGAACGGCTCGAGGATCACATCGCCCAGCGACATGCGGTTGCCGGTGCCGCCGGGCGTCGACAGATGCAGGCGCACGATCGGCACGATCGCGCTGCTCGACAGCGAGAACGGCCCGAGCGTCGCGCCCCAGGTGTGGACGACTCGCGGCGTCTCGGCGACCACGCTCAGGTGAAATCCCGGCACCGCGCCGCCGCCGTCCGGTCCGGCAAAGCGGTTCGCCGTGTAGTAAAGCGAATAGTTGAAGTACTGCGTGTGGCCAGGCGGCGGCAGCAGACCGTTCAGCACCGTGTTGACGCCAAACGGATAGCTGATCTGCCCGCTCTCGGCAGCCGACGCCGGAACGTGCACGGCTCCGGCGATCAGGAGTGCCAACGGCACCCGTCGCAATGCGTATTTCATGTCGTCTCCAGACCGATTGTTATCGTGTAATCGCGAGCCGGGCACCGCCGGCCCGGGGAGACGCAATGTAAAACGCACGACAGCGGCGAAAAAGACGACGATCGGGAGAACAGTTCTCCGTCACACGGAGAAATGCGCGACGGCGCGGCGCCCGCGGGTACTCAGCGGCCGACTTCCTTCCATTTGCGCGCGAGTCCGAGTCGTTCGAAACGCTCGATCAGGAACTCGGTGAAGACGCGGATCTTCGCCGGCTGGTGTCGGCGGCTCTGGTACGCGATGTTGACCGTGAGCGCGGGCAGTTGCCAGTCGGTCAGCACCGGCACCAGCTTCCCGGCGACGATATCGTCGTGAATGATGTAAAGCGGCTGGATCAGGATGCCGAGCCCGGCGAGCGCCGCCGCGCGGATCACCTGCCCTTCGTTCGCATCGAGCACGCTCTTGATCGTGACCGACTGCTTCTTCGCACCATGGCGGAAATGCAGCACGTACGGATCGTTCGCGAGGTTGTAGACGAGCAGCCGGTGATCGCCCAGCGCGTCGGGCGTCGCCGGCGCGCCGTGTTTCGCCAGATACCCGGGCGACGCGGCCAGCACGCGCCGTGTCTCGGCGAGCTTGCGCACGGTGATGCCCGAATCCGCTTCGTGTTCGCGCGTGCGGATCGCCACGTCGATGCCGGCCTCGATGAAATCCGGGTAACGGTTCGCCGCGACGATCTGCACGTTCAGGTTCGGGTAGCGCCGGTGAAATTCGGGCAGCGCGGGCGCGATGCAGATCGACGCGAACGACACCGACGCGGTCACGCGCAGCGTACCGGCCGGAATGACGCTCGCTTCGTTGACGGCCGCGTCCGCTTCCGACAGCTCGTTCAGGATCGCGACACAACGCCGGTGGTACTCGTGCCCGGCGTCGGTCAGCCACAGCCGGCGCGTGGTCCGCTCGACGAGCCGCGCGCCCAGCCGCTCTTCCAGCGCGTTCAGGCAGCGGCTCGCCGCCGCGCTCGACATGCCGAGCCGCTCAGCGGCCTTCGACAGGCTGCCGAGCTCCGCCACCTGTACGAAAAACTCGATTTGCGTCCACTTGTCCATGCGTTCGATTCTTCCACCTGGCGGAGAACAAAACTCCTCCAAACCCACTTTTTTACGATTCGGGGAGGAATTAATGTTACGTCAACGCGCCATCGAACGACATCAGGAGACAAACCCCAATGCGCAATCTCAACGAAGACACCATCACGCAGGCCGTGATCGCGTCGCTCTCCGGCTGTCGCGACGAGCGGCTGCGCACGGTGATGACGAGCCTCGTCCAGCACCTGCATTCGTTCGCCCGCGAAACGAAGCTCACCGAGGCCGAGTGGCAGGCCGCGATCGGCTTCCTGACGGCCGTCGGCCGCATCACCGACGACAAGCGCCAGGAGTTCATCCTGCTGTCCGACGTGCTCGGGCTGTCGACGCTCGTGACCGCGCAGAACCATGCAAAGCCGGCCGGCTGCACGGAGGCGACCGTGTTCGGGCCGTTCTACGTCGACGGCAGCCCCGAATTCGGGATGTTCGACGACATCGCGAACGGCGCATGCGGCGAGCCGTGCTTCGTGTCGGGCCAGGTACGCGGCATCGACGGCACGCCGGTCGCGCATGCGTCGCTGGAAGTGTGGCAAGCCGACGAGGACGGCCACTACGACGTGCAGTTGCCTGGCGACGACGGGTCGGTCACGCATCGCGCGCGCGGCCGGCTGCGCAGCGGCGCCGACGGCCGCTATGCGTTCCGCTCGATCCTCGCCGAGCCGTATCCGATTCCGCACGACGGCCCCGTCGGCGCGATGCTCGATGCGCTCGGCCGCCATCCGTGGCGCCCCGCCCACCTGCATTTCATGATCGAAGCGCGCGGCTACGAAACGCTGATCACGCACGTGTTCCGCGACGGCGACCGCTATCTCGACTCCGATGCGGTGTTCGGCGTGCGTTCGACGCTGGTCGCCGACTGGGTCCGGCATGCGCCCGGCATCGCGCCCGACGGCTCGCGCATGGACACGCCGTTCTACACGCTCGACTACGACTTCGTGCTGAATCGCGCGGAGCGTGCCGCATGATCCGGCACGTCGTGATGTGGAAGGTTGCCGGCGCAACCGACCACGAACGCAGCGTCGCGCGCACCACCGTGAAGACGGCCTTCGAAAGCTTGCGCGGCCGGATTCCGGGCATGACGCACCTCGAGATCGGCGCGGATTTCAGCGCGGCCGATTACGCATGCGACCTGATCCTCGTCGCCGAATTCGAGTCGCGCGAAGCGCTCGACGGCTATGCGACGCATCCCGAACACGCCCGCGTGCGCAACGCGCTGACCGGGCTGCGCATCGCGCGCCACCAGGTCGACTACGCAACGGAGTAACGAGCACATGGACTTCCTCTACCAGGCGCGCGCCGCCCGCGTGATCTTCGGCGCGGGCAGCCTCGCGCATCTCGAACGCGAAGTGCCGGCACTCGGCGCGCAGCGCGCGATCGTGCTGTGCACGCCGGAGCAGCGCGACCTCGCCGAGCACATCGTCGAGCGGCTCGGTGCGCGCGCCGCCGGGCTGTATGACCGCGCGACGATGCACGTGCCGATGGAGATCGCCCGCGATGCGCAGGCGTTCGCCCGCTCCCGCGACGCCGATTGCGCGGTCGCGATCGGCGGCGGCTCGACGATCGGCCTCGGCAAGGCCATCGCGCTCGAAAGCGGCCTGCCGATCCTCGCGATCCCGACGACCTACGCCGGCAGCGAAATGACGCCGATCTACGGTCTCACCGAAGGCGGCATGAAGCGTACGGGCAACGACGCGCGCGTGCTGCCGAAGACGGTGATCTACGATCCCGCGCTCACGGTCACGCTGCCGGTCGAACTGTCGGTGACGAGCGGCCTCAACGCGATCGCGCATGCGGCGGAAGGGCTCTACGCGAACAACGCGAATCCGGTCATGAGCCTCGTGGCCGAGGAAGGCATTCGCGCGCTGGCGCGCGGCCTGCCCGGCGTGCGCCGCGACCCGGCCGATCTCGACGCGC
The DNA here is from genome assembly GCF_015712265.1 of Burkholderia sp. 9777_1386. Lineage (NCBI taxonomy): Bacteria > Pseudomonadati > Pseudomonadota > Betaproteobacteria > Burkholderiales > Burkholderiaceae > Burkholderia > Burkholderia sp. 9777_1386. The sequence goes on along the minus strand of NZ_JACCQB010000022.1, from coordinate 76,085 downwards.
GCGGCCAGGCGCTCTACGGCGCGTGGCTGTGCGGGATGGTGCTCGGCAACGTCGGCATGGCGCTGCACCACAAGCTCTGCCATACGCTCGGCGGCAGCTTCGATCTGCCGCACGCACCGACCCACACGGTCGTGCTGCCGCATGCGCTCGCATACAACGCGGCGCACGCGCCGGACGCGATGCAGCGGATCGCCCGCGCGATCGGCACGGACGACGCCGCGCGCGGCCTCTACGCGCTGGCACGCGACAACGGCGCGCCGATCTCATTGAAGGCGATCGGCATGCGGGAAGCCGACCTCGACCGCGCCGCCGACCTCGCGGCCGCGAATCCGTACTGGAACCCGCGCCCGATCGAACGCGACGGCCTGCGCGCGCTGCTGCAGGATGCGTTCGACGGCAACCTGCCCGGCTCGACGCTACGCTGAGCGCGAACACAGGACAAACCAATAAACGAAACCGTCATGGAGACAACCCGCATGAATACCGAATCGAGCGCGCACGGCGAGCGCACCGTCGAACCCTGTGACGTCGCGATCGTCGGCTACGGCCCGACCGGCCTCGTCGCCGCATCGATGCTCGGCCGCGCCGGCCATCGCGTGATCGTCCTCGAACGCTGGCCGACGCCGTACGGCCTGCCGCGCCTCACGCACATCGACGGCGAAACCGCGCGGATCGTGCAGGCCAGCGCCGACGTCGATCACGCGCTGCGCAACGCGAAGGCGGTCGACACCTACCACTACCGCGACGCGAACGGCGACCTGCTGCTCGAACTGAACTGGACCGGCCGCGCGTGCGGCTATCCCGCGCACATCTCGATCTACCAGCCCGATATCGAGGATGCGATCGATGCACGCGCAAGCACGTTCCGCAACGTGACGATCCTGCGCGGCTGGGAAGTCGACACGCTGCAACAGGACGACGACGGCGTGACGCTCACCGCGCATCCGTGGCGCGGCGGCCAGGACGCGCAATGGACCGGCCAGCCGCGCACGATCCGCGCACGCTACCTGATCGGCGCGGACGGCGCGAACAGCTTCGTGCGCCGCACGCTCGGCATCGAGCGGTCCGATTTCGGCTACAACGAGCGCTGGCTCAATCTCGACTCGGAGAACAAGCGCGATCTCGGCGATGGCTGCGCGCGCACGACGATCTACTGCGACCCGGCCCGCGCGTACATGCACATGCCGATCGGCACGAAGCGCACGCGTTTCGAGCTGCGCGTGCTGCCGAACGAATCGACGGCCGACTGGGAAACCGAAGCGGCCGGCTGGAAGTGGCTCGACGATCACTACGGTTACGGGCCGGACGACCTGACACTGCTGCGCCACGTCGTCTACACGTTCGAAACGCGCATGGCCGAGCGCTGGCGCGCCGGCCGCGTGCTGCTCGCCGGCGACGCCGCGCACACGATGATGCCGTACATGGGACAAGGCGCGTGCTCCGGCATGCGCGACGGCATCAACCTCGCATGGAAGCTGGATCTCGTGCTGACCGGGCGCGCGCATGCCGATCTGCTCGACACCTACGAAGCCGAGCGCCGCCCGCACGTGAGCGCGATCACGCAGATGTCGCTGTTCCTCGGGCAGATCGTCAACGAGGACGATCCGCGCAAGGTCGCCGAGCGCGACGCGGCGCTCCGCTCCGGCGCCATGCCGCCGATGCCGCCGTTCCCGAAGCTCGAGCACGGCATCGTGCACGCCGAAGCCGACGGTACGCTGCTGCCGACGACCGGCGCGCCGGCGCCGCAAGGGCGCGTCCGCCGCGGCGCGGCCGAAGGCCGCTTCGACGACGTGGTCGGCCAGGGTTTTCAGCTCGTCACGCGCGAGCACCCCGCCCGCCATCTCGACGACGCGCAGCGCGCGTTCCTCGCGCAACTCGGTTGCCACGTTGCCGTGCTGGCCGATGACGTCTGCGCGCCGGATGCGGTGATCGACGTCGACGGCGAACAGCACGCGTTCCTGCAGGCGCACGGCATCGCCGCGTACATCAAGCGGCCCGATTTCATCGTGTTCGGTTCGGTGGCCGACCTGCGCGGCCTCGGCGCACTCGTCGACGCCCTGCGCGACACGCTGCACTGGTCGCCCCGTTCCACCACGCCGGCCGCGGTGTCGGCCCCAACCGCCCACGTTTCGTGAAGGAGACGCACGCATGACGACCGAACTGTCACCGTTCGCGCTGTCGCTGCAACGCGCGATGCCCGTCACGCGCCTGCTCGATTGCGGAATGGACTACGCGGACGCCGTGGCGCTGCACGCACGCACGTCGGCCGGCGAACCATGGGACGTCGCGGCCGAAGCGCTGGCGGACGCGCAGCTCGCGCGCGCCACCCAGGCGGCGGACGCCGGCCACCTCGTCACGGCCGCCGACGCGCAGGCAATGGCCATCGCCGATCTGCTGTTCGCGCAGATGGCGTTCAATCACGACGTGCCGCGCAAGCGCGCGCTGTATGCGCGGCTCGTCGACGCGTCGTACGGCCTCGCGCGCTGGTCCGACAAACGGATCGAACGCGTCGAAGTGCCGTTCGGCGATGCGCGCCTGATCGGCTGGCTGGTTCGTCCGACGACGGAGCCCATCCGCGGCACCGTGATCGTGTTCGGCGGCCAGAGCGGCTGGGGCTTCGCGTACTGGCCGATCGCCCGCGCGCTCGCCGCGCGCGGCGTCGCGACGCTGCTTGCCGAAGGGCCCGGCCAGGGCGAGACGCGGCTCGAACAGCGGATCTTCGTCGACGTCGACACGCGCGCCGCGTACCGACGCTTCGTCGATCACGTCGCCGCGCGCGTGCCCGGGCCGATCGGTATCTGGGGCAACAGCATCGGCGGGTTGTGGGCGGCGTCGACCGCCGCATCCGACGCACGGATCGCGGCCTGTTGCGTAAACGGCGCGCTCGCGGCACCCACGCTGCTGCCGTTCCGCACGTTCGTCGAACAGGCGGCGGCGATGCTCGGCAACGACGATCCCGAGGCGGTGTCGGCGAACTTCGCGCGCATGCGCTTTTCGTCCGAACGCGACCGCATCGCGTGTCCGCTGCTGGTGCTGCACGGCGGCGCGGATCCGCTGATCCGGCTCGACGATCAGCAGCCGTTTCTCGATGCGGCGACGTCCGGCGACGCGACGCTCAGGGTCTGGCCGGACGGCGAGCATACGATCTACAACCACGCGTCCGAGCGCACCGCGTTCGCGTGCGACTGGTTCGTCGAGCGGCTCGCGCGGGCGTGACGAGATGCGGCGGCGGACCGGGCTGCGCGGCAGCCGCCGCACCGCTCAACCGCCGGTCTTGAATGCCGGCAACTGCTGCCCGAGCCGCGCGCCCATTTCCGCGCCGAGCGCCTGCAGCGCATTGAACGGCCGGACCATGACCTCGAATTCGACGATCCGGCCGTCGTCGTCGAAGCGGATCATGTCGATCCCCTTCAGCGCCTTGTCGCCGACGGTCGCACCGAACTCCAGCACGACGCTCTTGCCGTCGTCGGTCACGAACTGGCGGTGATACGTGAAGTTGTCGAGGATCGTGATCACCGTGCGCAGCGCCATCAGCAACGCGGGCGCCGGCCCGTACGGCTTGAACGCCATCGGCGAACGGAACACGGCGTCCGGATGGACGATCGATTCCAGCGCGCCGAAATCCTTGCGTTCGACCATCGCGTGCCACGCGTCGAGCGATTTCGCGACGGCGGGATGAACATTCAGCGGCGGGTGCGTCATCGCAGTCTCCAGTAACGTTGTTGGACGGGGGAAGAAACGAATCGGTATCAAAGGGTCGCGGCCAGCGTCGTGCCCTGGTGAATCGCGCGCTTCGCATCGAGTTCGGCGGCCTCGTATGCGCCGCCGATCAGATGCACGCGGCATCCGGCTGCCTGCAGCTGTTCCGCCAGCTCGCGCGACGGCTCCTGCCCCGCGCAGATCACCACGTTGTCCACCGGCAGCGTCCGTTCGACGCCGTCGATCGTCACGTGAAAGCCGTCATCGTCGATGCGCCGGTACGTGACCGACGACGACATCCCCACGCCGCGCGCCTTCAGCGCCGTGCGGTGAATCCAGCCGGTGGTCTTGCCGAGCCCGTCGCCGACTTTCGACGCCTTGCGCTGCAGCAGGTGCACTTCCCGCGCGGCCGGTTCGGGCCGCGCGGCGCCCAGCCCGCCGGCATTCGCATACGATCGATCGACGCCCCATTCGCTGAAGAACCGGTCCGCGTCGCCATGCTCGCCGCGATCGCGATGAACGAGATATTCCGCGACGTCGAAGCCGATACCGCCCGCGCCGACGATCGCGACGGAGTTGCCGACGGCCTTGTCGTCGCGCAGCACGTCGAGATAACCGAGCGCCTTCGGATGACCGACACCGTCGATCGGCGGCGTGCGCGGCACGATGCCGGTCGCGATCACCACTTCGTCGAATTCACCCTGCAACAGCATCTCGGCCGTCGCACGCGTATCGACGTGCAGCGCGATGCCGCGCAGTTCGATCTGCCGGCGGAAATAGCGCAGCGTCTCGTTGAACTCCTCCTTGCCGGGCACCTTCCTCGCGAGATTGAACTGACCGCCGATCTCGGCGCCCGCTTCGTACAGCGTGACCGCGTGACCGCGCTCGGCCGCCGTGACCGCGAAGCCAAGGCCCGCCGGCCCGGCGCCGACCACCGCGATCCGCTTGCGGCGCGGCGCGGGCGCGATCACGAGCTCGGTTTCATGACACGCACGTGGATTCACGAGACACGACGTGATCCTGCCGCTGAACGTATGGTCGAGGCACGCCTGGTTGCAGCCGATGCACGTGTTGATTTCGTCCGCGCGCCCTTCCCGCGCCTTGCGGACGAATTCGGCATCGGCGAGGAACGGCCGCGCCATCGACACCATGTCGCAATAGCCGTCGGCGAGCAGTTGCTCGGCGACTTCCGGCGTATTGATCCGGTTGGTCGCGACGAGCGGAATGCCGATCTTGCCCATCAGTTGCCGCGTCACCCACGCATACGCGGCGCGCGGCACCTTGGTCGCGATGGTCGGGATGCGCGCCTCGTGCCAGCCGATGCCGGTATTGAGGATCGTCGCGCCGGCCGCCTCGATCGCCCGCGCGAGCCGGATCACCTCGTCGAGCGTGGAGCCGCCTTCGACGAGATCGAGCATCGACAGCCGATAGATGACGATGAAGTTCGCACCCACACGCTCGCGCACGCGCCGCACGATCTCGACCGCGAAGCGGATGCGGTTGTCGTACGCGCCGCCCCACGCATCGTCGCGATGGTTCGTGCGCGCGACGATGAATTCGTTGATCAGGTAGCCCTCGGAGCCCATGATCTCGACCCCGTCGTAGCCCGCATGCTGCGCGAGCGCCGCGCATCGCACGAAATCGGCGATCGTCTCGTCGACCTCGTCGCTCGTCAACGCATGCGGCGTGAACGGGTTGATCGGCGCCTTCAGCGCGCTCGGCGCCGCGAGCGCCGGGTGATACGCATAACGCCCGAAATGCAGGATCTGCAACGCGATGCGGCCGCCCTCCGCCTGCACCGCGCGCGTCACGACGCGATGCCGTTCGGCGTCCGCTTCGGTCGTCAGCATCGCGCCGCCGGGCGCCGGACGGCCGCGCTCGTTCGGCGCGAAGCCGCCCGTGACGATCAGGCCAGCCTCGCCGCGCGCGCGCTCCGCATAGAACGCGGCCATCCGCTCGAAGCCGTTCGGCGCTTCCTCCAGGCCGACGTGCATCGACCCCATCAACACGCGGTTCCTGAGCGACGTGAAGCCGAGTTCGAGCGGAGTCGTCAAATGCGGATAACGGGAAGCCATCGGATGTCTCCATGTTTATGCAACAAGTTGCATTGATGGTAGCCCGCCGCCTTTGTTTATGCAACATGTTGCATAAACATGCGTTCGCCATTTGTGCTGCGGCCCCGATATGGCAAGATGCGGTTCATTCCGCCGCCTGCCTCGATCCGACATGTCCCTGCCGCACGCGCTTCTCACCGCCCTCGCCGAACGCCCCGGTTCGGGGTCCGAGCTCGCCGACCGTTTCGATCGCTCGATCGGCTACTTCTGGCAGGCGACGCACCAGCAGATCTATCGTGAACTCGGGCGTCTCGAGGAAATGGGCTGGATCGAATCGCTGCCCGCCGAGTCCGGTCGCGGCCGCAAGCGCGCGTACCGGATCCTGCCGGCCGGCAAGAAGGAATTGCGCCGCTGGATCGCCGAACCGGAAGATCCGACGCCGCTGCGCGAGGCGCTGATGGTGCGTCTGCGCGCGGAAGCCGTGCTCGGGCCGGCCGGCCTCGAGCACGAGATCCGGCGGCGCATCGCGCTTCATCAGGAAAAGCTGGATCTGTATCTGCAGATCGAGGCGCGCGACTTTGCGACGGCCGGCGATCCGGCGGCCGGCGCTCCGGCGGCCGGCGATTCACGCACGAAGCGGCTGCAGCATCTGGTGCTGCAGGCCGGCATCGCGAACGAGCGGTTCTGGGTCGAGTTTTCGCAGCATGCGCTCGAGACGCTGCGCCTGCCGAAGGACTGAAGCCGCTGACGCAGGACGGGCGGCGTTCGTTTCAGCGCCGCGCGGCACCGCGTGCTCGCCTGCATAGTCCGGCGTGGTGGCAGCGGGTCGCGCCGCCCTTCGCCGTCATGAAGAAGCGGCCGCGCGGCCTGCATGGCGTCGCCGCGCGGCGAAACCGGATCACGCGTCCGGAAAAATCACGACCTTGCCCTTCACCTGCCGGTTCGCCATCCGCGCGATCGCGTCGGCCGCGCCGGCCAGCGACACGCGCTCGGTGATCGCGGGCCGCACCTTGCCGGCCGCGAACCATTCGGCGAGCAGCCGCATGTTCGCGGCATGCTGCGCCGGGTCGCGCCGCACCGCATCGCCCCAGAACACGCCGAGAATGTCGCGCTCCTTCAGCAGCGCGAGGTTCAGCGCGATCTTCGGGATCTCGCCGGCCGCGAAACCGACCACGAGGAACCGCCCGCGCCACGCGGTCGCACGCAGCGCCGCTTCGCTGTACGCGCCGCCCACCGGATCGTAGACGACGTCGGCGCCGCGCCCGCCGGTCAGCTCGTCGACGCGGCGGCGCAGGTCTTCGGTCGCATAGTCGATCGTCTCGTCGGCGCCGGCTTCACGGCACAGCGCGAGCTTGTCCGCGCTCGACGCCGCCGCGATCACGCGCGCACCGAGCGCTTTCGCGATCTCGATCGCGGCGATCCCGACGCCGCCCGCCGCGCCCAGCACGAGCAGCGTCTCGCCCGCCTGCAGGCGCGCACGCTGCTGCAACGCGTGCAGCGACGTGCCGTACGCGAGCACGAGCGCCGCGCCCTGCTCGAACGTCATCCCCGGCGGCAGCGCGGCGAGCTGGTGCGCGTCGGCCACGCAGTATTCCGCGAACCCGCCGTGCCCGGTGAACGCCATCACCGAATCGCCGGGCCGCCACGCGGTGACGCCATCGCCGACCGCGTCGATCACGCCGGCAAACTCGGCGCCCGGCGAGAACGGCAGCGCCGGTTTCACCTGATACAGCCCCTGGACGATCAGTGCGTCGGGGAAATTGAGCGATGCCGCCTTCACCTGGATCCGGACCTGCCCGGCCGCCGGTTCGGGAATCGCGACATCTTCGATACGCAAGCGGTCGATCGGGCCGAATGCGGTACACAACAGGGCTTTCATGCGCTTCTCTCCTTGCCCGGTGTGGCCGGGCATCGGTACGGTCCGCGGGCGCCCCCGCGCGGCCGGTTCACGACGCGCGCGCGATGGCCGTCGGCATCCGCGCGCTCGTCGATATTCCGGAATGTCGTTGAAACCACGTTCAGAACCACGCGTCGCGCATGTCGAGCGTGGTCGTGTCGACGCTCGACAGCAGGTCGAGCTGTGCATCCACCTTCGGCAGTTCCCAGCGGAAGAAGTAGCGGGCCCCCGCGCGCTTGCCGTCGTGGAAATCGCCGTCGTGCCCGTGCGCGGCGAGCGTCACGTCGAGCCACAGCCAGGCGACGACGAGATGGCCGAACGCTTCGAGATACACGCTCGCGTTCGCGAGCCGCGTCTGCGGATCGCCGATCGCGCTCAACTGGCGTGTCACGTCGCCCAGCCGCGCCCAGCGCCGGGCCAATGCCTCGGCCTGCTCGCGCATGCCGGCATCCAGCGCTCGCGCACGCTCGACGGTCGCGCCGATCCGTGCATCGAGCGCGCGCAGCGACGCGCCGTCGTCCTGGCTCACCTTGCGGCCCAGCAGATCGAGCGCCTGGATGCCGTGCGTGCCTTCGTGAATCGGATTCAGGCGGTTGTCGCGATAGAGCCGTTCGACCGCGTAGTCGCGCGTATAGCCGTAACCGCCGTGCACCTGGATCGCGAGATCGTTCGCGGCAACGCACCACTGCGACGGCCAGCTTTTCGCGATCGGCGTCAGGATGTCGAGCAGGCGCGCGGCATCGGCGCGCACCGCCGCATCGTCGTGCGCGCGCGCTTCGTCGACAAGTTTCGCGCAGTACAGGATCAACGCGAGCCCGCCCTCGACGTAAGCCTTCTGCGCGAGCAGCATGCGCCGCACGTCCGGATGATCGACGATCGGCGCCTGCGGCGCGGCCGCATCCTTGCCGGCCGGCCCGAGCGGGCGCCCTTGCGGACGGTTGCGCGCATAGTCGAGCGCGTGCAGATAACCGGTGTAGCCGAGCGCCACCGCGCCCGCGCCGACGCCGATGCGCGCCTCGTTCATCATGTGGAACATGTAGGCCAGCCCATGATTCGGCTGGCCGACCAGATAACCGATCGCGCCCGCACGCCCTGCCGGACGGTAACGCGTCCCTTCGCCGAAATTCAGCAGGCAGTTGGTCGTGCCGCGATAGCCCATCTTGTGGTTCAGCCCGGCGAGCACGACGTCGTTGTGCTCGCCGTTCGCATCGCCATCGGCGCCCGTCAGGAACTTCGGCACGATGAACAGCGAGATGCCGCGCGTGCCGGGTTGCAACCGACCATGTTCGTCGGGAATCTTCGCGAGCACGAGGTGGACGATGTTCTCCGCCAGCTCGTGCTCGCCGCCGGATATCCACATCTTGTTGCCGGTCAGCCGGTAGCGCGGGCCGAGCGGCGAATCGCATTCGAAATCGGCGCGCGTCGCGATGTCGGACAGCGACGAGCCGGCTTGCGGCTCGGACAGGCACATCGTGCCGAGGAAACGCCCTTCCAGCTCGGGGCGCGCGAACGCGTCGATCTGCGCGGCGCTGCCGTGCGCGACGAGCAGGTTCGCATTGGCGACGGTCAGGAACGGATACGCGGCCGTCGCGATGTTCGCGGCCTGGAAGAACAGGAACGACGCGGCTTCGACCAGCTTCGGCAAGCACATGCCGCCGAGTGCTTCGTCATGCCCCGCGGCGATCAGCCCGGCGTCCGCGAACGCGCGCACGGCCGGTTCGACTTCCGGGATCAGCGTCACGCGTTCGCCGTCGAACCGCGGCTCGTCGCGATCGCCGCGCGCCGCATGCGGCGCGAACAGGTCTTCGGCGATCCGTTCGCTGGTGTCGAGCACCGCGTCGAAGGTCTCGCGACTATGCTCCGCGTAACGCGGCAGCGCGACGAGCGCTTCGGCGTCGAGCCAGTCGTACAGCAGGAACGCGAGATCGCGTCGCGACATCAACAGGCTCATCGTGCTGCCTCCCGGGGTGCCGGCCGTGTCAGCCGAATGAAGGGTTGCGTGGCTCCAAGTGCTGGCAGGAATTTAGCACGGTCGTTCGAAAACGACAACGACGAACACGCTAGTCCGCGTAGCCGGGATCGCGCCGATCGAGCCGGCGCAGCAGCCCGGGCCAGACGAGCGCCCCGGCGCCCATCCCGCGCGTGACCGCGGCGATCTGCTGTTTGATGCCGTCGAGAATCGGCTGCGCGATCGGCAGCAGCGCCGAGCCGCCCGCCTGCGCGCGGACCTGGATCATGCAGGCCGCTTCGAAGAAGTACATCGCGACGAACGCATCGGCCGGCGTCGCACCGACGGTCAGCAGCCCGTGATTGCGCAGCATCAGGTTCGTATTGCTGCCGAGATCGCGCACGAGGCGCGCCTTCTCGCCCTCGTCGAGCGCGATGCCCTCGTAGTCGTGATAGCCGAGCGACGCGAGCACGCCGAGCGACTGCTGCGACAGCGGCAGCAAGCCCGCTTCCTGCGCCGAGACGGCCACACCGTTGATCGAATGCGTATGCATCACGCATTGGGCATCGTCGCGGGCCGCATGCACCGCGCTGTGGATCGTGAAGCCGGCCGGGTTGATCTCGTACGGCGATTCGGACACCTTGCGGCCGTCGAGATCCACCTTGACCAGCGACGACGCCGTGATCTCGTCGAACATCATCCCGTACGGGTTGATCAGGAAGTGGTGCTCCGGGCCGGGCACGCGCGCGGAAATATGGGTGAACACGAGATCGTCCCAGCCGAACAGCGCGGTGAGGCGATACGCGGCCGCCAGGTTGACGCGCGCCTCCCATTCGGCGGGGGAAACCGTCTGCTTCACACTGACATCGGATGAGGCCACGTCACACTCCTTGTTCAAGGGGTCGATGCAAACCGGGCCGCACGATGCGGCCCGGCGCGGGACAGAGGTTGCGTCAACCAGCCTGCGGTTTCGCGAGCTGATCGGCCACCGGCAGGCTGCGGATGCGCGTGCCGGTCGCCGCGAAGATCGCGTTGGTCAGCGCCGGCGCGACGGGCGGCAGGCCCGGTTCACCGACCCCGCCGAGCGGCGTCGCGAAGTCGTCGGGCGCCACCAGATGCACGCGAATTTCACGCGGCGCCTCGTTCATTCTCAACACCTGGAAGCCGTTGAAGTTGCTCTGCTCCGGGTGGCCGTCCTTGAACGTGATCTCGCCGTGCAGCGCAATGCCGAGCCCCATCACCACCGCGCCCTCGAGCTGCGAGCGCACCCGTTCCGGATTGACCTGCGGCCCGCAGTCGATCGCGATGTCGACGCGCGGCACCGAGATCTTGCCGTCCGCGTCGACCTGCACCTCGCACACCGCGGCCGTGTACGACACGAAGCTGCGATGCGCGGCGATCCCGAGCCCATGCCCGTTCGGCAGCTTGCGGCCCCAGCCGGCTTCGCGCGCGACCGTCTCGACCACGCGTCGCAGCCGCCCCGTATCGACCGGATACAGCGCGGGATCCTCGCCGTAGTTCACGTTCTTCACCGTGATGTGCGGCTCGAAACGCCGAGCGGGCCCGATCAGCTCGAGCAGGAAATCCTTCGGATCGCGGCCGGCCGCATGCGCAAGCTCCGACACGAAACTCTGGATGCCGAACGCATGCGGGATGTTGTACACCGAGCGGAACCAGCCGATCCTCGTGTGCGCTTCCGCGGCCGGATTCTCGAGCCGCACGTTCGGAATCGCGAACGGCAGATCCGCGATGCCTTGCGCGAGCTCGCCCGGCTGCTCGTGCACGACGCCGGCCCGGAACGTCGACTGGATCGACGGCGCGACCGTGCGATGCTGCCACGCGACCACCTTCCCCGATGCATCGATCCCGCCGTCGAACGCTTCGAGCGACACCGCGTGGAAGTAGTCGTGCGCGATGTCGTCCTCGCGCGTGAAGGTCAGCTTCACGGGCGCGCCGACCGCCTTCGACAGCAGCGCGGCTTCCACCACGTAGTCGGGCTTCGACTTGCGGCCGAAGCCGCCGCCCAGCAGCGTCACGTTGACCGTCACGCGCTCCGCCGGCAAGCCGAGCGCCTTCGCGAGCTCGTCGCGCGTGGTCTGCGGCGCCTGCGTGCAGGTCCATACCTCGCAGCGGCCGTCGGCCACGCGCGCGACGGCCGCGGGCGGCTCCATCGTCGCGTGCGCGAGATGCGGGACGTAGTAGGTCGCGCGTACGCGTTTCGCGGCGCCGGCGAGTGCGGCCGCCACGTCGCCGTCGTTGCGGATCACGTCGCCCGGCTGCGCGGCAGCCGCTTCGAGCGTCTTGCGATATTCGGTCGAGTCGTAGCCCGCGTTGGGTCCGTGCTTCCAGTCGATCTTCAACTGCGCGCGCGCCTGGATGGCCGTCCACGTATCGCGCGCGATGACGGCCACGCCGCCGAGCGGCTGGAAGCCGGATGGCAGCGGCGTCGCCGCCAGTTGCACGACCTTGACGACGCCCGGCAGCTTCCCGGCGGCCGACGCGTCGAACGACGCCACCGTATCGCCGTAGGCCGGCGGCCGCGCGACGACCGCATACAGCATGCCGTCGAGCCGCGTATCGATTCCGTACTGCGCCCGGCCGCCGACGATGTCGCGTCCGTCGATCAGCGCCGTCTTGCCCTTGCCGATATAGCGGAATTCGGCCGGCGCCTTCAACGGCACGCTTTTCGTATCGGGCACCGGCAGCGCGGCCGCCTTCGCGGCCAGTTCGCCGAAGCCGAGCTTGCGCCCGCTCTTCGAGTCGACGACCTCGTGCACCGTCACCTTCACCTGGCGCACGTCGACGCCCCATTCGCCGGCGGCTGCCTGCGCGAGCATCGTGCGCGCGGCCGCCCCGGCACGGCGCAGCGCGGCGAAGCTCTGGCGCAGGCTGCGCGACCCGTCGGTGTTCTGGTTGCCGTAGCGCGGCTCGTCGCCGACCGCTTGCGCGACCTTCACGCGCGCCCAGTCCGCGCCCAGTTCGTCGGCCACCACGAGCGCCACGCTCGTGCGCACGCCCTGCCCCATCTCGGAGCGGATGCAGGTCACCGTGACGGTGCCGTCCGGTGCGATCGCAACGAACAGGTTCGGATCGTCGCGCAAGCCGTGCGGCATCCCGGCGCCGCCATACTGCGGATTCGCGCTGACGGGCGGCTGCACCGGCGCGGCCGCCCGAGCGAGCGACGGCACGCCGAACGCGAGCAGCAGCCCGCCGGACGCGAAGCCGAGCAGCAACGCGCGGCGGCTTTCGTTGTGGACGGAGAGTTCGGGCGCGCTCATGCGGCACCTCCGCGGCGCACGGCCAGCCGGATCGCGGCACGAATGCGCGTATAGGTGCCGCAGCGGCAGATGTTGCCGGACATCGCATCGTCGATGTCGGCGTCGGTCGGATGGGGATTGGTCTTCAGCAGCGACGCGGCCTGCATGATCTGCCCGGACTGGCAGTAACCGCATTGCGCGACGTTCAGTTCCTGCCACGCCTGCTGCAGCGGGTGCGTGAGGTCCGTCGACAGCCCCTCGATCGTCGTCACGCGCTTGCCCGACGCCGCCGCGACGGGCGTGATGCACGCGCGGATCGCCACGCCGTCGAGATGCACGGTGCACGCACCGCACAGCGCCATCCCGCAGCCGAACTTGGTGCCGGTGTGGCCGAGCACATCGCGCAGATACCAGAGCAACGGCATGTCGGGATTGCCGTCGAAGTGCTGCTCGCTACCGTTGACGGTCAGCGTGATCATCGTTCACCTCCTGGTTGCGATGCCCGCCGGGCAGGCATCGAGTGGGGATTCGAACGGCGCGGCGCACATTCCGAACGACCAGGCAGGCGTGGCGCCGTTTCGTCGACCGTGTCGCGTGCAGGCACGGCCGGGCGGATGCTGCGAACGATGCCGTCGGCCGGTTGCCCGCGCAACCTTTCGACGCCATTCCAGCCAGCCGCTCGTCCGCATGAATCGCCGTCCGCATTATCGAGCCATTTCGGATTTGATGTCGGATCGGCGCGGTTCGAGCGTTTCAGGCAAACGGCACGGGAATTCGGCCGGACACGGCATGCGTCGCCGGCCGATCGCGCCACGCGCCGACCGCTTCCGTCAGTCGACCAGCACCACCGGCTTACCCGAGAACCGCCGCTCCCGCAGCCCTTCCAGTTGCGCCGGCAACTTCCCGAAGTCGCCGGTGACGCGTGCTTCGGGTTGCATCCGGCCGTTCGCGATACCGGCGAGCAGCATGCTGCCCGCCGCGGTCGTCTCGAGCCACGCCGCATCGTCGCCATAGGTGTGCAACGCATTCAGCGCGACTTCATGAAGCGACGCGCTCGACGTGAACGGCGGTAGCGGCGGCGTGTCGAAGCGCCCCTGGATGCACACGATATGCCCGTTCGCGGCCACGGCAGGTGCCCAGCAGGCCGCATGCCGCGCATCGACGCTGTCGAACACCGCATAGAAACGCCGGGCCAGTTCGGGCATCGCGCCGATCGTTGCATCGACGGGACGCGGCAGGCAATGGCTTGCCCCGCGCTCGCGCAGGCGCTCCCAATGTCGTTCGTGGCTCGATACCGACACCACGAACCCGCGAGCGGCGGCGATCTGCACCAGATAGTTGCCGACCGCGCCGCCTGCGCCGCTCACGAGGATTTCCCTCGCCGCACGGCACGGCACCTTCTCGAGCGCCTGCCATGCGGTCAGCGCCGGGCACGGAACGCTCGCCGCCGTTTCGAAATCGAGCGTGTCGGGCACCGTCAGCAGCACGCCGGCCGCAACCGGTGTGTATTCCGCGAAACTCCCGTGCTCGCCGAGCGCCTGATGATAGGCGACGCGGCGGCCCAGCAGGTGGCGCATCGCGTCGTCCGCGACCGCGACCACCGTGCCCGCGCCATCGACGCCGGGCACATGCCCGGGGCGCCAGTTCACGAGCGCGCCGCCGAGCACTTTCCAGTCGACCGGATTGAGGCCGATCGCGTGATTGCGGACCAGCACCTGGCCGGGTTTCAGTCCCGGCGTTTCCCGTTGTTCGAGACGCAACTGCGCGGGATGCTCGCTGCCTTGCCAGGTCCACGCGCGATAGCGGGCCGGCAACGAGGCTTGATGAATGGATTGAGTCATGGGGGAATGGCAGGGTGTGACACACGACGGGCGCTCGGCGATCGCGTGCAAGTGCAAGGAGCCCGCATCGGATTTCGTCGCGTCGATGCGATTTCCGGAAGATGCGGGTGGGATATCCGCTGAAGTATCCGTGCGCGGCGCCGTTTCGCGAAAGAGGCTTCCCGCGAAAACACTTTTGAATGCATCGGGAAAATGGGTTCCGGGTCGCGCACAGGCAAGCATCCGGCCGACCTCGCGGCCGGACCGGATGCTTGACGCCTGCGTCGAACGCGCCGGAAGGCGCTACCGCGCGCCCTTCCTCACGGCGACCGCAATGCCTGCAACCCGAGCGTGAGCGCGTTGAACGGCATTTCCGCAGCGCCCATCGAGAAACTCGTCGTCTTCGTCGGCACGCCGGGCGTGCGCATCAGCGCGTGAACGATCCGCTCGCTCGCATGGCCGTCGCCGTACGGATTGCTCGCGCGCGACATTTCCTCGTAAGCGCTCTCGCTGTCGAACAGACGCGACGCCTCCCATACGATCCTGTCCTGATCGGTGCCGACGAGCCGCGCGGTGCCGGCCTGAATCGCCTCGGGCCGCTCGGTCGTCTCGCGCGTGACCAGCACCGGCTTGCCGAGCGCCGGCCCTTCTTCCTGAATGCCGCCCGAATCCGTGATGATGAAATAGGCGCGCGACATCAGGAAGACGAACGAAAGATATTCCTGCGGCTCGATCAGGTAGATATTGGGGACGTCGCCGAGCCGCGCGCGCGCCGGTTCCCTCACGTTCGGATTCAGGTGCAGCGGATAGACGAACTGCGCATCGCGATAGCGGTTCGCCAGCGTGCACAGGGCGTCGCAGAAATGGCGGAACGGTTCGCCGAAACTTTCGCGGCGATGGCCGGTGATCAGCACGACGCGTCGCGACGGTTCGAGAAACGGGAAGTACGCGGCGACCTTGTCCGACAGCGTGGCGGTGCGATCCAGCATGCGCTTGACCTCGTGCAACGCGTCGATCACGGTATTGCCGGTCAGCGAGACCGCGCCGCCCGGCACGCCTTCGCTCAGCAGGTTGTCGCGCGCCTGCCCGGTCGGGGCGAAATGCCAGGACGACACCGCATCCGTCACGCGGCGATTCAGTTCCTCCGGCCACGGCGACCAGATGTCGCCGCTGCGCAAGCCGGCCTCCACGTGCCCGACCGGCAGATAGCGATAGAACGCCGCGAGGCTGACCGCGAGCGTGGTCGTCGTATCGCCGTGCACCAGCACGACGTCCGGCCGCAGTTCGTCGAAGACCATGCCGATCGCCTGGAGAATGCCGGTCGTCACGTCGGTCAGCGTCTGGCTTTGCCGCATCAGGTTGAGATCGTAGTCGGGCTTGATGTCGAACAGCGTCAGCACCTGGTCGAGCATTTCGCGATGCTGCGCGGTCACGCATACGCGGGCGTCGACATCCGCTTGCGCCTTCAATGCGCGCACCAGCGGCGCCATCTTGATGGCCTCCGGCCGGGTCCCGAACACAAGCAAGATCTTCTTCATCGTTGTCCTCGTTTAGCCACTGCGCGCCTGGCGATCCTGCACGTGGCGCGAAGCATGTATTCGGCAGCGCATCGCGTACTCGCACGCGCTCGACACGCGGCGATGCTGCGGGGCGAGCGCGCCACCTCGTCCGCGCCGTCCGGGCCGCGCGAATCGTCGTACTACCGGCGTCCCGTTGCACTGGATCGATCACGTCATGAGCGGTTCCTCGCTGTGTCGAGCATTACGTCCTCCCACTACAGCAATATTCAAACCAGCGGGCCCGCATCCCGGCCCGCTTCGCTCAGCGGCCGTCGCGTGCGGACGGCGTGTTGCGGAATGTTTCACAACTGCTACGGGCGCTCGCCTCGCCGGATCGACACGACAACGATAAACAGCCGGACGCTCAACCGATCCGTCTGACGACGTCGTCCGACGAATCGTGCACGCATGTCGAACCACCGAGACGCAGCGAATCTGCGGCATCTTTCGACGCGCGTTGCGTCATCTCGATTCGCCACTTTCGTCTGTGCACTGTGCGGCGCGCACGCGAGCGTCGGCCACCTACGCACGCGCAGGATTTCTCCGACACGCGACGGCGCTTGCGTCACACGAATCGGTGCGCGGGAAATGTTGCGTATGTGTAACGCGGCCAAAAACCGGAAAATACATCGGAGTCCGGTCTATTTGTCTCACATGAAACCGGCGTCGGTTTCGATCACCACACCAACGCGCGTGCGACGAATGAAGCGCGACGATCAGTCATGCAAGCTTCACCCGGCAAGGCGCCACCGATGGATGCGAAGCCCCCCGCCGTGCGAGGTGCTCTACGCACGCAACCGACCGTATGGGGTCGAATGCGACGCGTGCACACTGATTCGTCAGTGAATCAAAACCCGCCGCCCGCGCGACTTCCGCATTCGCTTCCTTCGCGTCGATCCTTGCTGCGCGCGGCATCCCGACAGATGGCTCACGCCTTGCTTAATGTCAGACAGGTGCGTCCCGAAGCACTCGCACGGCAGCAGACAGACGGGGACGCCAAAGCAACGAAGCCGGGAGGCGACGCGACGCGTTCGTCCGGGGCGACCGACAATCGCCCGCCACGACCCACGCGCCACGGCTTCCCATTGACGTCCGCGCGATCCACGGAGCGCCTTCAGCTCTCATCGGTCGTCGTCGCGGGCACGGGGACCAGGACATGAAGAAAACGCGGGCGGCGTCACTCTGCGAACAAGGCATCCTGCTGCTGATCGTGCTTGCCTGCTCGCTGATCGTCCGCGACACCGCATCGCAGGCGATCGCCGAACCGGTCCGGTTCGGCGTGCCCGCCGTCAACGCCGCCAACGCGGCAAACACCGGGCTCGCAATGGAACGCACCGCGCTCGACAGCGTGACGTTCTCGCTCGCCGCACCGGCCTCGCCCGATCCGGATGCGTCGCTCGAACCGCCGCCGGCCGGCACGCCGGGCATCACGTTCGATCTCGAGCTGCTGCTGATGCCGTGCGTGGCGTACCTGTGGCTGTTCACGCTGTTGACGTGCGGGTATGCCGCGCGGCACTACCTGTTCAGCCTCGACCGCCTGTTCAAGCCGCAGCACGCGCCCTACCGCGCGATGACCCACGGCGATTGGCCGCGGCTCACGGTCTTCGTCGCCGCCCACAACGAGGAAACCGTCATCGTCGATTGCCTGATGGCGCTGCTGGCCACGACCTACCCGCGCGACCGGCTGACGATCATCCCGGTCAACGACCGCTCGACCGACAACACGCGCGTGCTGATCGACGAAGTCCGCGCACTCGCGCCCGAACTGATCCAGCCGTTTCATCGCGAGACCGGCAAGCCGGGCAAGGCAGCCGCGCTGAAGGATGCGCTGCGCTTCATCCGCGGCGACATCATGGTGGTATTCGACGCCGACTACCTGCCGCGGCCGGGGTTGCTGAAGGAACTCGTCGCGCCGTTCTTCGATCCGGAAGTCGGCGCGGTGATGGGCCGCGTCGTGCCGCAGAACGCGGACAGCAACCTGCTCGCGCGGCTGCTCGATCTCGAGCGCGCGGGCGGCTACCAGGTCAACCAGCAAGCCCGCAACAATCTCCACCTGGTGCCGCAGTACGGCGGCACGGTCGGCGGCATCCGCAAGGGTGCGCTCGACGCCGTGGGCGGCTGGTGCGACGACACGCTCGCCGAAGATACCGACATGACCTACCGCCTGCTGCTGAGCGACTGGCGCACGGTCTACCTGAACCACGCCGAATGTTATGAGGAAGTACCGGAGCGCTGGGCCGTCCGCGCCCGGCAACTGACGCGCTGGGCGAAGGGGCACAACCAGACGATGTTGCGCTACCTGTTGCCGGTGCTGCGCAATCCGCTGATCTCGCGGCGCTGCCGGCTCGACGGCGCCCTGCTGCTCGGCGTGTTCACGATGCCCGCGCTGCTCGCGATCGCGTGGAGCGCCGCGCTCGCGCTCTACCTGTTCAACGGCGTCAATTCGACCGCGCTCGGCCTGCTCCTGTCGCTGTTCGCGCTGTTCTCGTTCAGCACCTTCGGCAACTTCGGCGTGTTCTTCGAGATCGTCGTCGCCGCGCGGCTCGACGGCCGCGCGACGCGCCTGCGGCTCGTACCGGTCAACGTCGTCGGCTTTTGCGTGACGATTGCGGCGGTCGTCGCCGCGCTATGGGGGCTCGCGCTCGACGCCGCGTTCCGCCGCGAACTGAAATGGGACAAGACCGAGCGTTTTCGCCGGCAATTGAAACCGGAGCGATGAGCGATGACGACCTTCAATGTGATGGTGCCGGTGGCCGGCGTGCTCACCCTGCCGTTCCTGCCGATGCTGCACGAACTGATCCGGCGCAGCGACGTCGCAGCATTGCCGATCGGCGACGGGCCATTCGTCGATCAGGCGCTGCTGGCCGCGCGCTGGCACGACGCGCTGCGCGCGCACGCGGCCGGCACGCCGTCGGCGGATGCGGCCGCCACACCGCCGTGGCAAGCGCTCGGCCTGGCCGTGCAGCATGCGGACGCGATCCACGTCGCACGGGACACACATCGCGACGACGTGCTTTACGCCGATCGCACGATCACGCTCGACGACGGCGCGCGGGCCGCGTACGCGTTCGCCGACGAGCGCATCGACATTCGTGCCGGCGCGACGATCGGCACGCTCGCGCATGCACCGCTGATCGACGTCGACGGCGCGGTACTGCGCGGCGTCGTGGTCGGCGACACGGTGCATCTGCACGGCGCCGGCGGCTTCGCGTGCCTGTATGGCGAGCCGCTCGTGTTCGGCGCGGCGCCCGGCGCGCGGCCCGCGGACCCGCAGGCCGCCCCGCGCCGCGCGATCTCGCTGACCCGCCACTTCGCGTCGCTGCCGCATCGCTTCCTGCACGGCCGTTACCTGGTGCCGTGCGACGTCCGCCTGCCCGCGCACACGGTCGTGCAAGGCAACCTGATCGTCGAAGGCACGCTCGTACTCGGCGAAGGCTGCGTGCTGCGCGGCAGCGTCAAGGCGCATCGCGTCGAGCTCGAACGCCACGCGTTGCTGCATGGCGCGGTATTCGCGCGCGACGATGTGTTGCTCGCCCACGCGAGCTGCATCGACGGCGTCGTGTCGGCCGGCGGCCTGCTGCGGCTGACGGGGGCGCGCATCGGCGTCGCCGGTCATCCGGTCAGCGCGTGCGCGCGCGACGTCTCGGTCGTCAATCATGCCTGCGTGCATGGCGATCTCGTCGCGTGGCGCAGCGGCTGGTTCCACACATCCCGTTAAGGAGCGCCTCATGTCCGATCGCCCCAGCCATCGCGGCCCGCGCGTGCCGGTTGCCACCCTCGCGATGCTGTGCGGCGTCGCCTTCGGCGCGCCCGCGGCGCTGGCGGAGCAGCCGGACGATGCCGCCGCCGTGCCCGCCGTGCAGCCCCCGGACCCCGCGACCGTCATCACGCCACGGATGCGCGACGAATCGATGTTCGTGCGCGTGGACGCCGAAGGCCTGCCGGACGGCGTGCCGCTCGCCGAGTTCACGCCCGAGGATACGAACCGGCCACCGCTGCCCGACGCCATCGTCACACATGCGCAGGCGCCGCAGGAATCGCACACCGAACTGTCGCTCGGCTATTCGAGCGCGCACCTGACGCACGGCTATGGCGACTGGTACGGCGTGCATCTGCGCGGCGTCTATCAGGACGGCGTGCGCACCGTGCTCGGCGAACTGGCGCAATTGCACCGCTTCGGCGAGAACACGCAGCTCGGCGCGCTGACCTACGTGCAGAACCTCGGGCCCGACTGGTTCGGTGGAATCGGCTTTTCCGGCACCACGTCGGGCACGATCCTGCCGAGCGCGCGCGTCGACCTGTCGCTCAACCGCAAGCTATTGTCCGATCGTTCGCTGGTCGTGTCGCTGGGCGCCGGCTACGCATGGAACCGCAGCGGCCACCGCGATCAGCTCTATCACGCCGGCGTGATCTGGTATGCATTGCCGAAGTGGATTTTCGAGGCGGGCGCGAACTATACGGTCGATTCACCGGGCTCGGTGAAGGCACCTGCGTACTACGGCGCCGTCACCTACGGCGAAGTCGGCAAGAGCGTGATCGTGCTGCGCGGCGGGTTCGGCCGCGAAGCGTATCAGGTCACCGGGTCCGGCTCGCAGATCGCGGATTTCCGCAGCCACGAGATCACCGCGAAATGGCGCTACTGGTTCACGCGCAAGTGGGGCACGCAACTCGAATTCGACTATTACCACAACCCGTACTACTCACGGATCGGCGGCGAGCTCAGCGTGTTCTATCGCTGGTGAGCGGGCGGACGCCATGCCCACGCATCCCGTCCGTCCTCCCGTCGACCGTTCGCTGCGCACCCACGCGTACCCGCAGCGCTGGCTGTCGTCGATCGCGCTGCTGACGCCCGCGCTGTACGCGTCGCTGTGGTTCGGACTGCCGCTGGCGTGGCGCTACTGGCGCGCGGTCATGGCATGGGGCGCGCAGCAGATCGATCCGGCGCTGCACGTGATCGTGCTCGGTTATCCAGCCGACGCGCCACGCGTGCCGCTGCTGTCGATCGACGTCGCGGCCCGCCTGCCGGGCGGCACGCTGCTGCTGGCCACCGCCGCGCTGTGCGCGATCGGCTTCGCCGCCTCGTTCGTCCGACGGACACGCTGGCTGCCTGTTGCATATCTGTTACGTATCGCGAGCTTCACCCAGCTGCTGATTTGCGCGTACTTCTGGCTCGCGCCCGACACGTTCCCGTATGTGCCGCCACTGCATCTGCGCGACATGTTCGTGCTGCACGGCGCGGCGATCGCGCTGATCCCGCTGGTGATGGCCGCGCTGTACTACCCGCTCGATTTCTCGCTGCTGCAAAAGGCCGTCGCATCGCTGCTGGTGCTCGGCTACTTCGTGTTCGCGCTGCCGTTCGTGATGCTGCTGCACGCGACGATCATCCATCACGGCTCGCTGCTGTTCTTGCCGTTCTGCTATTTCCTGCTCGGCGGGCCGCTGCTGATCGGCCTGCTGGTCACGCTCTATACCTACTGCGCAAGCTGGCCCGGCGCACTGACGCGCGATCGCGATTCCGTCTGCTGATAGCGCGTTCGAACGCGCCGTATCAGCGATGAAACGATTCCGCCGTGTTTCCGGATGCACCGCCCGGCCCGCATCGCAAGAAGCCAGCAGTACCGGGCCTCCTGCGCCAATGGCACGTTGTTCGCTTCTTTCAATGCGTCGCATCGAGTCCTCTCATCGGCGAAGACAGCATGGCACACCGGCGCATTCGCGCGTTCCGGCCGCTGTCGGCACGCACCGCTCGATACCCGACGAACCGGACAGCCGCACACGTCTACGGGGCTGGATTGGTCGACCTGGCGGCACGCGCATCACGGCTGCCGCACGCCCCATTCCTTGAGCGAGGAGCACACCATGTTGGCAAAGTCAGGCAAGTTCTTGCGGATCCTGTTCGCGCTGTTCGCGCTCGCGTTCGCATTCGGTCCGGGCGGCGTTCGGGCGGCCACCAACCAGCTTCTCCTGTTGGTGCCCGATACGCTGACACTGCCCGATTCGCGCGTGTCCGCCTGGCTCGACAGCGCGCAGGAGGAAGGGCTGCAGATCAAGGTGATGACCGACAGCCAGTTCATGGCGGCCGGCGCGTCGCTGTCGCAGTATCCGGGCCTGATCCTGCCCGATCAGGTGCATACGACGGCCGACGACACGCTCGTGACCGCGATTCAGAACTACGCGCTGAACGGCGGCAAGGTGATGCTCGTCTACGATTTCGGCGTGCTGAATTCGGCCGGCTTCTACGTCAGCCCGAAATCGCGCTTCAGCAGCATGGCCGGTGTGGACTACGTGCTGTATGACCAATACGGCGGCAACATGATCGGCCTCGGCAACGTGACCGGCATGAGCAGCTGGCTGCGCACGCTCCAGGTGCCGCCCGGCAAGTCGATGGCGTGGACCACGACGTCGTCGACCACCACGACCGCGACGGCGCTCGCATCGCCCAGCACCGCCGGCACGTCGACGAGTTCGACGTCGGGCAGCACGCTGTTTCTGGCCGCCAGCCCGTCGAATCCGGGCGGCCTCGCCAATTACAACCACGGGGCCTGGTTCCAGTACGCGACGCCGCCCACGGGCAGCGGCGTGCTGAGCCAGACGCCGCCGAAGCTGACCGGCACCGTGACCGGCAAGCTGAAGAAGACCACGACGTATACCGCCAACTCGCTCCTGAGCACGTCGACCGGCAAGACGGCCAACACGCTCGCGTCGACGCTGGCCACCACCACCGACACGCTCGAAGGCATCTCCGGCTACGTGTACGGCTTCCTCACCTATCCGAGTTTCGTCACGCAGGGCACGTACACCGGCACGACGATCCTGACCTCGCCGACCTTCGGCCTCGTGTCCGGCTACAACACGTACGGCAACGGCGGCGTGTTGTTCGTCAACCTGCCGCTCGCCTACCTCGACGGCCAGACCGACGGCATGCTGATTCACGGCTACCTGCATTATTTCGGCACGCAGATGCTGAACCTGCCGTCGCTGTCGCCGCTGCCGAAGGCGATGGCCGGCCTCGTGTTCAACTGGCACTTCTGCGCGGGCGACCAGATCCAGCCGGCGCTGCAATTGAAGAGCCTCGGCGTGTGGAACAACGGGCCGTTCTCGCTCGTGATCACGGCGGGCCCCGATGAAGCGGCCTTCGGCGACGGCAACGGCATCAACCTCGCGAACAACCCGACCGCGCAGAATCTCCTGAGGTATTTCGTGACCAAGGGCCATCGCGTCGGCAGCCACGGCGGCTGGATTCACGATTACTGGGGGGCGAATGCGAGCGAAACGAACGCAAGTACGTTCACGCAGTACCTCGTGATGAACCACCAGGCCGTCCAGGCCGCGACCGGCCAGCCGGACGTCGAGTACGCGGCGCCGGAAGGCAACACGCCGACCTGGTCGGTCAACTGGCTCGAAAGCAACGGCTTCAACGGCTACTACTTCACCGGCCACACAGGCTCGGCACCGACCCGCGCATACCGCAACGGCGCGCTGCTGAACCCCGGCCTGTGGGCGTACCCCGTGATGCCGTTCGGCAAGTACGCGACGTTCGAGGAGTTCCAGCAATACGCGGTGCCGACGGCCGACGTGAACAACTGGTACGCATCCCTGATGAACTTCGTCGTCGCGAACCGCACGAGCCGGCTGATCTATGCGCATCCGCTGGGCGCATCGTCCTACACGTCGACGTTGTCCGCGATCTTCTCGCAAGCCAATACGCTGAAACTGACGGGTCAGTTCAAGTGGTACACGATGAGTGACATCACGACCTTCGATCGTGCACGCCTGAACGTCACGTGGTCGGCCACCGACACGGGCAGCGGCTGGGCGTTCGCCGCCAGCCATCCGACCAGCCTCGCGAACATGACGTGGCTGCTGCCGAAGAAGGGCTTCGCACTGCCGATCATCACGCAAGGCTTCGGCAGCGTCGTCATCACCGACTCGACGTACTGGCTCGTGACCGCGAACAGCGGCACCAGTCTCAAGTTCACCAGCGCCAAGGTGCACTGAGTTACGACATCGACACCCCCGTCGGCGCGCGACGCGGCCAACGCCGCGCCCGGCGGGATTTGCGCAGGACCATCGCGCAGGAGCCCCCCATCATGAACCGGCCCGCGCTTTTCCCGGCCGCACGCGCACGCGTGGCGGCCACCGCCCGGCTATGCCGCCTGTGGCGCGTCGCCTGCTGTGTCGCCGCGTGCGGCATCGCGCTGCAGGCGAGCGCCGCGGAACTTCAGCTCAACGGACTCTATCAACGCCCCGACGGGGCGATCACCGTGCGCCTGAACGGCGCCGGCATCGATCCTTATTTCGCGGCGAAGGCACTGCTCGGCGCCGAGGATGCCGGGCTCGACGCACATCGGGCCGCGCTCGCATGGATCGCGTGGCTGCTGCCGCGCCAGCGTCCGGACGGCGGTTTCGATCGCTACTGCGTGAAGAGCGGCCAGTACAGCTCATGCGCCGAAGCCGACGCCGACGATGCGATGATGGCGACCTGGATCGAACTGCTCGCCCGCTTCGCGCCGCCCGAGGGCCTGCCCGCCGCATGGGAACTCAGCCTCAATCGCGCGGCCGCGCATCTGGACGCGCTGCTCAGCAAGCCCGCAGGCGTCTATCAGATCTCGTCGACGCTGCACGTCGCGCTGCTGATGGACAACGTCGAGGTGCACAGCGCGTTCCAGGCGCTCGCCGCGTATTACGTCCGGCATGCCGACGCCGCCCGCGCCGGCCCGTGGACTCAGCGCGCCGACCGGCTCGCGTCCGCGATCCTGAAGGTGTTCTGGCGCGGCACACAGTCCGGCTTTCGCGCGAGCACGCAGCGCATCAGCGACACGACGTTCTATCCGGCGAAAGTCGCGCAGGTCTTTCCGCTCCTGTCCGGCATTCAGGTTCCCCAACAATCGAACGAGACGATCTACGCGCAGTGGATGCAGAAGTACGGCAAGACCTGGCTGCAACTCGCCGGCTCCGACTATCCGTGGGGCTTGATCGCACTCGTCGCATTCAAGATGAACGACTGGAACACGGTCGCGTGCTGGCATGCGCGATCGGGCCCGTACCGGCACGGCGCACACTGGAACGTACTGGAGGAGGCGCTTTACCTGGCATTCGAAAGCCGGATGGCCGACCCGGTCGCGCCCGCTCAATGCGGCTTCACGACGGCGGCGACAACGGAGACCGCGTCACGCTGATCCACGCGTGCGCACGGTCCGGGGCAATCTACAGGGAAGGAGACGTGTCATGTGTGGCATCGTCGGCGCGGTCGCGCAACGGGATATCGTCCCGATTCTGATCGAAGGTTTGCGCCGCCTTGAATATCGCGGCTACGATTCATGCGGAGTGGCGACGGTCGTCAACGGCCAGGCACGCCGCGAGCGCAGCATGTCGCGCGTCGCCGATCTCGACGCGCACGTGCGCAGCGCCGGCCTGACCGGCAGCACCGGCATCGCGCACACGCGCTGGGCAACCCACGGCGCGCCGGCAACCTGCAACGCGCATCCGATCTTTTCGCGCGACGAGATCGCGCTGGTGCACAACGGCATCATCGAGAATCACGAAACGTTGCGCAAGCAACTAGCCAACGAACACTACGAGTTCGACGGCCAGACCGACACCGAGGTGGTCGCGCACCTGATCCACAGCAAGTATCGCGGCGACCTGCTCGCCGCCGTACGCGACGCGACCTCGCAGCTGCACGGCGCGTACGCGATCGCGGTGTTCAGCAAGCACGAGCCGCAACGGCTGATCGGCGCACGCGCCGGCTCGCCGCTCGTCGTCGGCGTGAAGGACGGCGAATGCTATCTCGCGTCGGATGCGCTCGCGCTCGCCGGCATCACCGACCGCTTCATCTTTCTCGAGGAAGGCGACATCGTCGAGCTGACGCCGGGTGGCGTGCGAGTGCTCGATCGCAGCGGCGCACCGATCGAACGCGCGATACAGACCGTCTCGTCCGCGCAGGGCGTGGTCGAACTCGGGCCATACCGGCATTTCATGCAGAAGGAAATCTTCGAGCAGCCACAGGCCGTGGCGGCGACCATTCCCGATGCCGGGCTGTTCGATCCGGCCGTATTCGGCCCGGACGCCGCGCGCGCGTTCGAGCAGATCGACAACGTGCTGATCCTCGCGTGCGGCACGAGCCATTACTCGGGCCTGACTGCACGCCGCTGGCTCGAGACGATCGCGCGCATCCCCGCGCAGGTCGAGATTGCGAGCGAATACCGTTACAGCGACGCGCTCGCGATGCCGAATACGCTGGTGGTCAGCGTGTCGCAATCCGGCGAGACCGCCGACACGCTCGCCGCGCTCAAATACGCGCAGGCGCTCGGTCACATCGACACGCTGGCGATCTGCAACGTGCCGACCAGCGCGATGATGCGCCAGACCGGCCTGCGCTTCCTGACGCGCGCCGGCCCGGAAATTGGCGTCGCGTCGACCAAGGCGTTCACGACGCAGCTCGTCGCGCTGTTCATTCTCGCCGTCACGCTCGGACGGCTGCGCGGCTACGTCGACGACGCGCAGCTCGCGCGTTATACGACGCAGTTGCGGCGCCTGCCTGGCGCGCTCGAGGACGTGCTCGGGCTGGAGCCGCAGATCGAGCGCTGGGCGGCGGAATTCTCGCAGCACGAAAACGCGCTCTTTCTCGGGCGCGGGCTGCACTACCCGATCGCGCTCGAAGGCGCGCTGAAGCTGAAGGAGATTTCATATATCCACGCGGAAGCGTATCCGGCGGGCGAGTTGAAACACGGGCCGCTCGCGCTCGTCACGCATACGATGCCGGTTGCCACGATCGCGCCGAACGATGCGCTGCTCGAAAAGCTCAAGTCGAACATGCAGGAAGTGCGGGCGCGGGGCGGGCAGCTTTACGTGTTCGCGGATGCCGATACGCGGATCGACAACGGCGAAGGCGTGTCGGTATTGCGGATGCCGGATTATTACGGGCTCCTGTCGCCGATTCTGCACGTCGTGCCGTTGCAGTTGCTCGCGTATCACGCGGCGTGCTTGCGCGGCGCGGATATCGACAAGCCGAGGAATCTGGCGAAATCGGTGACGGTGGAGTGATTCGTTTGCGCAATCCGGCGCGAAGCCGCGAAGATCACAAACTGGCCCGCCCTACACGATTCGAACGTGTAACCCACGGGTTAGAAGAACGCACGGCGTCACACTGATCGAGATGGATCGACCTCGCCTTGCGAGTTGGCATCGAAACCGGCAGCGGCTTCAGGGTCCGTCGACTGGCACCGAACGCAGGAATCCTCGCTGCGGGTTCAGCCTATCTGCAGCGACATCCCGCACCTCGTACGCTTCAGACATTGCCCGTGCCCGCGCGACACGGCACGGGTCCTTTTCGCTGGCAACTACTGAAATATCCGGGTCATCGGCCAAGTCCGGTCGCCCGCGTCTTTCGGTAGTCGGGCCTCCAGCTGCGCCTTTCGTTCGGCGAGCTTGAGTCCAAGTCCGACAAGGTCGAGTCCCGATGAGCGCAGTTCGGGAAAGAGCTCCGTCTCCTCTTCCTTGATGTGATGCCGGACGTTTTCCATCAGCACCGCGAAAGTGGCATCAAACCCTTCCATACCAGGCTTGAGGGTTTCGAATTTCTCGATGAGCGTCTTCACGAGAAAGTGCTCGACGTAGGCTTTTTCGACATCCTTTTGGGGGCCGCCGGACAGCGCATCGTACGCAGCTGGGTAAAGAATCTGTTCCTCAATCATCGCGTGGACGGTCAATTTTTCGCAGGCGCGCCTAACGAGCGCGTGCTTGGCATCGAGGTCCTCGTCGGCGGTTTTTTCAAAGATCGTGAACAGCTTTTCGACCGCACGATGGTCAGACTCAAGTAGCGCGATAGCGCCGGTCGCTGACGGAGTGTCAGCTTCATCGCGGTCATGCTTGTGGCGCTGCGTCTCGTTCGTGTTCGCCATGGCTGGCCTCTGTCTAAAGGTGGATAACGGCCAGCCACTGGAGCAAAACTTGCACCTGCTCCCGAAAACGGGGCGGACGCCGCACTCGCCAAGGCAAGGTTTGATCCATGCTCAACGGTTACGGCGCCACAGGGCGGGTCGCATCGTGGCAAGAATCGGAAAAGTCAGGCGGTTCCCGGCCATGGAGCAGAGACGTTCCGCCTTGGGCGTCAACCACGAAATGGCACGCTCGGCACATCCCTACGGGGGTTGTAACGTTGAGCGCATTTTTGTGAGTGTCTCGACAGCCGCCCGCTGCATAGCCCCAAACAAAGTCGTCACCGTTTGCGAAGTTACGTTGTCACTTTGCCGGGTGATGTCGACACCACGCGCGACCAGGTGACGCGTCTAGCTGGCGCCTCCACGAGTCGCTCGCCGAACCACTCGAGGCGCGCCGGCCGCTCACGCTGCAGGGCGATTGTCCGGCGCGCGGCAACACTCGTCGGCGTGACCGTGATCGCGTCGTAGATCAACCCCGGCGCATCCGCCGACGTGAAGCTCGCCCGCCCCCGGTGCGTTTCCGCGCGTCGCCGGCGTTCGGTTGCGGCTTGCGCAGCGCGATCAGGCCTTGCGCGCGACGACACCCACCGGCGAAGCGGGCGCGCGTTTCGACGCGGTCTTGTAGTGCGTGCTGTACAGCGCCGCGCCGACGAACACCAGCCCGCCGACCAGGTTGCCGAGTACCGTCGGGATCTCGTTCCACAGCAGATAGTCGACGATCGTGAAGTGGGCGCCGAGCATCAGGCCGGACGGGAACAGGAACATGTTCACGACCGAGTGCTCGAAGCCCATGTAGAAGAACACGAGGATCGGCATCCACATCGCGATCACCTTGCCGGGTACGGACGTCGACATCATCGCGGCGACCACGCCGGTCGACACCATCCAGTTGCACATCACGCCGCGCACGAACAGCGTGAGCATACCGGCGGCGCCGTGCGCCGCATAACCCAGCGTGCGTGCTTCGCCGATGCCGCCGATCTTCTGTCCGATTGCGTTCGGCGCTTCCGAGAAGCCGAATGTGAAGATGATCGCCATGAACAGCGCGACCGTCAGCGCGCCCGCGAAATTGCCGAGGAACACGAGCGTCCAGTTGCGGAACACGCCACCCCAGGTCGCGCCGGGCCGGCGATCGATCACCGCGAGCGGCGCGAGCGTGAAGACGCCGGTGAGCAGGTCGAAGCCCAGGAGGTACAGCATGCAGAATCCCACCGGAAACAGCAGCGAACCGGCCAGCGCGTTGCCGGTGTTGATGGTGATGCTGACCGCGAAGGCGGCTGCGAGCGCGAGGATCGCGCCCGCCATATACGCGCGAATCAGCGTATCGCGGGTCGACATCGACAGCTTCGATTCACCGGCGTCCACCATCCTGGTGACGAATTCGTTGGGTGTGAGGTAGGCCATGGTATGCGCTCGCAAAGTTGGACGGGCAAAAAAAAAACGCGCCAGGCACTCGCTCGACATGCGAGTGCCTGGCGCGGACGCTGTTATCCACGTGATCGGCCGCCACGGTTCGACATGGCGTGATCGTCAGGCCGCCATTAGCCCGACGAGCGAGATGTTCGCAACTTTCATACCAGTGGCGGGGATATCGCGATGCAGGCCGGCCGGACGCGAGATGCCGGAGGGAAAGGCCGCAGCCGAACGCAGCGAATCGCACTCGCGCGGTGCGAACTGCACTTCGTGCACGCGCTTCGGGCGCCGCCGTGGTGCGTGAAGCGCGGTGCGGTGCGTTCCGGTCAGGTCGTGCCGTCGTCGTGCGGTGTCTCCGGCGCGCTTCGCTGCATACGACGTCGCACGGAAGTCTGCGCGTGCTCGTCGACGAATCGCTCGGGCGACGTCAGCGCGTCTTCCGCGATATCGGCAAGCGGCCGATTGCCGTCCATCGACGCCTTCTGCAGCATCCGATACGCTTCGTCCTCCCGCAGGCTGAAGCGCGTCATCAGCGTATTTTTCGCGCGCTGCACGAGCTTTCGCTCGTAGAGCGCTCGACGTGCCGCGTCGAGCTCGACCTCCGCGCCGGCCAGTCGCGCCGATTGCGCCTCCAGCAGGGATTTCAGGCTGGCGAGCGTCCCCGGGTCGGAGCCGGAGAGACGTCCCGGCAGCTCGTGAACCGCCGCGCGCGCCGACAACGGATCGCCGGCAAAGAACTGGGCGAGCGCCTGGATATGCGGGGGCGGATTGTTTCGCAACTGCGCCATCAGGCGCTCGGAGTCGCGCAGCGTTCGGTGCGCGTCGTCGATTCGCGCGTCGCACGTTTCCTGCACCTGCAGCGTCAGTGCAATCTGAAGGTGCCAGAGATCATCGATGCGGGCGCTCGCGGCGTCGAACCATGCTTCGCTCAGGCCGGCATCGAGCGCATCGCCGGCGTGCACCGTGCACAGTACGCGGCGCAGCTTCTCGAGCGCCGCCATGTGCGGCTCCGTCATGCGGGTTTCCCACCATGCGTTTTGCGCCGTGCTTGCGAAGCTCGCGAAGACTTCGAGACTGCGCTCCTGCGCGGCTATCAGATACAGCAGGCGCTGCTGCTGGTCCGCCGAAAACGTGCCCGCCGCAAACATGTGCGCACCGACGGCGCGTTCCTGTCCCGCTTCTTCCTTGCCCTCGACGACATGGACGAGGGCAATCAGCATGCGCGACACCGACGGATCCGCCCCGCTATCGGCAAACTGGAAAATCAGCTCCACCAGGCCGCCGATCACGGTACTGAAAGCCTGGACCGAATCCGGCGCCGACAGCGCAAGATGGTCGATCTGTTCGCGCAGCACATCCAGCGATTCCAGGTCGAGCAGCACCCAGGCGATCAGCGACAGCAGGCGCGACGTCGAGCCGCGTGCGGGCGTCAGCTCCCGATCCAGGCGCTCGCGCAACTGCGCGACGAGCGGCGCCGATTCGCCGCGCGAAGCCGCGTGTTCGGCGACAAAGCGCTTGCCGCTCGACGCCAGATAGATGCTGGTGGCGCCGCGCTCGCGCTGCAGCGCATGGATCAGGCGGCCGAGCAGGTCGACCAATTCGATCTGCTCGGCCAGCTGGCGCAGCGACGCGATTTCCTGCTGCTTGGCGAGCAGCGCGAATTGCAGGGCAGTGGCGGGCATGGTGAATACTGACCGTAGACAGGGACTCGGTTCAGTGTAGTGCGGACAATATTCGTTATTTTTACGCGTTGGATGTCAAGATTCGTGACGAAGGCGCGGTCCGCAACAAGGCGATCTATCTGGCGCCGTCCGTGGTCATCGACGAACTGACGCGCCAGCCAACAATACGGCGGGCGAATACGTCGATCACGAACGCGACGTAAAGCCAGCCTTGCCACGTCGAAGCGTACGTGAAGTCCGACACCCAGAGCTGATTCGGCCGCTGCGCGTTGAATTGCCGGTTGACCCGGTCAAGCGGGCGCGGTGCGCTCTTGTCGGCGATCGTGGTGCGAATCCGTTTGCCGCGAACCTCACCACGCAGACCTTGCAGCTTCATCAGCCGACCGACCGTGCAGCGCGCGACCACAATGCCCTCGCGGTTCATCTGCTTCCAGACCTTCGGCACGCCATAGACTGCATGTTGGCCTGCCAGACACGCCTGATCTCGGGTTGCAGAATCTCATCGCGTTTCGCGCGGGCGCTGCGTCTGGACGGATCGCGAAGCTGTGCCGCATGGCATCGGCAGCCCGACGGGGCGCTCCGCAAGACCTTGCAGATCGGCTCGCCCCCGAAGGTGTCGCGATGCTGATCGACGAACGCCGTCAGGACTTGAAACGGCGGTCGAGTTCCGCCTGGGCAAAAAACGCGCTCGCAACCTTGCGAATCTCGTTGGCACGACGCAGTTCCTTGACCTCGCGCTCCAGGGCCTTCAGCCGTTCGCGTTCGTCAGTGGTCACGCCATCGCGCTCCCCTGGTCAACCTGATCACGCTTGATCCATTCGTGCAGCGTCTGCGGCGTACACCCAATCATCGGCGCAATCGACTCGACCGCTGCCCACATCGCCGGATGTTCGGCGGCGAAGCGCAGGCGTTAGGTTGCCCAGACAGATGAGTCGTAGCTGCGCAGATGCTGAGCTCCGTCGACTGGACGCGCGAACCGGCCCAAACGGCTTTGCAGGCAAACGTAGCTTTACTTCAACGAAGATCGATACAAGTCAAATACATCTACATCCGCTTGTTCAAGCAAATCTTCAAATTCACTATCCCCGCGCGTGCGGAGGATCTCAAGTTCTGCATCAGAAATAGGGATTCCTTGCAACCAATTGACTTTCTCTCCGCTCTCCAAGTCAAGTTGCTTGAAATGCCCGTCATTCCACAGAAACGGTGCTGTCAGATACAGATGTGGGACTAACGTGTCGCTGTAGCATTCCGCGACATACCCTTCCAGCACGCCCCCTGGCATCACCGCCCACCGTGATCGCATTAGCGCAAAAGCAGCAAACGCAAGCACATTTGGCCAGTGCTCAATATCAGCGGGCATTGCACCACACAACTCAACACGAGTCCCTAACTCCGTCTCGCCGCCAAGAGCAGTCTCAAAGAGACCTATCGTGCTGTAAGACACGAGATCGGGGTCAGGCGAGTCCGCGACTGAGAGTACGTCGACCGCCATGGGCAAGTCATCGTGCAGATATTCCTGCACCTTGGGCATGCCGTCGAACACCGACAAGGCGTGCCGCCCCACAGCTTTTCGGCCAGCAGAAATTGGGCCTTTTGTCATGTCACGATTCGAGATGAGCGCTCACGGTTGAAGCACGATGCGTAAACGAGATAGACTAAATCTCTTCAATCACAACATCCGCTTTATTCTTCAGCGCATCATCAAAAGCTTCAATCAACAGATCAAACAAATCGCGCCCCGTACTAGATACAAAGTAATTACCCATCGAAGTAATATCTGAACTAATATCCGCCCCCCAAGGAGGTTGCTTGGTTCGATCTTCATAATCCCATATTACCGAAGAGGGCGGAAAATTATTCAACTCTTCACGAATTTTCTTCAACTCCTCTAGCGCCTGCCCAACGTGCTCCGCTGGCACACGCCCCTCATAAAACTCTTTCGATATAACGGGAAACTTGGTTCCCGGACCGTTGGACTCCAAGAGCCCCCAGATTGTGGAAAAGAACGAGTTAAAAAAGCTCGATGCTCCGACCTCGTCAACTATCGATCCGACTCGTACGCCAACTGACATGTGCTACCTCAATATGGTAATGTTACTTGGCTGAATTATACCGTTACTGCGCGTGGAGATTGACTGAATAACGTTTTGCAGCTCACCACGACTGACTACTTGACCACGAATATCTACAAAAAGCGATTGGACGGTATCCGGAGGCAATTGTTGCGCACGATAGATCGCCTGATTCGATACGTTATCGATCAATCGTTCCTGGCCTGCGGGCGTCTCAATATTGTAGTTCTTCACTTCAACGCTCGAACCATCTTTATACCAGTCAGGACGTGTGCTTCCTTTGGTGCCATAGGGAACCTCTTTCCCGTCCTTGAAGGACCTTTGTTCTTTGTATCCTTGCCCGAGTTTCTTCCCTACATCCTTCTCACTCTGCCTCCAAGACGGCCTCTTAGGCTTGGCTTGGACTTTCAGTCCATCTCCCGCAGGTTTTGCGTTGGCCTCCCCTGCGGCTTTCGCTGCATCAGCGGTCGCCTCGGTTGTCTCGCCTCCCTTCGCCGCCGCACCTCCAATGTCAGAGGCCTTGCCTGCTTGGCCAGCCGCCTCGGCAACCTCGCCAGTCTTCCCAGCCGCGTTCGCAACCTCTCCCGTTTTTCCCGCGACATTTGCAACGTCAGCAAGCTCGCCTGCCTTTCCGGCAACATTCACCGCCTCGCCAACCTTGCCTGCCACATTCCCCGCTTCGCCGACCTTGCCGGCAGCACCAACACCACCAACAAACAATCCGCCGATGTCGACCGCGCCGCGCCCCAGCGCCTCACCATAGTTGCCCTGGCTCCACGCCTCCATATACGGCTTGGTGATGCCATCGACGATCGCGCCAGGATGATCGTAGATCGCCTGCGCCGTCTTTCCGGCTGAGTCCAACGTCTGCGAGTACCCGTGGTAGTCGTATAACCCTGTCAGATCAGACAGACCCTCAGCAGCCTGCGACACTGGCGATAGCTTGGCCGCTCCGACCGCCAGCCCGCCCAAGCCCTTCGCCATGTCCCACACCGCGCCGCCGGCCCCCTTGAAGAACCCGCCAACTTGATGCATGACGCCCTTCTCGGGTGGCGGATTCGCATCCCCCACGACGTTCCCGCTCGCATCCACCGAGCTACCCGGCGCGGGCGCAGTTACGTAAGTGCCCGTACAGTTGCCGGAGTTCATCGTGCACGGGTCACCGTCACGAATAACGGGATGGCCACCCGCGCGAACCGTCGTGCTTCCCTTCGTCGGCTTGGTCTCGCCTCCCACCGTGCCGGAACGTACCCCATCGGCTGAGCCCGCTTCGTCGCCCGTACATGTCGGGACCACGCTCTGATCGAGCACGTACGCCGGCTTGCCGTTGAATCGCACGCTCGGCACGACGCCCGACGACCCGCTCAGATCCGACACGACCTGATAGGGTACCGGTGGTGTCGAGCTGCCCATCGGAGTCTTGCACACATCGGGCGTGCTACTCACGGCCTTGAAGCTGCCGTCCTGCCTCGACGCAATCCGATTGCCCTTGGAGAAGTGATCGGACGGCTGCGCCTGATCCTGCGGCTTATAGACGCCCGTTTCAAAGCGCCTCTGGACTGACTTCCCCGCTTCATCGAATATATCGCGCAGGTCCGGGCGATCGCTCCACGGATTCGGCGTATTCCACAAAGAGTCGAGATTTTTTACTGCGTCACGAGCCTGCTCCACACTCTGGATGTTGAAATGCTCCCGAAAAACGTCACCCGCATCTCCGGTGATGGTGACCGTTAGTGGTTCAGCCATGCCGCACCTCCGCCGGATCGACCGCGTTACCCGACGATGTCGCGGCAAGCCGCTCCAGCCCCGCCCGGTCGACAAACCTTGCCTCGAAGCGCTGCGCACGCACTGATTTCATCAGCGTTGCGCGCCACGCCAACGTCACCACGGGGTTCGCTGCGTCCGACACATCAACTGACAACGTATCGAGCAGCAGCGGCGCGAACTTGAGCGACTGGTCGGTGTAGACCCATCCCATCGGTAGATGGCCTGGCAAGGCGATGCGCAGGATCGTATTGCCCCGCTCGCCGACGGTCGATCCGGGCGTGCCAACTGGAACAAGATTCGTCAGCACGATCGTCTCGTCACCCTTCAGGTGCGGCACCTGCATCTGTGGGTGCGCGCCATTCCAGTACCTGAACTGAAAATCGTCCGGCAAGCCCGGATGGCGCTCAGCGAGCCACTGGTCATCGTACGTGCCAGCAAGCTCACGCCTCGATTTCCACGCCTTCCCGACGATACCGACGCCAGCCGGATGCAGCGACGGAGGCGCCTGCCCATTCACAGCTGCGAGCCACGCTTGTATCGAGATGGGTTCGCTGCTGGCTTCGATCTGCGGAGCAGCGACCCGCTGCAGCTTCGTCGCATCAAGGAACCAACGTTCAGCAAATCCCAGACCGATCGGATTGTTTTCGCAGGCCGTATGCGCCACCGGGACGTTATCTTGATCGGGATGCGCAGCCTGCTGCTTGTCATCGAGCCGAGATGCCTTCGGCACACGTTTCGCAGCCGGATCCTGCGCGTCGATCCGACACTGCCCGCCCCATGCGTATTCGTAACGCATAGGCAGCGCTGCGATTGGCTCAGGCGGCGTCAACCACCAGTCGATGGGACGCACGATGCCGAGCGAGGCGATCTTCACGAGTCGGTTCATGCTTCGACCAAACGTCGATCGTCGAGCAAAGTACCTTGGGCCGGTCACGAACAACCTACGATCTAGCAGGACTTTCGTCGTCGGCACACCCGTGTCGTTGTTGGATCGCATGGGTGCCGACACAATTCGAATGCCCGCTGCGAATCGCGGCAACGATCGCCCCTGCGGCGCATAGGCCGTCCCGTTGATGAGTACATCGCAAAGCGGTTTATACGGCGCGAGATCGCTTTCCTCTGCCACGCTGGACTGATTCGGCTCGCCGTGGAAACGATCTGATGTCGCGAGCGGTCTCTGCTCCTGCGCAAGCATCAACACGCCGTCTCGCAGCTCGAAAGTCTGGCGCAAGACAACGGTATGGAACGATGCGCCGTCCGGCGCAAACGACTCGAACGCCAATGCAGGAAAAGGCGTGTGATTGGAGAACTCCATCGCCGCTCCCGTCAATTGACGTCAACATCCTTGCCGTTGATCTGCACCGGCCCTGAGCCCTCGATTAGCAGTTGCGTGCCGCGCAGCGTGATGTGTCCGTTGCTCTCCATAATGAGCACCGAGCTACCGGTCTTGAGCTCGATACGGTCGCCAGCCGTGATCGTGTACGTCTTGCCGACCATCGTGGTCTTCGACAGGCCGACTTCTTCAGCGCTAGCCAGCCCCGCCGATGTGTTCACTGCGCCGGCCACTGTCACCTGATAGCCGCCGCCCACGGTCAGTGCTTTTGCAAGCCCCACCGTCTCCGTCGACGTCAGCGCAATCAGGAGATTCTCCATCCCTTGGATGGTCTCATTCCGGTTGCCACCGACCGTCAGCGTCTCGTTGTTACCAACGGTCTCGGTGCGATCCACCCCAACGTGAATCGTCTCGTTGTTGTCGACCGTTTCCGTACGATCGTGGCCGACGTGCACCGTCTCATCGTGATCGATGTTCTTGGTGCGGTCGTTACCTACCCAATGCGATTCATCGTGCTCGACCTCGATGCGCTGATCCTTCTCGGCGTGTAGCCACACCTCTTCCTCGCCCTTCTTGTCCTCGAAGCGAATCGCATTGGCCGTATTGACGTTACCGGTCTTGGTCGAGCGCGTCAGAATCCCGCTCTGTGTCGCGTTGGCTGGCAACGCCCACGGCGGCATGTTCTGCGAGTTGTAAACGCGCGACGTCACGAGGGGACGGTCCGGATTTCCATCAAGGAAACTCACGACCACCTCATCCCCGATTCGCGGGATCTGAATCATCCCGAAACCGCTACCCGCCCACGGCTGGCTCACGCGCACCCAGCAGGAACTCCCTTGGTCACGTTTGCCGAGACGATCCCAGTGGAACTGCACCTTCACCCGGCCGAGACTATCCGTATAAATCTCCTCGCCTTTCGGACCCACGACGATTGCCGTCTGCGGCCCGACGATCGTCGGACGCTCGCCCTCGAATGCCGGACGGTACGGAATTTTCTTGCGAATGCAGGTGAAGCTGCATGAATACGCAGAAGTCCCCTCGCCAGGCTCGTAGTTGTTCGTGCCTGTGTGCGACACAGTCAGCAACAGGAATTGCCGGTCTTCCTGTTTGGTACTGGCGTGATCGTAGTGGTCGTCCAGCTCGAAGTATCGGCACGGCATCATCCGCCGGCCCGTCGTCACCCCGACGAACGTTTTGCTGTGTGCAGCCAGCGCTTCCGTCCGGAAGCGCGCGAGCTCTTCGCCCCGATCACTGTCAGCGAAACCATGCTCGCCGAGGTAGTCGTAGATCTCGTAGGACGGTACGTCGCCTTGATTGACTTCCGTGCCGCCCGACACGAATCGCCGGGCATGAGGAATTTTGTAGTCGAACGTTTTCAGTCCGACCGTGTCCGGTGCAAGCTGACGCTGTGCTTGAAATGACGTGATGACGGCGAGATTGTCCATCGCCTCGCCCTGATTGTATTGCAGCGATGGACTGCGCCCGTCGATCGGCTTCGCGGTCACCGAGTTATCGGCGATGATCAGCTTGTGCCCATCCTTCGCATGCTCGAAGTAATAGAACAAGCCATCCTCTCGCATCAGCCGTTCGACGAAAGCAAGATCCGTCTCACGGTACTGCGTGCAATAGCTGCGATTCTGCGTTCCTTTCGACAGACGGAACTCAAACGATGCCAGCTTGCCGTACTCGCGAAACACGCGGGAAAGAATCGCCTCCGTATTCTCTTCCTGAAAGATCCGAATGTCCTGTCGGCGAGAAAGCATCCAGAGCCACGGCAGGATCGTTGCGCTGTACATCGCAAAACCGCCATCGGTATCCAGATGCGAAAACGCCGCGACGTATCCGTGGAAGTAACGCTCTTCCGAGCTGGCGAGCGCATCGGTCAACTGCAACGTGATTGTCACAGGTTGGCCGATCAACTTCTTCAGCTCGATATTCTTGTCTTGCGACGCGAGCCGGACATGCATCTCGAAATTCTGAGATAACCCCTCGGTACAATGGAAATCGACAAGCACGAGATCCGATCGACCTTTCAATGGCGTTTCAATCGTAAACAGGCGATTGCTCTGGAGCCGGAAGAAGCTCGCAATTTCGGACATTTGCATATATAGCCTCGGAATCTCTCAGCAGAGGGGCAATTTTTTGTCGGCGCGGCCATTTTAATATGCCTGCGCGCCATTTTGACTAGATGTCGGCTCCGGAAAACAGGGACCGATTATCGCGGATTATTGAATATTGCAGCGAATGGACCATCTGCTGTCACATTACGAACGTGAAGTCGGATTGCTTGCACGCAGTCTGGCGGACTTTGCTCGACGCTTTCCGAAGATTGCAGCACGCCTGGGCATGTCTGGTGGCCACGTCGAAGACCTGCACGTCGACCGAATGGTACAGACGTTCGCGCTGCTAGCGGCTCGTGTCGATGCGAAGCTTGATGACGATTACCCGCAATTCACCGAGGCACTTCTCGAAATTGCCTATCCGCAGTATCTGCGCACGGTCCCGTCATGCGCGGTTGCCTCGTTCGACCCATCGGTTCTGTTCGGTCAGCTTACCGAACCGCTGACGATAGCGCGCGGCACGATGCTGGACGCCAATGCCGCACCGTGCCGCTTCCGTACACTCTACGACGTCACGTTATCGCCGTTGCGTATCTACTCGGCACGCTATTCATCAGCGACGCTCGCGCCAGCAGCGGCGCGCATCCCGACAGAAGTGACGGGGATCATTTCGATTACCTTTACAAGCGAATCCGCGTCGCAAGCATTCGATGACGCCATTCCGTCCACCCCAGTGCGGGTACATCTGTCCGGAGAGCGGCCGCTCGTCGCCGCGCTTTCCGATACGCTGTTGCTTCGTGCATCGGCCGCCTACGTGGAGGTGGACGAAAGCGGACGCTGGACCCGCTTGTCGAAAGCCCCCATTGAGGCGGCCGGCTTTGCCGATGACGAGCGATTGTTGCCGAACCAAGACGATACAAGCGCACAATCGTTCAGGCATCTGATCGAGTATTTTGCCTTCCCCGAGAAGTTTGATTTCGTCGACATCGACCTGGGTCGAATGCGTCGCGCCGCGCGCGCCGAAGCAGCTCGACGACTGACGCTTCACGTCGCCGTGCAAGGCACCGCCCATGATTCCGGCACCGCTCAGATCCTGGCAACGCTGAACACCAGCACGTTCCGATTGTTTTGCACACCGGTCGTCAACCTGTTCGAACGCGCGGCAACGCCTATCCAGCTAACCAGTCACGATGCCACCTATCCGATCACGCCGACCCCGTTGGCAACCGGCATTCCGCTGAGCGTCTACTCGGTTGAGGCCGTGTATCTGGGCGAGCGTACGAAGTCGGGCGAAGACAAGGCCGCCATCGCTTCACATGCGGCACCGCGCACGCAGGTGTGGCCGTATCGTGCATTCAGTCACGCGCGGCCCATGGATTCGTCCGCCATCTATTGGCTGGCCTACCGAGATCCGGAGGCCATGCCGGACGGCGCGCTGGCGGAATCGCAACTGGCGTTGGTCGACTTAAAGGGTCAAACCGCTCATCCGCGACACCCTCAGGTCGATGTCGATGTCCTGGCAACCAACGGAGCAATGCCGTCCCGGTTGCCGATCGGGGCCCCCGATAGCGATCTTCTGTACGAGGGTTCGGCATTGGCGTGCCCGATCATGCTGCTCTCCCGCCCCACCTTGCCGGCTGCCTTGCCGCGGGGCGGTGCACTTTGGCGCGTCCTGTCGGCACTGGCGCCGCATCCGCTCGACCTGACGCGGACCGGACTACCCGCGCTGAAGGAGTTTCTCCGTTTCCATGCTCCGCGTTCCAGCGTGGTTGCCCAACGCTGCATCGACGCGATCGCATCTCTCGACTGCAAACCAGCGATCAGGTGGATGTCTCTCGACAATCACTTCCCGTCATTTGTTCGCGGTGTGGAGATCCTGCTTTCGTTCTCCGAGGCGGCGACACGAGATGTCAGCCTGCATCGGTTCTCGGCTGTCATGGACCGATTCTTCGGCCCGTACGCTCAGTCAAACAGCTACGTTCAACTCGTCGTGTTGTCGGCCGAGAGCGGCAAGGAGCTGTTGCGATGCGCGCCACGCCCTGGGACACAACCGCTGGTATAGGTCAGTGGAGATAGCCAGCCAGAATCCCCCCACCCACACCAGCTTGAAAGCCAGCCGTTCGACCGTGCATATATAGCAGCGCCGGAGCATTCGCAACGGCGTCCGCCAAAATCATCGACATGGCCGGGCTTGTCAAGCCCAACGCAAGCATTGCCGGATTGATGCCCAACAGCATCACAGTCGCTCCCTGTGCGACAACCACCCCACCGTAACCGTCGAGATAAACGGTTCCGCCTTGCAAATCCGACCGCGTAAGTTCACTGCCCTTGAATGCACTGGTCATGTAAACGGTCCCATGACTCGGGAAATCATACGTCGAGCCAGCAGCACTTGCATCATGGCTACCGAAGTTCGGCAATTTCAATTCTGGGATTGTGAACCTCGGCAATTTGATTTTCGGAATCCTGGCGCCCCAGCCGTAACCAATACCCACACCACCGTAGTAGAAGCTTTGCGAATGTTTCTGTGGATCAGTGAGAATGATATTCCCCCCCGTCGCAACTACGATGTCAACGCTCACCCCACCGCCCGCGCCAGTGTCATATTTCCACTTGCTCTTTCGAAGATACGACATACGCCCTCTCTCTTCTGCTTCTCGTTATGTTCGTGACGGCAGATTCATAATCCCGCACACGATTGCAACCGCACCCATGAAGGCAAAAACAATCGTCGAATCCCAGATCGCGGCGAAGACATTCATCGTTGCGCTGCCATCAGGATCGTCGGCCTGGTACCGCACCTCGACTCGCTGACCGAGCTCCACTTTCGTGACAATCCCGCCTTG
This sequence comes from Burkholderia sp. 9777_1386, assembly GCF_015712265.1. Classification (NCBI taxonomy): domain Bacteria; kingdom Pseudomonadati; phylum Pseudomonadota; class Betaproteobacteria; order Burkholderiales; family Burkholderiaceae; genus Burkholderia; species Burkholderia sp. 9777_1386. Next base: position 34,736 of record NZ_JACCQB010000022.1, on the reverse strand, counting down.
CGGATACGAAATCTGCTGTCCTGTCTTGGTGGTGAATTGAATCTCGGGATGGTATCCGCCAGCATTGAGCTTAACGACGAGGCCCGGTACCACAATCGATGTTCGAAGAAATTCTCTAGTCGACTGTGCGCTGATTGCAGCAGCGACAAGAAGGCCCACCCCAATCACAATGGCACTGATGCCCTTAAACATGACGCCCTCGTTTACATTCCCTACAATTATTCGGGTGCTCCATGCTGATCGTATCAGCCTGCCAAATTCTAAAACATCCTCACCTGGACGCCAGACTGTCCGGCTGGTGCGCTATCAGGCCTTCGGCAAGTGGCGCGCTTGCGAATGGTCTCCGAGATCGAGGATGGGTTGTGTTCATTTCGGGAGCCGTAAGTTGGTTTGGAATTGGGCAAGCAGCGCTCCACTACAAATCGTGGCAAGTGGTGCCCTTCGCCTGCCTAACCGGTATCGGCCTTGCGATGTGCATAGCCGTATTTAGGCCAGACCCAAGACGGGACACTGTGTTTTATGGCATCCGACGTGACGCCCGGAAATCGTTCTGGCAGCGAAAGCGCAATGACATCCTCGCTAAATTGATAGCGGCCGTCATGGGCGCAGTACAGGGCGTTGGAGGAACACTGCTAACCCAAGCGCTCAACAGATGATGACGCGGCCTCCGGCAAAGTATCGGGCGGTCATCGGGTGGAATTCATTCACACTCCATTCACACCGAACGGCGAAGGGAGCCAACTTGACAGCAGTCGCTCGCGTGACTAAGTGACTGAATAAGCGAAGAATCCTGGCCCGCCCTACACGATTCGAACGTGTGACCTACGGCTTAGAAGAACGGCAGTTTGAAAATAGACGGAAACGGAAGTGCAATCAAATCAACGACTTGCAGCGATCGCCATCCCCTAGCGGTTGCACTTCCGGGACCTAATTTGACCTGTTTTCGGCATTTCACGTCAAGATTTCGTCAATGTCGGCAGCACCCCGCGCCGGTTGCTATACTGTATATTTGTACAGTACTCGCAAGCCGCTATGCAGCACTATTTCATCCTGAATGATCAGCATGATCCGGTCGAAGTCGATCTCGAGACGTTCAGCAAATGGGACGACAACATCGCGGATACGACCGTCGCCGAGGGCACTCGCGTCTGGACGGTCTTTCTTGGCGTCGCGGACGACGGAGGTACGTCGGTAGAGCCCTACTTCGTGCACTATGTGATCGAGCCGGGAGCGCTGTTCAGAACCGTCAACACGTACGGATACGAAAGCGCCGTCGCTCGGCACAGCCGCATTGCCGAATGGTTGAAGCGACGAGCCAAGCGGCGCGCTCAGCGCGCCGCCGACGTCAGTGCGTCGTAGTCACGCTCGCACTGCTGGCCGGCGAGGCGGGCGGCGTCAGCGTACGCTGCCAGTTCGCCCGCGCGGTCGTCAATGCTGCCGAGCACGTTGGCGAGCAGATCGAGGGCGTCGCCGGCTGCCGGGCTTCCGGCGGCAGCGGCGGCAGCGGCGGGATGGCGGGCTGCTGCGACGAGCTGGTCGACACGCTGCTGCAGGCTGCCAGCGGCAGCGCGAGCAGCAAAAGCATCCGCGAGCGCGATGGTACGTTGTTGGTTCGCATTGTCGGCGATCTCCGATTGCGCCGCAGTGCGGCGTTGTTCTTCGGCGCGCGCAGCACTCACAGCCGCAATCTGGGCCTTTTGCGCAGCGATGGTTGTCGTGCGCACGCCATCAGCGTGCCCCTTGAAGTAGCCAGCTGCCGAGCCGATGACGACGGCTACGATGACCGCCAGCCAGACGCGAGGATCGAGGAAGGTCATGCCGGCACCCCCAAGGAATCGAGCGCGCAAAGCCCGCGCGCGTTCATGATCGAAATCAGCTTGTCCGCGTACTGCGGGTCCGTTGCGTAGCCGGCGGCCGCGATCGCGCGCGCGAACTCGGGGCCCGTCTTGCACGCGAACGCCGGCCGGTAGCGCGGGTTGCCCGTCAGAAAGGCGGCGTGGTCGTCGATGCTGCCCTGCCAGGTGCTGTACGCGCGGAAATTGGCGGTGATCGTGATCGTCTGGCCATTGACGACCTCGTGCGTCGGCTGTGACGTCACCGGCCCGCGCCAGGACGCGTCGGCCTTGATGCCGAACAGGTTCATGCCCGGCGCGCGGCGTCCCCAGCTTGATTCCAGCGCGGCCTGCGCGACGGTGACGCTGGCGGGCACGCCGGTGCGTTTCGCGCATGCCTGCGCCGCCGGCGCGATCGCGGCGATGAAGCCGGCGGGCGTCGAAATGTCGGGTGCTGGCTCGGCCGCGCGCGGCGGCGTTACAGGAATCGGAACCACCGGCGCGGCGGGAACCGCCGGAAGGGGCGGCGCAGGCTGCGGCGTTTCGACGACCGGCGCGGCCGGCGCAACAGGCGCCTCGGCCGGCGCGGCGGGCTGCGGTTCAGCTTGAGCAGATGCAGGGACACGGCCGAACAGCGCGAGGATCGCGCGAATCAGGTTACTGAGCCCCATCGCCGCCACCCTTCCCGAAAAGCGCCTTGATGCTGCCGATCAGCGCGCTCTGGCTGACGACGCGCGCCGCGACCGTCAGCACGACGCCAGCGATCGGCACCCACTGCTGCCCGTGCTTCGGGAACAGCGCAAGCAGCGATGGCGCGAGTTGCGGATACTGATCCGCGAGCGGCGGAATCGCCGCGAGCAGAATGAGCATCAGCGCGCTCACGCGCACCGACCACCATTTGCAGACCTGGTTCAGGTCGTCGATCAGGAGCTTCTTCATCGTGCGCCTCCGCGCGTGCGGCGGGGAAACAGGCGGTCGCGGATCTGCAGCAAAAGCAACACGATCGTGAGCACGCCCACCCACCATGAGATGTCGTGGCCGTTGAACCACGTCCAGATTGCAACCACGCCCCCGCCGGCCGTCGTAGCGGGTGCCGACGCCGCCAACGCGCCGCTCACTGCATTACCCACCATTTCCTTATCCATTCCGCTCCCCGTTATGCGGACACGGCCGCGTCCGTGCTGTAGACGCGCCACGCGCCGTTGCTCCAGTACACCGGCACGCCCGTGCCGGCGCCGGCTCCCTCGCCTACCTTCCGCCCGTTTTTCGCCCAGGCTTTCTGCCCCTCCAGCGCGCTGTTCGGCAGGCTCGCGACCGTGAATGCGCCTAGGTCACCCGCCCCGAATTGCCGCCAGAGCAGCGCGAACCACGACTGCCACGCCGGTGCCTCGAAAGGGGTGCGCGGATCAGGAGGAGTGCTAAGTTTCACGCCCATGTCAATACTTCCATCCGTCGGCGTAGCCCATGCCCTGCAACTCCGGGATCTGAGCCTTCAGCCGCTCGCCGATGTCGTCGCGCCAGCCGGGGCTGTTCGGGATCTCGATCTTCTTGATCGCACGCTTCGCGCGCATCTGCGCGCCCGTCACGCTGTAGTCGGTGCCGGTCGCGATGCACACGTAGTCGCCGGCCGTCACCGGCATCTTCTCGTACACGATCTTGCCGTCGCGCTCGTTCGGGGCTTGCCCCATCTTCACCTCGCAGAGGTGAATGTCCTCGGTCGCGAGCCGCTCGGTGCCATAGACCGGGTAGCCGGTCGTGTCGCGGCCGGTGTACTTCGTGAACGGGTAGTCGGGGATCGAGATCACGACACCGACGGCGATTTCATCGAGCACCTCGAGCGTGTCTTCGCCGTGCAGCAGGTCGAGCATCCACTGCGCCGGGTCGCCGACGTGCAGCGCGTCCTGGATGATCCGGCACGGCCAGCCCGGCCGGCTGGTCGCTTCGAGCGGCCACGGCACGCCGTCCTCGTCGATGATCGCCGCCATGTCGAAGTAGCCGCGGTAGTCGATCGAATGGAGGTGCGCGGTCAGCGGCAGCAGCAGCTTGTCGGCCAGCTTCGATTTCTCGGTATAGCGCATCACCGTGCCCTGCTCGCCGGTGTTCGGCCCGCTGTCGCCAGGCATCAGCTTCTTGAATTCGAAGTTCTCGAGGAAGTGCTTGCCCCACCCCTTCGGCCCGAACCAGCCGCCCACCGCCATTTCGATGCCCGCGCGAAACTGCTGCAGGATGAAGCCTTGGTTCTGTGGGTTCTCGACCTTCCAGCGGTCGAGCATCAGGACCATGTCGCGCGGCGACTTCGACACGTACGATAGCGCCTTGTCGACGTCGCCGTTCGGCTTCGAGACGTAGCGCAGCATGTTGCGCTGCACGTAGTCCTTTGCCTTGTCGTAATCGCTGAATTCGACCGAATCCATCACCTTGATGCCGGCGCGCTTGAACACGTCCTGCCCTTTCTGCCGGTTGAGCTCCAGTTCGGCGCCCGCCGCGTTCGGCCCGAAGATCGGATAGCCCTTCTTGTGGTACGGCGCCAGTTCCTTCATCAGGCTGGAGTTGTCGGTCAGCACGATCAGGTCGGCCCAGCCCATCGCCGCACGCCAGTCCGGGACCTTCGTCACGAACCCGTCGGCGATGTCGTTGCGCCTCCCGTCCTCGCGCGGCGCGAACCACGCGCGCACCTCGTGGCCGCAGTCTTTGCACCGCATGATGAAATCGAGCGACAGCCCGATCTGGTCTATGATGAGAATCTTCACTGGGTCACCCGGGGTTCGCCATGACACTGGTTCTTCAAATTGCCGCGGGAGTAGTCCTCGGCGGCTTGACGCTCTACGCAATCGCCAAGTTGGGCGTACGAGGAATCATTTATCTCATTGCCGCCGGGCTGGGTCTGTACTTCTGCCTGCTGGTTTTCGGCTGGTTTTACAACCTGGTGCACACCAGTCCGAGCGAAGACATACCGGTCTTCATCGGCACGATGGTCCTGTTGGCCGCATTTCTCTACGCCGTAAGCAAAGTGCGAGGCCGGGGCAAGGCCGGACGGGACAACGTTCACTGATCCTCCGTGATCTGCGGTCGGCCTTGCTGCGTCATGGCCCCGGCCACGAACCCCTGATTCCGCATTGCGGTAGCAAGGCTATCGAGCAGGTTTTTGTCGAGGCCGGCCGTGCGCAGGCGCTGCATGCCGCCTGGTTTCGTCGCAATGTCGATGATCTGCCGTGCCTGCGGCTCGGTCAGGCTTTTCGCCTTCGCCAGCCGTAGCCACGAGCCGATCGCACCACCGCCGACGACGTTCAGGCCGTGGCCGACGATGCGCTCGGTGTTTTCCTCCTCGAACGCGGCGCGCCGCGATCCGCCGCGCGCCATCTGGTCGCTCACGCGCGCGCGAGCCGCCTCGGTGCGAAACGCCTTCTTGATCTGGTTCGCCGTACGATCGCCGAGTACCTCTCGGATCTGCGGGTCGTTCATCTTGTCGCCGATCTTGTTCAGCACACCCTCGGTCATCCGCGGGTGTTCGCGCAAATACCGCTCCATGCCATCGGCCATCCCGATTCGAGCGTACTCACGCTCAAGCGGATTCATCGCGCGCCAGTGGTCGATCGACGCCCCCTTGAGGCCGAACGCGTAGTTCGCGCCCCACGTCTGCGCGCCTAGCAATCCGGTCTCAGTCGCCTCGCCGCCGACCGTTGCGGCGAGACGCTGCGCGGCGTCCAGCGACGTCGGCTGCGCATCCTTCAGCGCTGCGTGCGCCGCCTGTAGACCGCCCGCCTTCATCGTCCCGATCGCATCCTTGTCGCTGGCCGCGCGGCTCACGCGCTTCTGCAGATCGTCGATAACCGCCGTTGGGATCTCCTCGCCGACCTTGTACTTCGGCGCCTGCGCGGCTGCCGACTTCGGGTTCATGCGCAGCTTCTGGTAATCGGCGAGCACCTCGTCGACCAGCGGCTTCACGTCCGGATGGTTCAGCGCGGCCTTCAGCTCGCCCGTCAGGGGCGTCACTTCCGCGTACGCGCCGCGGTACTGGGCGGCCATCTGCTTCTGCAGCCCTTCGAGATTGTCCGCGAGTTGCTGCTTCACGTGCTGCAGCGGCTGCGACGGGTTATAGAGGCGCGAAGCCTGCCCCTCCGCGTCGCTGCGCAGACTCTCCGCCAGACTGCGCGCCGTCGAGTTCGACACGTCGGCCGCCTTCGTCACGAGGTCCGCAACCTTCGGCGAGAAGTCGACGACGCGCGCGCCAGGGTTGCTCTGCAGGAACGACGCGAGCTGCTGCGGCGTCTTGCCCTCGGTCGCAAGCGCGCGTTTGATCTTGTCGGCCGCCGCCTTCACCTGGTTGAAGCCGGCCGGCCCGAGGCGATCGAGCAGCGGGCGCAGAACGGCACCTGCGGCGCCAAGGCCCAGTGCCGCCACCGTACCCTCGACCGCGCCCTCTGCCGCGCGCTTCATCCGCGTCGACATGTCACCGCCGGCGCCGGCGCCCATCGCCGCTCCCGCAGCTGCGCCGCCGGCCACCTGCCGGCCGAGCAACGCGGCGCCGGACTTCGCGACCTGCGCCTTGCCTGCGCCGGGCAAGATCGCGCTCTCGGCGGCCGCCATGGCGAGATCGACGCCGAACGCGGCCAGCGGGTGCTGCTGGTCGTACAGGTTCGCCAGCTGGCGGGTAGCCTGCTCGGCCTGCTTGCCGAACAGCACGCGATCGAGGTCCGCGCCGAACCCGAACGTTGCAGCCTGGTACGCCTTCGCGCCGAGCGCTTCGAAATCGAGCGCGCCGATCGTGCGCTTCGCCGGCTGCTCGCCGACGAGCTTCGCGGCGGGCCCGGCGGGCGCCGCGGGGGCATTCTGCGCAGCAGGCTGAGCGACGCCCTCCGGCGGGCCGCCGAACGCGGCGTCGAGCTTCGGATCGTAGTTCGCCATCATTGAGCCTCGTAATGCTTGAAGAACTCGCGCCAGTCGCGATACCCGGCATTCTTCTGCCCGTCGGGCCGCGTCGGGATGCCTGCGTAGTTCGGCGAGAAGCCGGTCGGCGACTGCGGATCGACGACGAACGCCGGGCCGAGCGACTGCTCATACGCGCTCCAGAGCATCTGGGCGTTCTGGATCGGCGCGTCGGGGTTCGCCTGCATGTACTCCCGCACGAACTCGCGCCGGCTCGTTTCCATGGCGGCGCCGGCGTACAGCTCCATCGCCATCTGACGGTTCGTCTCCGGCGACAGGTCGACGTTCGGCTTCTGCGTCTTCAGGTTCGCGTACATCGCCGCGGTGAACGACGACCGGCCGCCGCCGGCGGCGCCCTGCGACTGCTGCATGCGCGAGATCAGGTTGTTCGAGATCTTCTCGAAGAGCTGCCGATCGTCACCGAACTTCGTCAGCACCTGGCTCACGCCCGGAATGCTCGACCAGCCACCAGTGGTGACCGGGTTCTGCTTGTCGAGCAGGCCGAGCAGTTGCGTCGTCAGACCCATGATGTCTCGGTCCGACGACGCACCGAGCGCGTCCTTCTGGAGCACGGTGTTGTTCGCCGTCTGGATCTTCTTGCGCGCCGCGTCGACCTGCTCGGGCGACATCCCGACCGGGGCCGTGGCCGCGATCGAGGGCGCGAACGGCACGCCCTTGCCTGCCAGCGCCTGCTGGCGCTGCTGGTCTGCCGCCTGCGCTTGAGCCTGTGCGATGCGCGGCGCGTCGAATTTGGCCTGTTCGCGCTGTTCGCGCTGCTGCTCGAGTTGCAGCCTCGTGCGACGATCCGCGAGGTCGGCCTGATCCTTGATCGTCAGCGCGCGGTCCGCGAGCGTCGCGATCTTCTGCCGGTCGGCCGCGTAATCGCCGGTCAGGTTGAGACCGCGCGTCGCCGCCTGCATCGCCGGGTTCTGCTGCAGCTGCGCGAGGAAGCCGTCGTAGCTGGTCTGGTCGCCGACGCTGGCCGCGAGCTTCGCGGTTTCGTCGTTCGCGCTCTTCTGCACGTCCAGCGTCTTGCGCTGCAGGTCGATCTGTTCGCCCTGCAGCTTGTCTGCCTGCGCGTAAAACTGCATCGCGAGTCGGCCGTTGCCGTCGCGCTGCGCGCGCTGCCCCATCTGCGTGTACATGCCGATCATGCGCTGCTGCGCCGACGTCGCGCCTTGGTACGCGGTGACAGGCGTCTCGACGCCCGCGTTCACGCGCGCGTCGAGCTGCGCCGCCGGAGACGGCTGGCTCTGCGCCTGGTCGAGCGCGGCCGCGCCGGCCGACTGGTTGCCCATCGCAGAGCGCACTGCCGCGAGGTTCGCCGCGTACTGGTTCGTGTTTTTGCCCCACATCTTGCGGTTGGTACCGCCGTAGTAGGTCTTGTCGACGACCGACTGATCGCCGTCTGCCGCGCGCGCGTAGCCGGCAAGCTGCTGCGCCGCCCAGTCAATCGACGCTTGCGGGTCGCGCGGGTCGAACCCGGCGCGCGCGGCGTTGCCTTTCTCGACCTGCATCAGGCCGATCGATTGCCCGTTCGCGGTCGCCGGCCCGACGGCGTCCACCTTCATGCCGGACTCGACGGCCGCGCGCATCTTCAGCTCGCGCCAGTCGACACCGTACTTCTGCGCGGCGGCCTTGAACATGTCGTCGTACGGAGACGGCGCGCTCACCTGCTGCGCGATCTGCTGAATCCGCTGCGGGGTGTACGGCTTGACCATGTCCGCGCTGAAATTCTTGATGCCGCCCGCCGCGGCAAGCTGCGTCGCGCCGGCTGGCTGGCCGCGCGTGGCCGGCACGGCGCGCGCGACGGCAGCGTCGCCGATCGCGCTCGGGTCGGCCGCCTGGCTGAAATAGCGGTTCTGTGCGTCGAGGTCGGCGAGCTGCAGCGCACTCATCTGGTTCTGCGTCGACGCCGCCTGGTTCGCCAGCTGCTGCGCGGCGAGCTGGTTCGCACGCTCCTGGCGCGTGTACGCGAGGTCTTCCTGCTGCCGCTGATAGTTCTCGAACCCCTGCGAGAGGCCCGTCAGCATCGGTCCCCAGAGCTTCATGCCGTGAACCCCCACGAGTTGCCGCCAACGCCCCACGAGGAGCCGCCCCCGGAGTTGAAGCCGAACGTGTTCCCGCCGCCGCTGTAATAGTCGCCGCCGTTGATGTTCCCGTACACGGACGGCCCGTACAGACCTGCCTCGTAGCCGCCGGCGTCGCCGCCACTCCAGGCGCCGGACGCGCCGCTCAACCCGTTCAGCAGGTTGCCCACACCGTTCGCGACCTGTCCGACGCCCTGCCCAACGCTGTTGTAGGCGGAATTCACGTTGCCGTAGACGTTCGACACCGCCTGCGCGGCCGCCGTCGGCGATCCGGTCGACGCGCCGGAGAGCAGCGCGAGCTGCCCGAAGGCCTGATTGTTCGCCGCCAGATCCGCGCTCGCGCTGCTCGCGAGCTGGCCGAAGCCCTGATTGTTTGCGCCCAGCGCCTGACCGTACAGGCCGGACAGTTGCGAGAGCATCGTGCCGTAATAGTTCGAGCCGAACGACTGACCGTAATTCTGCAGCGCCGCGAGCTGGTTGCCGGACGCGTTCAGCCCCTGCGCCGCGAGCGTCGCGTTCACCGCGTTCTGACCTTGCTGGAACGACGCCTGGTACAGCGGCGACGAAAACACGCTGCTCGGGTTCGCAACAAGATTGTTCAGCTGCTGCCCGAACGACACGCCATTCAGCGCGCCCGTCAAGGGCATCGTATTGCCGCTGACGTAGTCGCCCATCGCCTTGACGCTCTGCGGCGCAGCGTTGCCGTAAGTGCCGGCTGTGGTCGCGTCCGCAAGCGTTTTCCCGAACTGGGCGTTGTACTGGCCGAAGGGGTTCGCGATTCCGGCAAGCTGGTTGCCGAGTTGCTGCGCCTCCTGTGCCGACAGCATGCCGCCGGCGATATTCGCAGCACCCTGGGCCACCTGGGAGCCCCCGCCGCCTCCACCCCCGCCCATGATGCCGCCGATGATCGGCCCGGCGACTGCTCCGACGATCCCGCCCATCAGATCACCTTCGTGTAGATGCGCTCGGCTTCAACAAAGCCGAGCCGCTCGAGCACACGGCCGAAGTCGTGGTGCATCTTGCAGTTGGTGTAGATCCGCTGCACGCCGAGCGGCTTCAGGCTCGCGAACGCGAAGCGCAGAAAGCGCATACCGTTGAAGCCGCGGCGGTGCTGGGGACGGAGGTAAGTGATATCGCTGGTTGCGGTGTAGCTCTGCCGATAGTGCAGATGCGTCATCAGGATGAAGATGTGGTACCCCACCAGTTGCCCGTCGGCCCGCGCGGTGACGACGTGGACCATACCGGCGCGGTCGAGCGCGTCGTAGCGCTCGTAATCGGGATCGAGCTTGATCACGTCCTTGTTGAGGGCGATCTCTGCCCAATGCGCCGGATACAACAAGCGCATCTCATCGATCGCTTGTGCGTAGGGCTCGACTGCGAAGGTGAGCTGGTCGGTCGTCACTGATCGCCTTCCTCTATACCGAGTTCCAGTTGGTAAAACCGCACCTGGAAACCGCCGATATAGAGCAAAGCGAAGGCTCGACGCCGGAACGCTCCCGCTCGCCGCAGCATCGCTCGTGCGGCTCCCAGATTCACAGGACGGAATGCGCTCCAGGTATTGAAGTCATCGTCGGAGTACCCGACGTACGCGGTATCGGCGATCTTGTCACCGATGACTTCAATGCGTTGGCAAAATTTCGTGTTGTCGGACCCGAAGTCCCCCGCGTTCGTGCGTAGCAAGCCGTAGATGAATGCTCCGTTGTCGCTCGACACACTCTCCAGCATGCTGTAGACCTTGCCGTCCGACTGCCCGAGCAGGTAGTCGGTGTTGTTCGCGTAGGCGTACATCACCTGCGCGAACACGTTCTGGACGTACGGCGTGACCACCAGTTGGCCCAGGCCCGCGGCGGAATTCAGCACGGTATCCGCGTTGATGTCCGTCGTGTTGATGGTATCGGTGTTGATCCCGCCGACCATCTGCTGCCCGACCGTGTAGCTGATCGTATTCGCGTCGATTATAGTCGGAACGTACGTTCCTAGAAAGGACTGCGAAGTATTAGGGCTGGATACATTGATCACTGCCCCGGACTGCAGGCCGTGATTCGGGATCACCACCGTCACGGTCGTGCCGTTCAGGTACGACACCACCGCATTCATCGACTTCGAGCCGAGCGCCGTAGACGACCAGCGGCTCCACAGGCCCATCGTCACGTCGTAGACGAGCGTCACATTGCTGGCCGTGAGCGTCAGCACATAGTACGCATGCCCGTTGGTCTTGATGAAGAACGCGAAGACGTTGGTGAGCGGATCGGCATTGAGCACGCGATCGACGCGCTCATCCGAGATCGGCGTCGGTACCAGACCGTTCATCATGTAGACGCTGCGGCCCTTCTGGTGCGTCTGCGCGATCCAGAAGATCGTGTTCTCGGTCGCCACCACGGACGTACCGCACGCGCAGCCGACGTTCGCAGCGGCCGACAGGTTCGGCAGCAGCGGGCTGCCGGGCGGCGTGTTCCCCGCGTCCTGAAAGAAGCCGATGCTGAACTGGCCGAAGCCGATCACGTAGTTGTAGAGCCGCGAGATGGCGGCACCCGGGTCTGCCGAACTGCTCGCCACGATAGAGTTCAGCGCGTTCCACGTTGCCGGCGTGTTCAGGTTGCTGTTCCAGATATTGCCGGCTGGGTCCTCGACGAAAACGTACCCGTCCATGTACGCCACGCCCGGCACGGTCACGGCCGGATAGTTCGCGTCCGTCACCTGCGCGAGGGTCGTACCGTTCCAAGTGTAGGCCTTGGCGCTGTTCTTCAGGAACACGCCGGTGCCCCCCGCGCCGGTGAGCGTGAACTGGTACGGGCTGGTCGAATCGACCGTGCCTTGCGACACGCCGTCGACGTAGAAGGTGCTGCCTACGATCGCGAGCAGGTGCGTGCCGAACGCGAAGAACCCCAGCGCCGCGCCGGCCGTCATCGCAGGAATCGCGCTCGCGAGTTGCACGCCAAAGCGCGGGATCGCGAAGATCCGCCCGTCCGTGTTCTTCGACGCGCCATAGTTCCAGAGCAGCGCGTCCTTCAGCAGCGTCGAATCACGCGATGAGATCGTGTTCGCAAGCTGGATGCGTGGCGGCTCCGCCATCACATCCTCCGCATATCAGGCTGCAGGTACATCGGTGCGTCTTCCTGATCCCAGTCGAGCATGTCATTCAGGTACTGCTCCGCACGCCGCTCGATGCGGTTGGCGACGCGCTCCGGCACGAAGTATTCCGTCAGCAACTCGCTCGCCAGCCCATATTTCAGCGCGTTCTGCCATTCGATCGGGAAATCGAAGTTGTCCGTGCCGTTGATCACGTCCGCGATCGGACGCTGGCACGTCAGGATGCACACGTTCGGGTTGCTGTCCGGCGTCAGGAACAGGTACAGCACACCGTTGCCGAGCTGCGGATCGTAGTAGAACGAGTTCGGCGTGCCCTGTGCCGTCTTGTTCCCCATCAGGTCGTATTCCTGCCGCGACAACTTCACGAGCGGCACCTCGAGTGCCGGGTTCGTGTTCGCGTACTGCAGGCGCGCCATCGGAATCCGCAACGGCCGGAAGGCCTGCAACTGCGCGTTCGTCGACGTCGGGCCGAGCTGGTAGCTCGTAACGCCTTGCTGGACGGTGAACGGCACGTCGGTCACGCACCACAGCGGATAGTCCTTCGTCATCCACTGCTTGATCATCAGGTTCAGCGCCTGCGCCGCGTTCGTGATATCCGACTGCGGGGGTGGTGCGTCGTCGTTGAACGTGCCCATCACGCGAAATGCCGCCTGGATGAGCGTGTCGCGTTGGATCGAATAGGTATAGGTCGTCATCACGCCACTCGCATGATGTAGCAGAGCGCGTAGTACGGGGGCAGCGTGGAAAACGCCGTTCCGGACCCCGTGTTCTGCGTCGTGATCCCGGTGGTCGCTGCGTTGACGCTGACGTTCGCGTTCTGTGCCTGGATCGTGATGCCAGTCGCGCTCACGCCGGTCGTTTGGGCAGTCGGGCCGCTGTTGTTGAGCTGGTACCCAGCGGAACTACCCGCCGCGCCGTTGACCTGGTACGAGTGCGAGTGACCGGGGTCGTTGATACCGTGGCTGTGAGGAGACTGCGTCACGCCGTGCGAGTGCCCGGTGTCGGTCACCGCGTGATTGTGCGGCGGCAGGTTCGCCGTCGTCAGCGTGGCGGTAGTCGCGCCGCCGGTCGCGCCGACCGCGTACGCGTTCCCCGCCCCCACGACGAACTTGTCTTCCAGATTCGGCGTGCCATTCGAGCCGTTGCACAACGCCCAGTTCTCCGGCACGTTGTTCGCCGCGCCAGACCACAGGATGATCCCGCCGATCGGCACGATGCCGTTGAACTGCCGCAGCTCAGCCGCGATGGTACGTTGCGAAACGATGTCCCCTGCCGACCAGGCGCGGGCGCTCGTCCCGTCCTGGGCTCGCTGGATCGTGAACACGTTGCCCGCGACCTGTGTTACCAGCACGATCTCGATGATCGTGCGCGTCGCCGCATCGGTCAGCGTCGCGTAGAACGAATCCGGCGCCACGGGCGCTGGGAACAGCCCCGCCTGCCCGGCATTCAGCGCAAGCGACGCCGCCGTCGAGCTGATCCCGGCGGCGAGCGTGCCCGCGGCGTTGTTCGCATATAGGAGGGTCATTTCAACCGCCCACCCATGCCGTGCCGTTGTAGATGACCGGGCAGAACGTCGTGCCGCCGCCCGTAATCGCGCCCATGAAGGTGCACGACGTCGCATTCGTCACGATGGCGCGGCGGCCGATCACACCCGGCGGCAAGCCGGCGACCGTATAACTGGCCGTATTGATGGTCGCCCCGGCCGAGAAATTGCCCGTGGCGTCGAGATTGGCCGTTTGCGTCGTCGCGCTCCCGTTCCATTGCCACCACGCGAAACCGCCCGCCGAGCCGCCGCCCTTCGCGTTCACGAAGTCCGTTTCTCCCGAGCCGCTTTGACGGTTCCAACCGATCGATGATGTGCCGGTCGTCGTCGCGTCGCCCGGCAGCGTTTGCCCCGAAATGTTGCCGAGCATGTACGACGTGCCGTTCGCGGACACGTTGCCGGCCGCCGTCACGTTGCCAGAGGTGTCGATTGACACCTTCTGCACGCCGGCCATGTTCGAGAAATTCAGTTGGCCGTTTGCAAAGATAAGCCCGAGCGATGCGCTGGTCGCGTCGCTTCGGATGCGCGATACGATCGTCCCCGCGCTCGCGTACCACGACAGCGCGTGATTCGGGCCCATCAGGATCGCTTCTGCTTCCCCGCTGTTCACGGCGAGCGAGTTGCTGCCGAACACGATCCCATCGTTGAACGCGGTATGGTTGTTGATAATGCCGATCGCGGCCGACGCGTTCACCGCGCCGGCCGTTACGTCCGGGCGGCCGGACGACAACCAGAGTGCGGGCGTTTCGCCGGTCTGCTGCATGTTGTACGGGTCGATCGCGATGCTCGTACCCTGGTTGACCATGTCGATCTCGACACCCTGCGTGATGCCGACACCGGGCGTCGTCGCGCGCGCCTCGAAATAGCCCGCGTAACCCGTCATCACCTGCGTGGTGTTGTTGTTCAGCGCGTAGCCAGCGACACCGATCGTCCCTTGCGAGCCCGCCAGCGTGTTGTCGGATGTGCGAGAGCCGCCGACGAGCGCCAGATACCCGCTCGGCGACAACGACCATGCCGTCGCGCAATTCGTCGTGCAATTGATGATCGGCGAGAGCCAATCGGACGTCGCGCCGAACTTCGCGATCCCCGCCGCGTTGCCGTTCACCACGACTTGAGCGAACGCTGCATTGTTCGGCGTCGTGCCACCGATGACGGGCGGAGCCGCAAGGTAGTTCGCAAACCCGACGCCCGACACCGTGCCGGTCGCCTGGAGCGTCGTGAATGCGCCACTGCTCGGCGCAGAGCCCCCGATCGTCGTGCCGTTGATCGCCCCCGCCGGGATGGTCGCGGATCCGTTGACCTGGAGATTTTGGACTTGATACGTCTGTCCGAGCGCGGCCAGCGATACCAGAAGCGCCGCGATGCCCACAATGATTCGTTTCATACCTGAACTCCAGCAGTGTTACACCAGACGGTCGGTACTACCTGGGCGCAGTAGATGAGCTGCCCGTACGGACCCAGTGTCAAGTCAATGAAAAGTTGCCCCAGCGCGGGAGCCGCCGGGCGGACCGAGCCGACCAGCGCGGGAAAAAAATTCTGGTTGATGTATTGCGTAAGCAGCGACAGCGGTACGTCCGCCGTCCCACCCGAGACGACGCCAGTCAGCGTGTCGGTCGGCTGCAGCGCGCGACTTCCGATCGGATAGCTGCCTTGTTTCATCTACGAAGTCGCCAAGATGGGGGTGCCGAACGTATCGAGAATCGGGCAGCCGTTGGTGTCGAGGAGGATCGCGCTCACGGTCGACACGAACGGCGGCTGCACATCGGGGCGAGACCACGGCACGTACTGCCGATCGATCACGCCCCTCACGAAGTCTTGCGGCTGGCGCGGATTCCAGTCCTGCGGGCAGCACATCAAGCCGTCCCAGCGCTCCTTCAACTGGTTCGAGTGGTAGGCCTGTCCGCAAACATCGCAGATCGCCTTCCATTGCCCCCGCTTCCAGAAATCCGCGCGGCCCATTGCCGCCTCCTTACTGCTTCACCAGGCGCAGCAGCAGCGTGTAGCCGTTGTCGACCGTCGTGCTGGCGCCTTTCGTCGCGATGCCGATGCCGCCCGTCGCGCCGGCGAGGCCCGCGGGCACGTACAGTCCGCCGAAGTCACGGAAGTACTTGTTCGCGCGGCCGATGCAGTCGTAGAACTGCTGCGGCGTCGTGGCGTCCCAGTACAGCAGAACCTGCATCTGCACTTCGGCCTGAATATCCCATTCGATCGAGTCGACGCGCAGCTGCGCCGCGCGCTGGTTGCGCGCCTGATCGATATAGCCGAGCGCGGACGGCAGGATCAACGGCTGGTACGCCAGATCACCCCCGCCCGATCCGCCGTTGTCGCCCTGCACGAGCAGCACGGCATTGCGCGGCCCGTCTTCGAGGATCCGAGCGCTGACGGTCGCCGGCATATCAACGCTCCTTCTGCGCCGTCACGAAGTCGGCCGTCATCGTCTTGCTCGATGCCGTGCCCGACAGCACGCCCAGCGTCAGGTTCAGGTTCGCGGTGGTCAGCGTCGGCGCGAACTTCGCGCACGCGCCGCGCGACGGGTTCACGCTGCCGACGCCGGACTGCGGAATGAAGCCGACCAGCTGGCCCCCGACGTACGCGCCGACGTTGCCGTTGCGGTCGATCGAGAAGGCCAGGTCGATGTTCGTGTTGTTCGCGAGCGCGTACGCCGAAGTCGGGATCGCGAGGTCCGTGTTCGCGCTGCCGACCATGCTGCGCAGAATCAGGTTGTTCGCCGCGCCGCTCGCCTTCAGGAAGTACAGACCGTCGGTCGGCGAGACGAAAGGGTTGGCCTGGCTGTCGACCAGGCCAGCGATGAAGCCAGCGTTCACGGCGTCGCTCACCTGCAGGCGGGCGAGGAAGAAGAACTTCTTCGGCTTCGTGAACGTGAAGCTGGCGGCGGGCAGCTGGATCGCGGCGTAGTCGGTGCCGACCGGCGTCGAACTGTTCGTCGTGAACAGCGCGAGACCGCCATCGCCGGCAGTGTGCGCGACCGAACCGTTACCGGTCTTGCTCTGCGTCCAGATGCTGGTCGTCAGCGACGAATCGAAATCGTCCTGCACGCCGTGATAGAAAAACGGATTGCCCGCGCCGCAGTCGGCGAGGGGTTGCCACGGCGCATCAGTCGTTTGACCGGCCGGGAGCCGAACGGGCGGCTGCGATGCAACAGCGACCATGTGGCGCTCCTATCAGTACATCGTTTTACGGTGCTTCACGCGCGAGCTCGTCGTGCCGCGCGCGGCGCCGCGCGCCGGCTTCGACACGCTGAGCAGCTTTTCGGGGCCGCTCATCGACGCGGAGCCTTTCACAGGCACGCGCGCCTTCGACTTGTGATCGGTCTTCGAGAGCACGCCCGAACGCGTTTTCTTGTTCATCTGGATCCTCACGAAGGCAACGGGGCGCGTGGCCCCGTCACCTGGTCAGCGTCGATTACGGCCCGTTCGAGCCGAACACGCCGCGCCAGTCGGCCATGCCGACCGAGTAGCGCTCGTACGCCTTGTACTTGATGTTCCCCGAGTCGAAGTCGCCGTCGTCCGAGTACTTGATCTTGTTGCGCTCGAACAGGATCGGGCCTTGCTTGGCCATGATGTTCGTGCGGATGAAGAACGCGTGCGGCGCCGTGAAGTAGCGGTTCATCTTCACGCCTTCCGGGAACATGTTCAGGTACTTCAGCGCGTTGATGTCGTTGTTCGCGGTGCCGCTCTGGAACGTCGACTTCAGGATGCGCTGCGCATTGAACATTTCCGACGGGTGCACGTGCAGCGACCGCGGCATCAGCGAAATGCGGTTGCCGCGGTCGTCCGTGGTGAGCCACATCTGGATGCTGAGATCCTCGAGCGCGGCTTCCGACAGGTCGGCCGCCACCGTCAGGGTGTTCGTGCCAGTGCCGCCGCCCTGCAGCGGGTGGGCCGCGCTGATCACGGGCACGCCGTCCGAGCCATTGCGCGTAAACATCGTGTTGTAGAAGTTACCGACAATCGTTTCCTTCGTCTGGCGGAACGAGAAGCCCAGCGCTTCAGCACGCTCCGACGCGACTTGCGGATACAGGTTGTCGTCGATTTCTTCCTGCGTCACGATGTAGCCGAGGCCGTACGCGATGTGGATGAAGCGGGTGATGAAGCCCTGCCACTCGCTGTCGTACATCGTCGGCGTGCCTTCCGGCTTGGCCGGCGCGGCGCCGTAGCCGACAACCTGGACGATTTCCTCGTACGCCTTCTTCGAGCTGAAGACCTCGACCAGCGGCTTCCATTCCTGCGCGGTCTCGTTGTAGCCACGGCCGAAGGTCGCAAACAACCCCGGCCAGAGCAGTTTCGGCAAATTGCCGGTGGTGATCACACCTGCCATCTCTTTTCTCCCTGATAGCCTGAGTTGTTACGCGCCAGCCACGCCCGAGCCCGAGAGCTCGTGCAGGTTGAACTTCACGATCCAGCGCGCATTCGCGCCCAGCGAGTTGCCGCCGCCCGGCGCCGGACGCTGGGACAGGCCCATCATCTTGAGCGGGAGCGTGGCCGTCGTCGCGACGGTCGACGTCGTCAGCACCGTGGCCGAGATCGCGAGCGGCGAGGTCGGATTCGTCGGCGTGAAGCCAGCGTTCTTGCTCGCAGCGGCCGCCGTGAGGCCGGACAGGCCGTCGTCCTGCAGCTCGAAGAGCTGGTTCGGGTCGTCGGCGACTTCGACGTAGTAGCCCTGCGTCTTCGTCGCCGGGATGCCGATGTTTTCGAGCGCGAGCGGCGTGCCGATCAACGACGGCGTGCCCACGGCCGGAACCGGCAGGACCGCGACGATCACGCCGCGCTGATATTCGGACGCGGCGCCCGTCGACTTCGTCACGCACGGAAAGCCGTTCGCCGTGTCGGCGCCCACCACCGACTTCACCGCGTCGCCGATCGAATACTGGTTCGTATCCGTCGACGGGATGTAGTAGATGTTGGTCTGACCTTGGTACGTGTTGATGCCGCGCACCGGAACAAAGCCCATCGGGGCAACCACGTTCGCCATTGCTTCTCTCCCTGTTCAGATCACGTCACGGTGCGCGTGAATTCGCCTTCACGTCGCACCAGTGCCGATCGGCGGTTGTCCGGCAAGTACTTCTCGCCGATCCGATCAGCGTTCATGCCGCCCTGACGGACCATGTCGGCCTCCGTTTGCTTGACCTTCGTCATCGCATCGGTCTGGTCCTCGTCGTACCACTCCTGCCGGATCTTCATCAGGTAGGCGTACAACGGCTCGTTCCGGTCCGTCGTGCCGACGATCGCGCGGATCTTGTCGCCAATATCCGAATTGCGCTCGACGACCTTGTTGCTTTCGGTCAGCTCGACCTCGTCCTTCTTGACGAAGTCGTAGCCGCCCGAGATCGCGCGCTGCAGGCGGCCCGGCGTGTCGTTGATCCAGTGCAGGTGAAAGCCCGGGATCTCCGTCAGCACGTCCAGCTTCTTGTTCGTGCCGTTGAACACGCCGCGCTGCCGCGTGCGCGCTTCATTCACGTTGCGGTCGGCCTGTTCGCGGGTCGCGCGCACCTCGCGCGTGACTTCCTGCGCGACCAGGTCGGCCGCTTCCGTCGAGCCCTTCGCATCCGCCGTAGCGGCGAGGGCGTCCAATCGTTCACGAGCGCGCATCAGCGTTTCCTCCGTTCTTCGTACCCGTAGTACAGCTCGACCCATTGCTGGCGGGTGATCCCGCCTTCCGCGACGGCCTCGTCGCACATCTCCCGCGCGTCCTTCGGCAGCGAGGCGTAAGTGCCCTTGCCTGCCGACCCCGACGTTGCGCCAGGCGTCGTTTCCTCGACCGGGCTCCCGCGACGGGTGAACTTGTGCGGAAACGCGCGCTTCACGCGGCGCGAGACTTCCTCGAGGAGTTCGGGGAACGGCATTCCGGGGTTTTGCTGCCGGATTTGCTGTCCCATCCCGCCGGCGTAGGCCGACAGGTCCTCGTCGCGCTCGAACCACGGATTACGCTCAGCCCATTCGACGAGCACGGGGTTCTTGCGCCAGTCCTGCTGCGGAGTGCTGGGTTTCGATGCAGTGCTGTCGGGGGCTTCCGGGAGGTCCGGGCCGCGCTCGCGGAGCGTGTCGATCTGCTCGTCGATCTCGGCCGCCTGGTCATGCTCGCCGGCCCGGATCGCTTCGCGCTTCTGCGCCTTCAAAAAGGCGAGCTGCTGATCGAACTCTTCCTTCTGCTTTTTGATCTGCAGGTCGAAGATGCGCTTGTGAGCCGCATCCATGCCCTGCATCTGCTTTTTGAGAGCGTCGAGCTCTTTCGCCTGACGGTCCAGTGCCTTGCGCAGCTGGCCGTTGTGCTTCGAATGGTTCTCGAGGAACTCATCGGCGGGCGACCACGGGGCCCGTCCGGTGTACTCCTCTTCGGGTACCCAGCCCAGCGCGCGCGCCTGTTCCTCGACGTCGCCCGCCGTCGTGTCGTCGCCGGGCTCCGTTGCAGTTGAACGGTAGTCCTGAATATCTTGGGTGTCAACGTTCTGATCGTCGACTTGCTCGTCAACCTGCATTTTCCACCTCCATCTCAAGGCCGACCACATCCAGATCGTTCAAGATCCGGTACTTGGCGCCATCGTGGCCGGCCCATACCAGGCCGGAATATTTGCCGAACACGATCCGGTCGCCCGGCTTGCACCAGTCGCCGACCGGCGTGTCCTTCCAGCAGCCGTCGCCGACGGCGACGACCGTGCCTTTCACCTGCGCCATCTCGTCGCGGCCGGTCGTTTCCTCGACCAGGAGCAGGCCGCTGGCCGTCTTCTTCTCGACCGAATCCGGCTTGACGAGCAAGCGGTGTCCCAGCGGTTGGAATCCCGAAGTGTTCTTCACGACACAACCTCCTCGGTAATGCGCACGACGTCGTCGTAGTCGAGGTCGATGACCCGCTGCGCGAACCGAACGTTCTCGACCGCGGCGAGGTTCGCGACGGCGATGTCCTGCGCGTTACGGCCCGCTGTCAGCTCGCCGGCCGCCCAGGCATCTTTCGCGAGCGCGATTTCAGCCTTGAGGTACGCCTTGAACGCCAGCGTTTCCGGCTGGGTTTGCCATGCCTCCCACTGCTCCTTGCTGAGGGGTGTTCCCATTGCTTGCTCCTGGTTGCGTTTGTGCCATCTGGTCGAAAATCTGCGAGTAACCGGCGATGGCCCCGGTCAGTTGATCCTGGAATTGCTTCGCGGCGCGCAGTTCCTGATCCATCAGGGATAGGATCTGGCCGTTCTCGGCGACGCCGGCCTCCGTGCGCAGCTTCAGCGCCTGAGCCTCGAGTTGCATGATCTTGGCCTGGTTCAGGCGTGCGTTTTCCATCAGCTCGAGCTGATGGCGGCGGTCGGCGGCCTCGATCTTGGCCTTCTCGACGCTCGCCTTGATCTGCGCGACCATGACGTTCGGCGGCGGCGACGGCTGCTGCGCGCCCGGCGTGCCCGGTTTCGGGAAAATCTCGTCGATGTTCGGCACTTCCATGCTTTCGAGCAGCCGGCGCTCGACGGCGTATCGGTTGTAGCCCGGCATGGAGCCGGCCAGCTGGCGGATCGTCATGTTCCGCTGCACCAGCTTCTCGCGCGATGCGATCGTGGGATCCGCGCTCGGCAGCACGGACTTGTTGGACTCGAAGTAGTCCTCCCAGAGCGCGTATCCGCCGTTGCCGGTGTCGTCGGCGTAGTCGAAGCGGCCCGACAGCGGCTTCGCCAGGTAGTTGAGGCGGTAGATGAGGCGGAACTCGCGCTTCATCGCGCGATACGTGCGTTTGTAGATGCCGTTGAATACCTTCTCGCCCTGCTCGATCACGGCTTCGGTCGTCCCGACCTTCTGGTTCTGCCCGGGGTTCTCGCCGGTCGCCGCGTCGGTGGCCATGCCGATCCGCGCGCCCCACTCGATCAGCAGGTTCAGCAGCTGGAACAGTACGCCGGACGGCTCGCGCACCGGCAGCGGGTAGATGCCTTTGTGCAGGTCTTCGGCCGTCGAGTCGGTGCGCTTCCACTCCTGCGGCTTGAAGCTGTATTCGCCTGTTCCCTTCAGGCGGATGCCGCGCGCGAGGAAGCCGCCGCCCAGATTCGACATCGTGCCGGCATCGAACATCTGGTTCATCGCCGTGTCGACGGCGTCGTTCACCGCGCCGAGCAGCATGCCGAAGCCCATCCCGTAGATCGAGCCGTCCGGCGCCGGGATAAATTCGAGCTTCGAGAAATACTGCTCCGGCTCGATGCGCACGATCTCACCGTTCTCGTTGCGTTCGACGCGGTCGTCCTCGAAGCGCGCGACCAGGCGATACAGCGTGCCATCGTCGGCGCGCACCGACGCGATATACGGCTCGCGCATCCCGTCGCCGTCGAGGTCGATCCAGCAGTGCTGCTCAAGCAGCATGATCGGCATGTCGTCGTCCGCGGCGGGCGGCTGGATGCCGGAAATCTCGTTCTCGGCCTCGGTGATCACGCTCGACACCGGCATGCTGCGCGGCGTCTCCTCGTCGGACGCATCGTCCGGCGCCGACGGAGATGCCGCGCGCGAAAACAGGCCGCGGCGCACGCGCTCCTCGATCTCGTCGCGCGACAAGCCGATCACGTGCGTGATCCGCGGCGCGGTTTCGAGCGACTTCGCCCAGTAGTTGACGACCAGATCCTTCGGCATCACGAGCTCGGACACGACGCAGCGCCGGCTGGAGCTGTTGTACGTCTTCTTGAACGCGCAGCCCATAATCGCCTGGACGATCAGCGCCTTGTCGGTCGAGTCCTCCCACTGGGCGTCCTCTTCCATGACCTGGAAGCTCATGTGCTCCGACACGCGCTTCGCCCGCTGCGCCTTCTTCCCGTCCGGGTCGTCGCCGATCACGCGGCATTTCACCGGGTATCCGCTCGGCACCAACGCCGGGTAGGCGCGCGCGTGGTACTGGAGCGTCGCGATCGTGATCAGCGGGAATTTGATGTTCGACGCCTTCGGCCACGGCCACGTCTTCTCTTCGGCGAGTTGCATCACGCGCTTCTCGGCCTCGGCGTACCGGTCCTCCCACTGCGACCGGCTCTGCCTGTCGGCGTCGTACTGGCGGCGGACGGTCTCGCCGACGAGCGCGACGTCGTCCTCGTGCATGTGCTCGACGAGGTTGTTCGATCCGACGATCGTCTCGAACTTGACGGGGTGTGCGATCTGCATCTCAGTATCCGGTTGTGCGGTTGCGGCCGCTCTGGTTCGCCTCGGCCAGCTCCTCGGCGTATTCCTGCTCCTCGAGCTCGTCCTCGGTCGGCGGCGCGATCACCTCATCGAGCGCGAGGCCGAGCTGGCTGAGCGTGTCGACGATGTCGTCGTGCGCGCCGCGCGGGAACTGCAGCAGTTCCTGCTCGACGTCGTCGTACCAATCCGCGCCCTTGTCGAAGCGCACGCGGCCGGCCTTCATCCGTGCCTGGATCGAGCGGGCCCGCGTGACCTTGTCCTTGCCCGGCACCATCAGGTGCAGCGACAGGAACGTGTTCCGGCGCGCCATCTCCTCATTCAGGTATGGGCCGAGCGCTTTCAGGATCGCGCCCGACTCGACGAACCAGAGCACCGGCTCGTATTCGTCCTGCACTGCAAAGATGTGGTCGACCAGCGTTTTCGGATCCCACCGACCCTTGCGGCAGTCGACGATGTCGAGGTACTGCGCGGCGTCGAGCGTCGCGACGCTGATCACGGAGCGGTCGGCCGACTGCCGGGTCGATACGGCGAGGTCGACAGACGCGTAGAAGTTGACGAGCCGGCGGCCAGGCGCCAGTTCCCAGTCGCGATAGCACTCATCCGGCAGGTCGAGCAGGTGCTCGCGCTCGAAGAATGCGTTGCCCTCGGCGATCGGCCGGTTCAGGTATTCCTGGGAGTACGCGTCGGCCTGCCCCTGGTTCACGAACGTCTGGCGCACCGCGCGCAGCCGCTCCTCGGTCCATGCTTCCGGCCAGAGGATGTTCGAGAAATCGTCGAACGCTTCGTGCGCGGCCCAGAGGTGCGTGACCCAACCCGGGTCGTCCATCAGCTCGGCGAGCAGCGAGTTGAACGCGAGGATCGTGCCAACGATGCGGATCAGGCAATCCTTCGCGCCGGCCGGCAGGAGCTGCTTGAAGAACCAGCCCTTGAATTTCTTCAGGCGCTCGGGGTTCGTCACGATCTCGTCGAATTCGAGGTCGTCGCCGAGGATCAGGTTCGGCCGCTTGCCGCGCCATTTCAGCCCGCGCAGGCGCTGTTCGGAGCCCTTCGCAATGACGCGCACCAGGTGCCCGTCCGCGAACTCGACGATGATCTCGGTCTCCGTATCTTTCAGCAGCTGCTTCACGCGGAAGTCGGCGCAGAGATCCTCGTTCTCGTAGAACTCGGTCTTGATCTCCTTGAGCTGGTGGACCGCCTGCGTCTCGGAGTCGGACACGATCATGATGTGATCGCGCATCCGGAACACGATCGCAGCGAGCGCGAACGTCAGCGTGATCGACGTGCTCTTCGAGTGCCCGCGCGGCGCCGCCCAGGCGCAGTACAGGTTGTCCTCGTTCGCCGCCTCGTCCCACATCGTCCGGTGAAACGCCGCGGTCGGCGCCGGCGAGTCGAACTTGTCGAACAGGTAGACCTTCTGGAACCCCTCGATCAGCGCGGCGTCGAGCTTCGTGCGCGTCGGCTTCAGGTTCGGCCGCGTGACGCGGACCGTCTGCGTCGGCGAGCGCGCGAGCTGCGGCATGTCAGGCCCCGAGGTTGCGGCCGAGCGCCCACGCGCGCGCCAGATCGGCATCCAGGCGCGAGCAGAACGAATCGGTCACGGCAACCCAGCGGCCGCACACCATCGCGAGGTGCGGCTTGCCGAGTCGGGGGTGCTGAGATGCGAGCCTCATTTCGCGCGGTGCTTGCGCTGCCGCTCCGGCAGTTGCTTGCTGGTGGGCGACTTGCCGGTCGGCTCGGCGCGCTTCATGGGCGACTTGCCGGGCTTGCGCTTTTCGCCCTTATGGGCGCGGGAATTCGCGGGCATGTTCAGTCCTCCTTCTTCCAATCGCCGTCGGCATCGAGGTGCGCCGGCGGCCAGCCACGAGCAGCCACCATTGCGACTCGATACAGGCGAGAAACGATCGACGCTGCAACAAACGCCAGAATCACCGTCAAGAGCGGGTGCGCGTCCATGAATTCGTAACCGTTCATCGGTTCGCTCCTCACACCAGGTCCGACACGTCATCGGCCGGCGCGCCGCCGACCACCTCGTGCGCCTCGACGTCGACCGCAGCGTCGTTGCGCATCGCCTTCTGCTGGATCGCTGCCTCGCGCAGCTTGTCCGCGATGCGCTCCAGCGCCGACATCTCCGGGTTCTCGTCCTCTTCCGGCGCCTTGCGCAGCGCCGCGCGCTTGTCGAACAGCACGCCGGTGATGATCGCGAGGTCGCGCGCGGGCACGGGCACGCTCTCCACCTCGATGCGCGCGTGCTCGCCGCGGCCGACGGTGATCACCTTGCGATCGCCGTTCTCGATCCGTTCCTCGAGCTGCTCGAGCGACTGGTCGAGGATCTTCGTGATGCGCGCGTCGAGCCGCTTGTCGCGCGCGCGGCGCAGCTCGCGCAGCGCCTTCTCGAACCACGCGGCCTTCACCCACTCCTGCGCGGTCCTCCGGTGCACGCCCGCGATCGCCGCGGACTCGCTCTGCTTGCCGGTCTCGAAGTACGCGGCGACGAATGCGTCGCGCCGCGCCTCGTCGGGCTCGGTATCGATCGGCTGACCTGCGATGGCGTTGCGTGGCTTATTCATGGACTTTCTAAGGATTGCGAAACATCATAAGCACACGCACACCGCAAACCCAAGCTTTCGATTTTCCATGGACCAGCCCAAAGACATCTCGCAATGCCACTTCCGTCTGCACGACGGGCTCTGGCATTGCGAGCACACGCAGTTCGCGGTTGTCGGCACCGGCGAGACCGTCGGCGACGCGTACCGCACTTTCCTTGCCGCCGTGCGCGGCGTTCACCCCAGGAGCCCACAATGTCCGACCTCTTGACCCCCGAAACCACCGACGCGCCGCCGGCGCCCGACGCGGGAAACGCGCCTGCCGTCGATGCGACGGCGCCCTCGACGCCGGTCCCTTCGCCTACTGCTGTCGATGCTGCCTCGACTGGCGGCGCGACGGATTCCCTCCCCTCGACGCCGGTCGCGCCGGCGCCCGAGGGGATCCCCGCGGCTGGCCCTGGTGAGCAGATCGCGCCGCTCGCCGGCAGCGCGGCGCAGGCCGTGCCCGACGTGGCGGCCGAGGCTGTTGCGCTGGGGGAAGGCGTTGCGCCGCCTGCGGACGGCGCTGCCGCAAGCGCTACGGCATCGTCTGCGAGCACTGCCTCGCCCGACTCCGGCACCGCGGCCGGCCAAAGTGATGCGCCGGCAGCCGAGGGCGCCCCGCTCTCGACGCTCGACCTCCTCGAGCAACTGCCGGCCGAGGTGGTCGGCGTCGTACACACGATCCTGTCGCACGTCGAGGCCGAGTTCGTCGACGTGTCGATCGGCCTGGGCCTGGCGAAGCTGGTGGGCCTGAAGGAGGCGCTTGCCGCGAAACTCTGATCGCGCGTCGCGCGTCGATGTCGGCCCCGCTTCGGCGGGGCTTTTTGTTTGTTGGACGCCGCGCGCTGCGGATTGGGTTGAACGCGTAAAATATTGCGCGTGTGCCTCGGGCGGGTCCCTTTGTCGCTGGGCGCGCGTCGGAAACAGGGTAGTAACCGTTACCTTACGTCGCGATTTACCCCCTCCGGGTCGGGAGAATATTACAATTCTTACAGAATCCCGCAATGCGAGATAAAATCGGCAGCACACGCGGTCGGAATGCGATAATGCCCATTATGTCAAATCATTGTGCGGCGCACCAACTGAATGAAATCAATGAGTTATACGCACCTCGCGATTCGAAGGGGGCGTTATTATCGATTGTGCAGCGCAGCATGAAGCTTTTCGCGGTCTCGATCGGGTGCGCGAGGCGGGCCAATCGTCTGACGAAAAGCGCGCCTCGCGGCCCGAAATCAGCCCTTCTCGCGGGCGGCTTTTAAACGGTCGCTTAACATAGCGAAAGACCCACCTCCGCTCACCCAATACCTTGAGCGACGCCCGCATCGCGGACACTGTTGGAGCTTGTATGGCCTTAGGTCGACACCTGGGCACATGTCGCCCACCGACAACGGGAAGCCCGGCAGCTTCGCCAGCTTGATGGCTGCGCGTACCGGGATGTGCCCGCGCTGCGCCCACTTCGTTCCGTTGTGATGCGATTCGCCGAGCGCTCTGGCGAGCGCTGATGCGCTCCCAGCCCACTCGATCGCGATCACCAGAGCGCGGGCCGCCAGCGCGTTGCAGAACTCGTCAGCGGCCTTCTGCAAGTCGCCCTTGGCCATGGCTCACCTCATCGATCAGAACCGACGTCACGCTCTTTCCGCGCGGCCGGATGCGCGCCGCATGGCGCTGGGTATCGATCTCGTCGGCGAGCGCGAACAACGCGCGCTCGACCAGCGCCTCAACCGTCAAGCCCATCGCCCGCGCTTCGCGTTGAAACCGGGCGTGGAGGGCGGGGGAAATTCCAGCTTTCATTTTGCACTCCTTATCGAACACGTAAAAAATTGCACCTAACGACGGATGCACCAATCTGCGAAAAACTACAAGCCCACTTCCCTCTCCAACCTCACCACCCCTCACTACCTATTTCCTCTGTTTCCCGTAATACGACTTTTTATCGCACCTGTTATTAGTTACAAAATCAGTGGAGAGGTAGTGAGGAATCCTTGAAACTACCGCTGCATAAGCCTCTACGCCTCACTACCTAGGAGGTGAGAGGTAGTGAGAGGTAGTGAGGGAACACGTGCCCATACCCAAGCGCTGCGCTTCTCAACCCATTTCGACACCCGCTCGTAACCCAAAGCGCGCAGACATTTGCCAATCCGCATTTCTTCGCGCCTTCCCAGCGAACGCGCCTCGATCTTCAACGCGCCGCGCGCCACGTCGCAAACGCGCAGAAAATCGCACGTTGCGTTGGTTTCTCCGCTCTCAGCGAAGTCCTGCGGCGCGTCGAGCCAGTCGCTGATGAGCTGCGTCCACTCGTCCTGAATCTTGTGCCGGCCGTGCACCTCGCGCGCCAGCCGCTCGGCATCCTGCCAGGCGATGCCCTCGACGATGAATGCGTCGCGCGCCTCGGCCCAGAGATGCAACCGGTCGCGCGCGATCGCATCCGCGTCGCACTGCCCGACCTCGGCCGGCAGCCAGCGGCGCTCGCCGGTATCGTCGTCGAGGAACTGCAACTGGTTCGACGTGCCGATGAACACGGAGCGGCGCGGGAACGTCGTGCCGAACTCCTCGTACTTCGGGATCCAGCTCTCGTCGGTCCGGCTGATGAACGCCTTGATCGCCTCGGCGTCGCGCGAGTGCAGGCCGCGCAGCTCGCCCAGCTCGATCACCAGCTTGCCGCGCATCTGCCGGCTGGTGTCCGCGTCGCGGTCGGCCAGGTTCATCTCCGAGAAGAACTCGCGCGCCGGGCTGATCGCCTTCACGCTGCGCGTCTTGCCGACGCCCTGCCCACCGATCAGCACGGGGACCATCGGCGCCTCGCAGCCGGGCTCCATCACGCGCCCCGCGAGCGCCGTCCAGAGGTATCGGCTGACGGCCCGGGTGTACGGCGTGTCGGCCGCGCCGAGGTAGTCGCGCAGGAACGTGTCGATGCGCGGCACGCCGTCGTGCCGCAGCGCTTCGAGCCACGTGATGGCGGTGTCGAACCGGTTTTCCTTCGCGATCAGTGCGATCGCATCGCGCGCGAGCTCCTTGCTCAGCCGCTTGAACCCGCACCGCTCCATCTGGATGCGGATCGCGGAGACATCCTGGTCTTCGAACGGTCGCCAGCCGCCCGTGCCGCGCTCGGCCAGCATCATCTCGGCGCGGAACGTGTCGTAGCGGATCTCGAACCCGATTTCGTACGGGTCGCGCACGGCCTTCGCCGCGTTGTCCAGCGTCGCCTCGATCTTGCCCTGCTTGTCGCGCACGTAGCGCGGCCGCTCGCGCTCTGCCGCGCCCGCCGTCGACGCCACGACGACCTCGAACTCCTCGGCCGCAGTCTCGGCGTAGCCGACCGCCTCGAGGAACTCGCCGTCGCCGCGCCCGGTGCAGTGCCCATGCAGGCATTTGAAGTGGCCGCGGTCGTAGCCGTTCGTGCCGGCCGGGAACCAGACCGTCGAGCCGTCGCCCGCCTCGCCCGTGGTGTGCTCGTGCTGCCAGGGGCACGCCAGCTGCAGCGCGCCCTCGCGGTCCTCGCCGAGCACCAGCCCCTCGCCGCGCAGCCAGTCGGCCACCGGATCGGGCGCCGCGATGCTGGGCCCGCGCTGTCGCGGCGTCAGGGCGTCGCCCTGCTCCGCTGGCTCGACGGCGAACTGCTTGGCGAGCGCCGACCAGAGCGCTTCGAACTCGTCGACAGCCAACTCGGGCAGCGCCGCCGGCAGCCCGCCGCGCCACTCGTACCGCGCGCCGCTCGGGTGTAGGCCAGCCGCGACGAACTGCTGGCCGGTCGCGAGGAACTCGATCACCCCGCCGTCGACGACGAGCTTGCGCTTCGCGAACCCGCCGGGCATGTAGAAAGCGAGCAGCACCTTGCCCGAGTTCGCGCGGAATCGCGTCGGCAGGTCGTCGCCCAGCCAGAGCGCGATGAAGTCGGTGATCGCGCGCGCCGCGTCCGGGTCCGGGACGTCGATGTCCAGCGCGCGCGCCGCGCGCGTCTGGATGCAGATGCCGTAGTCCGGCTCGTCGGCCCAGCGCGCGAGCTCGTCGTCGCTGGCAGCGTAGCCGGTCCAGCCGGCGATGCCGACGACCTGCCGCGCGGCGTTGTACCGGCTCGGCGTCTTGCCGAGGTCGCGCAGCTTGCTGTCGGGCGAGCGCTCGGCGGCCGTATTGGAGACGACGGGCAGCAGGTCGAGCCCGAGACCGAGCACGAGGTCGAAGTGCAGCCAGTCGGCGGGGCGCGCGCCGGCGCCCCGCTCCTCCGGGTTGGTTGTCGTCATGCGACCACCTGCTGCAGCATCTGCTCGTGAGAGAAGTTCGCGCGGATCAGCGCGGTCGCGACGTCGGGGCACACGCTGTTGCCGATCATGCGCACCTGCGCCGACTTCGACAGCGGCTTGCCGTTCACGACCGGATCGAGCACGTAGCTGTCCGGGAAGCCCTGCGCGCGGGCCAGCTCGCGCGGCGTGAGCATGCGCATGCCGATGTCGACGATCGCATAGTCCTCGCCGTGGATCGTGACCAGGCCGATGCGATCGCGCGTCGGGATCGTGTGCATCGGCTCGCGCGCGTCCTGCCACTGGCCGCCTTCGCCGTAGTACTTGATCAGGAACGCACGAACCTCGGCGTGATGCGTGCCGCCCGCGCTGATCGTGTGAAGCGGCTCGTCGGCGGGCGCACCGTCGCGGCAGGTGCCGCGCAGCTTCACGAGGTGGGAGGCGATGACCGCAGTGTCAGCTTTCGCCGTAACCGTTGCCGTCGGTTCGCTCGCGTCGCGCGGGCGCGACTGGGCGGCGCGGCCGCCGCATCCGACGAGTTGGGCGGTCACGACCGAATGGTGGTCGCTGGTCGTCACGGTGCCGGCCGGTACGTCGATGCGCGTGCCCGTTACGCCGCCGTAGTGCTTCGCGAGGAACGCGGTCACGGCGGCGTGCTTCGCCCCGCCAGCCACGATCGTGCCGAGCGGCTTGTCAAGGCCTGGCACGCGCGGCGCTTGGCCAGACCGCTCGCCGTAGCCGGTTTGGATCAGCGTCGCGGCGACGAGCGCCTGCTCGCCGCGTTGCGCCGTCGTGATGGTCGCGAGTGGAGCGTCGGCCGGCCGCGTGCGGTCGTCGCCCTGGTGCGTGATGTGCATGACGGTCGGCACGACGAGGCCGAAGCGTGGCGCGCCGGCCATGACGGTGTGAATGGGCTCGTCGAGCGTCTGGCCCGTGCTGTTCTGCGAGAACTTCACGATGAACGGGTCGGCGCTGTTCACGACGAACTTCATGATCCCGCGCGCGATGCGGCGCAGCGTCGCGTCCTTCAGCGGGCGCTCGCGCTCGAAGATCGACGGGCACGGGATCGACCAATCGATGCAGTCGGCTGCGGTGCACCACGGCTGCAGCGCGCCGGCGCGCACGGCCGTGCTCTTCGGGTCGCCATGCGTCGGCGTCGGCCAGACGATTGGCAATCCGTCGCGCCGCGCGACGAGGAACAGGCGCTTGCGGATCGTCGGCGCGCCGAAGTCGCACGCGCGCAGCTCGCGGTGCTCGACGCGGTAGCCGTGGCGCGCGAGCGCGTTCACGAACGAGCGGAACGTGCGGCCGCGGTTCTTCGGGCACGGCCGGCCGTCGGCGCTGAGCGGGCCCCAGGTCACGAATTCTTCGACGTTCTCCAGCATGATCACGCGCGGCTTCACGGTCGCGGCCCAGCGCAGTGCGATCCACGCGAGCCCGCGGATCTTCTTCGACACGGGCTTGCCGCCCTTTGCCTTGCTGAAGTGCTTGCAGTCGGGCGACAGCCATACGAGGCCGACCGGCTGGTTGCCGGTGATCGCGACCGGATCGACATCGAATACGCTTTCGCAGTGGTGCGCGGTGTGCGGGTGATTCGCCGCATGCATCGCGAGCGCTTCGGGGTCGTGGTTGATCGCGACGTCGACCGGACGCCCGAACGCCCGCTCAAGGCCGGTGCTGGCTCCGCCGCCGCCGGCAAAGTTGTCGACGATCAATTCGCTGCCGAGGTCGAGCGGAAAGGTTGTCAGATCACGTTTCATGATGTCTGGGCAAAAAGAAAGCCCCCGACCGTGGCAAGATTGCGGATCAGCAACACGGAGGGAGGCAGGAATGAGTCAGACCTATCAAAACCCTTTCGAAGACGTCACGCCGGGCGTGCTGCTCGAACGGATCCAAGGGCTGGTCGCGAAAGCGGAGACCGAAGAAACGAAGCTGTTACTGCAAGCGCTCCGTCTGCACGGCGAGGCGATCGACCTGCGGCTGCGCATGCAGCAGGCGGAGCTCGCCCGCCTGTGCCAGGCCGTCGCGCCGAAACGTGCTGACGCGGCAGGCAAAAACGGGGATTGGCCGTTCCCATCGTGATCAGGCCGGGAGCGGCGCCGGAGAAATCATCGCGAGCATGATCTCGCGCAAGGTGGGGTCGAGCAGCTCCTGCGGCATCACGCGGCGGCCGGTGCATTCGCTGACCAGCAGCACGCGATCAGGCGGCACGTAGCCGTTCCGCACCCAGAGGCTCACCGCCTGCTGGGACACCTTCTTTCCGCACGGCGTCAGGAGCTTCGTCAGCTCTGCGGACAGCGCCGCCTGGCCGCCGATGATGCGGACGGCCTTGGCGATGCCGGGTTCGGGGGTAGCGTGTTTGGGCTGGCTCATTTTTACAAGCACCGATGTTACAAGCATGTAATGATTCTATGCCGCCTTTCGGTTGCTTGCAAATTCTTAAAAGATCCTCAAGTCTTTGATTTCACGCTTGTTGCTTGTTAGACTACAAGTATTCCTTGTATTCCGACATGCATATGAACCCTGAACACGCACTTGCGGATTTCCTGAAGAAGCATCGGGAGGCCGCCGGACTGAACCATCGTCAGTTTGCGGAGGCCATTACGAAGGCTGGCGGAAAGGCCAGCACGCAAGCAGTCCAGCAATGGGAAAACACGGATCCGGAACAACGCACCACCCGCCCAAGTCCCCTAAACCGTATCGCGATAGCTGAAGTTTTGGGGTGCGACCATGCACAACTGGAGGCTGCGTACGCGACGGCGCGCAACGCAACTCCGCGGATAATTCGCCCGTCAACGCGAAGCGCCACGCCTGGTATCCTCAAATTTCAGGAAATGCACCGCCAGTTTGAGCATCGGGTCGCGCGGGCAATTGTTGAAGCGGTCCCAGGCGCGCACACGTATTTCCAGAAGCAGGTGACGCTGTTCGATAACACGCGACAGTTCGACTATTTGTCACCGAATCTGGCTGCCGAATGGGTATTTCGATCCCATCCTGTCTTAAACAATCTGTCGAACCAGATCGAAGCGCATCTCTGGCGGCTCTTATGGCTGTCACGCATTGACGAGGGCGTAGGCGTAAAGCGCGCCTATCTGCTCGCCCTTATCCTTCTTCGCGACCCGGAGCGCAAGTATCCGGATGACTACAGAGAGCAAATCGAGCACCACGTCGCGCGGTTCATGCGCGAATTGCAGATGTTGAAGCTCGACATCCGCATCGTCGTCGCCGAAAAGACCACTGAATTGATCAGTTGCATGCTGTCGTATGAAGGCGCCCCGCAGATGATCTCCTTTCATACGGACCCGGCTTCGTAACTGCCGATTGGTAACACAAGCGTCACTTGTACCACCCGCTGTTCACATCTTGATACAAGCATAGCGCGTCTCTATTCTTGCAAGCACAAGCAAATCACTGCTTGCAAGGACAGAGCCCATGAGCGCAACCCCCATCCTCCCCGGACGTCTGTATAGCGTCCGCTGCACCGCCGGCAAGATCACCGTGATCGCCGCGCATCCGTGCGACGCGATCTGCATCGCCCTCGAACTGCTCGGGAGCGCGGCATGATCACCACCCAGTTCGTCTACGGCTTCCTCGCCGGCGTCGCCACGACGCTCTGCGTGCTGACCGGTGTCGTGCTCGTCGCGATGCGCGGGCTGCACGCGAACGAGGAGTGATCATGCGCCACCACTCCTACGTCAACCTCCGCTACGGCGTCCTCCACTCCGTCGACTACGTCACGTCGTCGGGCCACCGCATCCACGAGCGTTTCGAGACCATCGAATACGCCGACATCGTCTGGTGCTGATCATGCTGACCGTCGAAAACCTCGCGCGGCTCAGTGACCGCGAACTCCTCAACGTGCTCCACGCCGAGCGCGATTCGCTCACCGTCACGCCCGCAGAGCTCGTGCTCGCCGCGCGGCTCGAAGCGATCGTTGATTCGGGCCTGCTGGATCTCGAGCCCGTACTCGACGAGTTCGGCGCCAGCCCTACGGACGTGAAGAACCTGCTCGACGCCGGCATCACCGATACGGAAACGACGATCGGCCTGCTGAAGGAGATCGGCGAGCACGGCATTGAGAACGCGCTGCAGCTGCGTCACGACCTCGAATTCACCCGCAAGTTCTTTGCCCTCGTCGAAGACGCGGGTGAAGTGTTCACCCGCCTCGCTGCTTTCTTGCAGCCTACGAATCAGGAGTCCTAAGTCATGAGTATCGAGAAAACCATCGCCGAGAACACCGCCGCCGTCCTGAAGCTGACGGAGACGCTGCTCGCGTTGAACCTGCAACCGATCGCCGCGCGGCCGGAGGCCGAATCCGCAAAAAAGCCGGATGCCGGGAAGGAGACGCCTGCCCGTACCCCGCGTACTGCGGCAGCTGGCGATGCGTCCGAGAAGAAGGGCGCGAGCTCCGAAAGCGGTGCGTCGTCGGCTGGCGATGCGCCGCCTGCGGACGAACCGGCGGCGCAGACCACGCCGGATGCTGACGCGGCTCCGGTCACGTACGAGCAGGCGTCGGCCGCAGTGACGGGTCTCGCGAAGACGAAGGGCCGCGCAGTCGCGATCGACGTGCTGAAGAAGTTCGGCGCGACGAAGCTGCCGGAAGTGAAGCCGGAGCAGTTCGCCGCGCTGATCAAAGCCTGCGCGGAGGCCTGACATGGACGACAAGACCATCGTCGCCTACAAGGGCTTCGACAAGGACCTGCGCTGCCGCGACTTCCAGTACGAGGTCGGCAAGACGTACGAGCACGTCGGCCCGGTCCGCGCGTGCGGTTCGGGGTTCCATGCCTGCGAAAACCCGCTCGACGTGTGGGCGTACTACCCCGTCAACCAGTCGCGGTTCTGCAAGGTCACCCTGTCGGGCGACATCAGCCGCGACGGTAGCGATTCGAAGGTCGCGGCCCGTCGTATCACGTTGGATGTCGAAATCGGCATCCCGCAGATCATCACCGACGCCGTGAAGTATCTGCTCGACCTGGCGAAGGACGCGACCAGCTTGGCAAAGACGTTGCCGAAGCTCGAATCGAAGGACCACACCGATAACGGTGTTGCGGATACGCGGATCGGCACCAGCGGCTACGGCACGCAGATTGGCACCAGCGGCTACGGCACGCGGATCGGCACCAGCGGCAACGGCACGCAGATCGGCACCAGCGGCTACGGCACGCAGATCGGCACCAGCGGCTACGGCACGCGGATCGGCACCAGCGGCGACAGCACGCAGATCGGCACCAGCGGCAACAGCACGCAGATCGGCACCAGCGGCGACAGCACGCAGATCGGCACCAGCGGCGA
>NZ_JACCQB010000021.1:0-105136 GCF_015712265.1 Burkholderia sp. 9777_1386 | reverse complement strand
CAATGTCACCAGAGCTGTTCGGTGCATCGTCGGCTCCATGATCTGACGGGGAACCGGCAAGCTTACCGAGGTCCAAATGCGACATTTCTAAATGGCTAGAACACGACATTTCTAAAAAGCTACTACACCCCAATTTGTCGATAATTCACGTTATGTAAAATTGAGTCGCTAGCGAAAACCGGTAGTTCACCGCCCGCAACGCCTATGAATGCCGCCGCCTGCCGTCACGGCGCGCAAGCCGATTTGCTCGCGCTCACCGATGGCCTGTCTATCGCTCGAAGCGCCCAAACACTCCGCTGCTGCATTCGCACCGTGCGGAACTACGTCGCCGGCCGCTCGCCGATTCCGCGGCATCGCCTCGAAGTCCTGCGCCTGCTGGCGCTCGAAGCGCACAGCACAGCCCATGAATCGGCGGCAGCCTGCACGCGCGTCAACCCGCCGTCGCTGCTACGCGCGAACATCCGCGCTGGACGTTCCGCTCGATGAAATGCTGCCATGAGTCGGTGTTCATGGACACGTTCGCGACCGTGCTCGCCAAGTGGCGCGCTCGCGCTGGCTCTACCGCGCGCATGGCATTCTGGGCCGCCCTGGACCTGCATCGATCCACCCGCAGATACCGCCGAACCATTCAGTCGATATTTGAACTGCCGACGCAGGAAGTTCGGGCGTTGTAACGCGTGTGATATCTTCCGACCAAACTCTTTCAATTATTACGGGGTTATTTCGCATGACACGGGGTCTGTCATACGTCTGCATTTCACTCGCGCGCGCACACGATCGCCGCGCAGGAATGGTTGAGGAATTCGCGAAACAAAATATCAATGCGCGCTTCTTCGACGCCTTCGAACTCAAAGGCTGCGGTCACGGTATCCCCGGGTACGACACCGGCGCCCGCCTTCGCCGTTACGGCTGGCTGCTATCACCGGGCGAGCTCGGTTGCTATCTCAGTCATCGCGCTGTCTGGCGACAACTTGTGGAGTCGGGGAGCAACGCGTGCTGCATCATGGAGGACGACGTGGCGTTACTGGATGGCTTCAAATCCGCGACCGAAGAACTGTACGCCACGCGCGAGCACTGGGACATGGTGCGATTGATGTGGCTCAACAGGCGCGAGCAAACCGAATACGCACACCTGTCGAGCGGTACAAAGCTGATGTGGATGGAAAGCCCGGTCGGTTTGCAGTGCTACATGATCACGCGCGAAGCAGCCGAAGCCATGCTCGATTACACGTCCAGGATTTTGCACGCCATCGATATCGCGTTCGATCGCAATTGGGAACACGAGCAGCGGATGTTTGTCACTGAGCCGCAATTCGTCCAGGACACCGGCGCGCCGACCACGATCCTCGATCGCTCAGACGCCCGCACGCTCGTACAACGGCTGAAAGCCAAATATCACCGGAAGGTCGATCGTATAGCGGCACGCGCGTACGCCAAGAAGCACCGTCCGTCGAGTCCGATAACGCTTGACGAGCGAAAAACGATTGACGCTTGAGACCTGCGATTGAAAGCGACGGCACCCGGCGCGTCGGCGCGCCGTCGCCAGTCCGGGCGATCATCGAGCCGGCCCCGCCCACGCTGGACCGGCATCGAGGCGCCGACCGTCGCCCATGAACGGCGACCAACTGGCATCGAGACATCCGCAAAGCGGGCGCGCCGCACGCATCACGGCGCGCCCACACTCAACCGACCGTCAGACGGCCATCACCGTCACCGACTTCGTGACGAGATACGGCTCCAGCGCTTCCGGCCCGCCTTCCGACCCGTAGCCGGAATCCTTCACGCCGCCGAACGGCATTTCCGGCCACGGCGTCGCCGGCTGGTTGATCCACAGCATCCCGACTTCGAGGCGCTGCGTGAGCAGATGCACGTTCGCGAACGAACGCGTGAACGCGTAGCCGGCCAGGCCGAACGGCAGACGGTTCGCCTCGGCGATCGCCTCCTCCAGCTTGTCGAAACCGCGAATCGCCGCAACGGGGCCGAACGGCTCGTTGTTGAACACGTCCGCTTCGAGCGGCACGTTCGCGATCACGGTCGGTGCGAAGAAGTTGCCTTCCGCGCCGATCCGCTCGCCGCCGGTTTCGATGCTCGCGCCGACCTTGCGCGCGTTGTCGACGACCGACGCCATCGCGGTCAGGCGCCGCGGGTTCGCGAGCGCGCCGAGCGTCGTGCCTTCCTCGAGGCCGTTGCCGACCTTCAGACCTTCGGCGTGCTTGACCAGCGCGCGCGTGAATTCGTCGCGGATGCTGTTGTGCACGAGGAAGCGCGTCGGCGAAATGCACACCTGCCCGGCGTTACGGAACTTCGCCCCGCCGGCGGCCTTCACCGCGAGCGCGACGTCCGCGTCCTCGGCGACGATCACCGGCGCATGGCCGCCCAGTTCCATCGTCGCGCGCTTCATGTGCTGGCCCGCGAGCGCGGCCAGTTGCTTGCCGACCGGCGTCGAACCCGTGAACGTGACCTTGCGGATCACCGGGTGCGGAATCAGGTACGACGAGATTTCAGCCGGATCGCCGTACACGAGGCCGATCACGCCCGCCGGCACGCCCGCATCGACGAACGCGCGCAGCAGCGCGGCCGGCGATGCCGGGGTTTCTTCCGGCGCCTTCACGAGGAACGAACAGCCGGTCGCGAGCGCGGCGCTCAGCTTGCGCACGACCTGGTTGACCGGGAAATTCCACGGCGTGAACGCCGCGACCGGGCCGACCGGCTCCTTCACGACCGTCTGCTGCGCGCCGAGGTTGCGCGGCGGCACGATCCGGCCGTACACGCGGCGGCCTTCGTCCGCGAACCATTCGATGATGTCGGCCGCCGACAGCACTTCGACGCGTGCTTCGGTGAGCGGCTTGCCCTGCTCCTGCGTCATCAGCTGTGCAATCGTGTCCGCGCGTTCGCGCACCAGCGCGGCCGCCTTGCGCATCGTCGCCGCGCGCTCGTGCGCGGGCACCTTGCGCCATGCCTCGAAGCCGCGCTGCGCGGCGGCGAGCGCGCGGTCGAGATCGGCGATGCCCGCGTGGGCCACCTTGCCGATCGGCTTGCCGGTCGCCGGGTTCACGACGTCGATCGTCTTGCCGCTCGCGGCGTCGACCCACTCACCGTCGATCAGCAGTTGCGTATCCGTATAAGTCACGTTAGCCATCCAGACACCCCTACATTGCGTCGATAAAACGCGCGCTGCCGCGAACGGCCACGCGCCGGTTGACAGAAAAAGCCGAGCCGCCGGGGCAGGCACGCACCCGGCGGCATCGACGGCAGGCACGCCGGCCTGCCCTCGTTTCGCGGCGCGCCGCGCTCAGTGCGCGGCCGCCGTCGCCTTGCGGAGTTTCGCGACGTCCGCCGCCTGCACGGCCGGCGCGCCGTTGTTCCAGCCGGCGCGCATGAACGTCAGCACGTCGGCGACCTGCTGGTCGTTCAACTGGTTCGAGAACGCCGGCATCGGATACGCGGACGGCACGCCACCGATCACGAGCGTGTCGCTGCCGTTCAGCGTCACGTTGATCAGCGACGATGCATCGGCCTCGAGCACGTTCGGATTGCCGGCGAGCGGCGCGAGCAACGGTGCATAGCCGCGCCCGTCCGCCCCGTGGCAATGCAGGCAGTAAGCGTTATACACCTTCGCGCCCGGATCGGCTGCCGGCCGGCCCAGCGCGACCTGCGTCGCCTTCGGATCATAGCGGTACGGCGGCGCGCCCGTGCCGCCTGCCGCCGGCAGCGATTTCAGGTAGCGCGAGATGGAAGCCAGATCGTCGTCGGTCAGTTCCTGCGTGCTGTGGTTGATCACGCTCACCATCGAGCCGAACGCGGTCGCGTGCTGGTTCGCGCCGGTCTTCAGGAACTGCGCGACGTCGGCCTCGTTCCAGCGGCCGAGCCCGGTGTTGTGCTCGCCGGTCAGGTTCGACGCGAACCAGTTGTCGATCGACGCGCCGGACAGGAACGCCGCGCCGCTTTCGTCGAGCGCCTTCTCCTGGAAGCCGACACCGCGCGGCGTGTGGCACGACCCGCAGTGCCCGAGCCCCTGCACGAGATACGCGCCGCGGTTCCACATCGCGTCCTTGGCCGGCTTGTCCGCGTACGGCGTCGTGTCGAGGAACACCGCGTTCCACAACGCGAGCGGCCAGCGCATGTTGAGCGGCCACGGGATGTCGGACGGCCGGTTCGCCTGCTTCACCGGTTCGACGCCGTGCATGAAGTACGCATACAGCGCCTTCACGTCGTCGTCCTTCAGCTTCGCGTACGACGGGTACGGCATCGCCGGGTACAGGTTGTGACCGTCCTTCGCGACGCCCTTGCGCAACGCGCCGGCGAAATCCGCTTCGGTATAGCCGCCGATACCTGTCTCCGGGTCGGGCGTGATGTTGGTCGTGTAGATCGCGCCCATCGGCGTGACCATCTTCAGGCCGCCCGCGAACGGCGTGCCGCGCGGCGCGGTATGGCACGCGACGCAGTCGCCGGCTTTCGCGAGATACGCGCCGCGCGCGACGAGTGCGCTGTCGGCGGGCGCCGGCTGCGCGGCATGCGCGGCCGTGCCCCCCACCAGTGCGGACAGCGCGAGCAACGACGCGCGGAGCGTGTTCAGGTTCAGGGTGAGATGTCGCATGATGTTCCCCTCCCCTCAGGCCGTTTTCAGCTGGTTGCCGACCGGCAGCTTGCGCAGCCGCGTGCCGGTGGCCGCGAAGATCGCGTTCGACAGCGCCGCCGCGGTCGCGGCCGTGCCCGGCTCGCCGATTCCGCCCGGCGCTTCGCCGCTCTTCACCAGATGGACTTCGATTGGTGGCACCTCGTTGATGCGCATCATCCGGTAGTCGGTGAAGTTGGTCTGCACGACGCGGCCGTCCTCGATCGTGATCTCGCCGTACAGCGCGCCCGTGATCCCGAAGATGATGCCGCCCTGCACCTGCGCCTCGATCGTGTTCGGATTGACGAACATCCCGCAATCGACCGCGCACACGGCGCGCTTGACCTGCACCTCGCCGCCGTCCACCGCGACGTCGATGACGATCGAGAAGAAGCTGCCGAACGCGTGCATCACCGAGACGCCGCGCCCTTGCCCCTTCGGCAGCGGCGCGCCCCAGCCGGCCGCCTTCGTCGCGACGTCGAGCACGTTGCGGGCGCGCGGCGTCTTGTCGAGCAACGCGCGGCGGTATTGCACCGGGTCGGTCTTGGTCTGCGCGGCCAGTTCGTCGATGAAGCTCTCGACGACGAACGTGCCGCGCGTCGGCCCGACGCCGCGCCAGAACGCGGTGGGCACGTGGCGCGGCTCCTGGCGCACGTAGTCGACGAGCTGGTTCGGCAGGTCGTACGGCAGTTCGGCCGCAACCTCGACCGCGTCGGGATCGACGCCGTCCTTGAACGCGGGCGGCGCGAAGCGCGCCATGATCGACGAGCCGACGATCCGGTGCTGCCACGCGACCGGCTTGCCGTTCGCGTCGAGGCCGGCGGAGATCTTGTCGTAGTAGCACGGCCGGTACATGTCGTGCTGCACGTCTTCCTCGCGCGTCCAGATCACCTTCACCGGCGCGTTGACCTGTTTGCCGACCTTCACGGCCTGGCCGACCATGTCGGTTTCGAGCCGTCGGCCGAACCCGCCGCCGAGCAGGTGGTTGTGCACGACGATCTTGTCCGGCGGCAGCCCGGTCAGTTGCTGCGCCGTGTCGCGTGCGCGGGTCGGCACCTGCGTGCCGACCCAGATCTCGCAGCCGTCGCCGCGCACGTGCACCGTGCAGTTCACGGGCTCCATCGTCGCGTGGGCGAGCAGCGGCTGTTCGTAGACGGCGTCGACGCGCGTCTTCGCGTTCGCGAACGCCTTGCCGACGTCACCCTCCTTGCGTGCGACCGCGCCCTTGCCGTTCGCCGCCGCCTGCGCGAGATCCGCGAACAGATCCTTCGTCGACACCTTCGCGCCCGCGCCTTCGTTCCACTTCACGACGAGCGCCGCCGCACCGCGCTTCGCGGCCCACGTGTGATCGCCGACCACCGCGACCGCGTTGTCGACGCGCACGACCTGGCGCACGCCGGGGATCTTCCTCGCGGCCGTGTCGTCGACGCTCGCGACCGTGCCGCCGAACACCGGGCTGTTCACGATCACCGCATACAGCATGCCGGGCAGGCGCACGTCGAGCCCGAACTGCGCGGTGCCGTCGACTTTCTCCGGCGAATCGAGGCGCTTCGCGGGCGTGCCGATCAGCTTGAAATCCGCCGGCTGCTTCAGCGCGACGTCCTTCGGCACCGGCAGCTTCGCCGCGGCGTCGGCCAGCTGGCCGTACGATGCGCGCCGGCCGCTCGGCGGATGCTGCACCTCGCCGTTCGCCGCGCGGCAAGTGGCGGGATCGACGTTCCATTGTTTCGCGGCGGCCGTGACCAGCAGCGTGCGCGCGGTGGCGCCCGCGCGGCGCATCGGTTCCCACGCGTAGCGCACCGACGTCGAGCCGCCGGTGAGCTGGCCGCCGAGCAACGGATCGAGGAACAGTTTCTCGTTCGGCGGCGCATGATCGAGCGTCACGCTCGACAGCGGCACTTCGAGTTCTTCCGCGATCAGCATCGGCAGCGCCGTGTAGACGCCCTGCCCCATCTCGACCTTCGGCATCACCAGCGTGACCTTGCCGGCGCGGTCGATCTGCACGAAGGCGTTCGGCGCGAACACGCCGGGCGCCGCGGGTTCGGCCGCGTCGCCGCCGATCACCGAACGGCGTGCATCGTCGCCCGCGGCCGGCAGGCTGAAGCCGAGCAGCAAGCCGCCGCCGGCCGCGGCACCGAGCGACATGCCGAGTTTCAGAAACCCGCGGCGCGACACGCCCGCGCCGGCCCGGCCTGCTTCGAGGAGTCCTCGCGACATGTCAGGCCTCCTTCGCGGCTTGCTTGACCGCGGCGCGAATCCGGTTGTACGTGCCGCAGCGGCAGATGTTGCCGGCCATGGCCGCGTCGATGTCGGCGTCGCTCGGGTTCGGGTTCGATGCGATCAGCGCGGTAGCGGCCATCACCTGCCCCGACTGGCAGTAGCCGCACTGGACGACGTCGAGCTCGCGCCAGGCCTGCTGGACCTTGTGGCCGGCCGGTGTCGCGCCGACGGCTTCGATCGTCGTGATCTTGCGGCCCGCGACCGCGGCGACCGGCAGCACGCACGAACGCGCGGCGACACCGTCGAGATGCACGGTACACGCGCCGCATTGCGCGATCCCGCAGCCGAACTTGGTGCCGGTGAGGCCGACGACGTCGCGCAGCACCCAGAGCAAGGGCATGTCGTCGGGGGCGTCGACCGAGCGGTTTTCGCCGTTGATGTTGAGGGTGATCATTCAGCCTCCGGGGCCGTTGTATTGGGGAAGCGGCGCGAACGAGGCGCGCTGCGCCGTGTGGTCGTCGTCATCGCCGTTGCGTCGTGCGCAACGGGTGCCGCGCGGTCCGGGTGCGGGCGGGCCGCGGCGGTGGTGTTGCGTGCTGCGTCGTTACTCGGCCACGTCGATGCCCGACAGCACCTTGATGACCGGCGGTGCGGTGAACCAGTCGGCCGACTTCGTGCGGAATTCGCCGAAATACGGGCTCGCGAGGTGTGCGTCGAATGCCGCCTGATCGTCGTAGATCTCGTACAGATGCAGGTTCGGCGAACCGTCCTGTTCGCGGAACAGGTCGTAGCGCCGGTTGCCCGGTTCGGTGCGCGTCTTGGCGACCATGCTGCGCAGCTCGGCCTCGGCGGCCTGCGCGTGTTCGGGTTTCAGGAACAGCGAAGCAATCACGTGAAGCGCCATTTTTTCACTCCTTTGCAAACGGAAACGAGCATGCCACAAGCCGGCGTCGAGCGACGCCAGCGTGCAACGGTGGTAGGTGGTCGAGCGGAGGGATCAGGCCAGCTCGTCCGGGCCCACACGCACGACGACCTTGCCGAAATTCTTGCCGGCGAGCAAGCCGATCAGCGCTTGCGGCGCGTCGGCGAGATCGGGGACGACGTCCTCGAGCGTCTTCACCTTGCCCTGCGCGACCCATT
The DNA here is from genome assembly GCF_015712265.1 of Burkholderia sp. 9777_1386. Classification (NCBI taxonomy): domain Bacteria; kingdom Pseudomonadati; phylum Pseudomonadota; class Betaproteobacteria; order Burkholderiales; family Burkholderiaceae; genus Burkholderia; species Burkholderia sp. 9777_1386. Next base: position 97,161 of record NZ_JACCQB010000021.1, on the reverse strand, counting down.
CGCTCATGTCCTTCAGGAACGGCGCATAGCCGCTCGCATAGTGATCGAGGATGATGAAACCCTGCACGCGGATGCGCTTGCGCAGGATCGCCCCCATCAGCGCCGGCACCCGATCACGGCCGGTCGACAGCGCCTTGTCGTCGTAGGCCGCGTCGTTGTAATGCGCGATGATCCCGCAGACGGGCACGCGCGCATGGTCGTTCAGCAACGGCCACACCGCATCGAACACCGCGCCGCCAACGTTCTCGAAATAGACGTCGATGCCGTTCGGGCACGCGTCCTTCAGCTTCGCGGCAAACGCCGGATCGTGGTGGTCGACGCATGCGTCGAAGCCGAGCGTGCCGGTCACGTACGCGCACTTGTCGGCGCCGCCCGCGACGCCGACCACGCGGCAACCCTTCAGCTTCGCGATCTGGCCGACCACGGCGCCGACCGCGCCGCTCGCGGCCGCGACGACCACGGTTTCGCCGGCCTTCGGTTCGCCGATCTTCAGCAGCCCCGTGTACGCGGTGAAGCCCGGCATGCCGAGCACGCCGAGCGCGTACGACGGATGCGCGAAGTCGCGGCCGAGCGGGATCAGGTCGCGTCCGTCGGACAGCGCGTAGTCCTGCCAGCCGGCTCCGGCGACGACCAGATCGCCTTCGCGAAACGCCGGCAGGTTCGACGACACCACGCGGCTGACCGTGCCGCCGACCATCGGCTGGCCCAGTTCGGCCGGCGGCGCATACGACGGCGCGTCGCTCATCCGGCCGCGCATGTACGGGTCGAGCGACAACCAGACGGTGCGCAGCAGCACCTGACCGGGGCCGGGCACCGGCACGTCACTCGTTTCGGCGCGGAAGTTGTCCGGCGTCGGTGCGCCGACCGGGCGCGAATTCAGGATGATCTGGCGGTTTGCGGTCTTGCTTTGCGGCATGTGAGCCTCCGTCAACAGGAATGAACGTGCTTCGTGGGCACGATCGGATCAGGGATGGACCAGCAGGAAGTGCACGCCCGTGGCGGCATCGGCGGTCGGGCCGGTGCGCTCGCAGGCAGGCGGTGGGAACGATCGGGACAGCGTAACGCAGCGTGAAGCGTTCGTCATGAAGGATTGAGTAGACCAGTCGTCTAGAATCAGGGCAAAAACAAGGCGCGCCCAGGCGCGCCCGGATTACGACTGCGCTCCGTCGTGCGCGGCCGGCGGCAGGTTCAGCATGCGCCGCGTTTCGGCCATCGCCCTTTCGAGCGGTTTGCGGTTGCGGTGAATCTTTTCCAGCAGCGTCGCGCCCAGCCACAGCTCGTACAGGATCGCGGCCGTGTACGACGGATCGTCGACGCCGCTCAGCGACCCGTCGGCGAGCCCGCCTTCGATGCCGCCCGCGAGCCGCTCGATGATCTGGCTGGTGCCGCGCCGCAATACCGCGCGCATCGCTTCCGACAGATCCGACACTTCCGCGCCGAGCTTCACCGCGAGGCACTTGCCTTCCGGATCGTCCGCGCATTGCGTGTGCAGCCAGTTGCCCCAGTACGTCATCAGGCGCTCGGCGCCCGTGCCGGCCTGGTGCTTGAGCAGGTTGTCGAGATGCGCGAGATAGCCTTCGAAATACGATTCGAGCAGCGCTTCGCCGAATGCCTCTTTCGAGCCGAAGTAATGGTAGAACGAGCCCTTCGGGATGCCCGCCGCGGCGAGAATCTCGTTCAGACCGACCGCCGAAAACCCCTTGTGGAGCATGATCGGCTTCGCGATGTTCAGGATGTGCTGGCGGACTTCGGCGCCTGAAGATGCATTCATGATGGCGTATGGTAGCAACGATTAGACCGGTCGTCTAGTAACGTCGAACCGGCATGTTGAGCGGCACTTTACCCGATCCCCGTCGCGCACCCAATGCCTGGCCGGCGCCCCCCTCACCCGCCCGGGCCGTCCGCGCGCGGCGCGTCACATCGGCGACTCGGTTTCGTCGCAGGCATTTCATCGATCTCCCGCATAAATACGCGCGGCGCATGTGCCGGCGACCGCGAGGACGCAGCCGGCATTGCACACGTGTGCAATGCGCCGGACCGTTACCGCCTCTCGAACCCGTGACCAGGAACGCCCCATGACCGCTTCGAAACCCGTCCGCCCGACCGCGCCGAACCGCCGGCGCTTCATTCAGCGTGGCGCCGCGCTGACCCTGTCGCCGCTCGTCGGCTCGCTGGCTGCCTGTGGCGGCGACGGCAGCCCGGCCGCCGCGTCGTCGTTCGCCGCCACCGGCGCCGCCGATACGTCCGCCCGCAGCTACGGCATCGCCGATCGCTCGATCACGATCAACGTCGTCAACGCGATTCCGTCGACCACGCTCGCGTTCGGCAATGCGGCGAGCCAGAGCGGCTCGACGCCGCAGGCGTCGCAGAGTTTGATCGCGACCGGGCAATCGACCGCCGTCAGCGCGTCGAACAGCTGGGGCGATTGCACGGGATCGTTCAGCCTCGCCGGCGGCGATGCATCGTTCGCGATCGCGTACACGCATCCGTTCGGGTCGCAGCCGACCACCGTCAGCGTCACGCCGTCGGCCGGCTACGTGTCGGGCGCCGACGCCGCGACGTTTCCCGGCCACGACTCGGTCGCGAATCTCAACCTGTATCGCGGCGTCGCGACCGCGAACGGCGCATGGGTCGTCCCGCTCGCGCAACTCGCGACGCCGCCGGCCAACAACTGCCAGGATTTCGCGAACAGCATGTTCGGCAGCAACGTGCGCACGGCCGCGGCGATCCGGTCCGCGTATCAGGGCACGGGCTCGCTCGGCTACGTGCCGCCCGCCGACTTCACCGGCGGCCAGCTCGCGGGCTTCGTCGCGCAATGGGTGCGACGCTGGCAGGACGGCGCGTCGTACACCGTGCTGCCCGGCGCCGATGCGCAATTGATCGATGCGCTGAAGCAGTACGTGTCGAGCGCGTCGAACGCGGGCCCGCTGACGATGTGGGTGCCGCAGATCGCGTGGCAGGCCGGCTCCGACCCGGCGGTTTTCTCGCTGACCGGCTATCGCGCGTTCCCGTTCGTCGACGCGCAAGGCAACTGGAACGCGGCCACGCTGTCCGCGTTCCTGACGCTGCTGGCGGCCGGTTCGCACCTCGTCGCGATCAGCGCGACCAGCGACCTGCCGGCGGGCGTCACGATGCAGGCCTTCGACAGTTTCATGGGGGCGAGCGGGCTGGCGACGTCGACGGATATCGGCAATTCGCACTACGCATCGGTCGTGAACACGACGGGCCGCTATTACCTGAGCGTCGGCAACGATTTCGCGCCGGCGAATTGCGGGCTGATCCTGTCGTTTCTGTACGGGCGCACGGTGAACAACCTGCTCGCAGGCGCCGGCACGTACAACACGTTCATCCAGCTCGAAGGCTGGCAGGCCGGCGGCTCGCGTCACAACGCCGACTACGCGACGTATCAGCAGACGTTGTGGAACATCTCGACGTACGGCGCATCCGCGTACAGCGAGAAGCGCGCGACGTCGATCTTCCTCGCGCCCGCCGGCTGGACGCCGCAGGTCTATCAGACGACGCGGATGATGCCGTACGTCGGCGCGTATGCGCAGTCGAACGGCACGCCGCAAGGCTGGCTGAACACGTCGCTCGTGACGATTCCGGCGGACGCGCCGCCGCTGCCGTCGCGGTATGTGGGGAGTTGAGCGGGGCGCAGCGGCCGGCGGTCGGTCGGGCCGGCCGCTCGCGCCACGTCGCTTCGCGCATGCGGCGCCGATCGGCCCTGCAGTCAGCGCGGCGCTTCGTCGGCGCGCTTTCTCATGCGTGCCCGCCGCTCGCTCCGTTCGGCGGCCGGGACGGCCTTGACGCCGCGCAACGGCGGCCGGCGCACGAGCGCCGCCATCTCGCGCCTCAGCGCGTCGAGCTCGTTGCTGCGCGCCGCATCGGTCGCCAGGGCGCCGTCGAGCTGCCCCTGAAGCACGCCGCAGCGATGCAACGCGTCGCCGAGTTGCGCCTGTAGCGCGGCCATGTCCTTCCGCTGCTGCGCATCGCGCTGTTCCGCGCGCGATGTCGCTGCGTCGAGTTCCTTTTGCAATCGTGCGGCCGTGAGCCGCTCGCGATCGATTTCCTGAAGGGCCCGCTTCTCCGATGCGCGCAGGCGCGCCTCGGCGCGGCCCGCGTCGTCGCGCAACCGGTCGAGCTGGGTGGTGAAATCCGCGCGGGCTTCGGCGAGTGCGCGATCGGCCTCCGCGTTGTCGGCTGTCAGGCGTTCGATATCCGCTTGCAGCGCTTGCCGCGATGCATCGTCCGCCGCCCTCGCCTGCTCCAGTTCCTGAATGCGGACCTGCGCGGCCAGCAGCGCGGTCGTGCGTTGCTCCAGCGCGGTTTCGGTGCGGGCCAGTTCGGCCTGCAACGTCGCGACTTCCGCTTGCGCCGCGGCCCGCTGGGCTTCGACTTCCGCGCGCAGCGAGTCGAGTGCGGCGGCCGCGTCGGTACTCGACCGGTTCCACAGCGCCGCGACCAGTTCGCCTGCCGCGGCCTGCAGATCGGCCGGCAGGTCCGGGTGCTCGATGCGCACGCGGCTCTTTTCCCGCAGCTCGGCCCAGAACTCGGCCAGGACGGCCGTCGGCGTGCTCATGCTGCCCTTGCGGACGAGCTGGTACAGGCGGTTCGCCGTCGGCGTGATGCCGAAGCGGAAGAACAGCAACGCGCAGGCTTCGCGATACAGCTCGCGGGTTTTCGGGAAGTCGGCCTTGAGGCGCTCGATTTCGGCGGTCAGGCGGGGTTCGTCGGCGGCGAGATCGGACATGGCGGAGTTTCGTCGGGAACTTGATAAATAATATAACGTAAACCGTTATATATCCAATCATTCGCCAATTGAGTTTTGACATTATTTCTATAATGTCGAGTGCGATGGTTCATGGCCTCGCATGTGCCATCGCGGAAGCTGTTGGCGGCCTCGCCTTCACCCCAACGTGGTTGCCCGGCAAAAACGCCGCTGCAACCGCCTCGAAAAAACGTCAACATGGCGCGATTGAAGGCTGGCCGCCCTGCTTTGCCGGGGCAACGGTAAAAGACAGAAGAACGAGGAGCCCGCGTTGCGCACATTCCGGATCGGCTTTCGCGGCTTGTTCGTCAAGCTCGTACCGACGTTCATCGTCGTGGGGTTCGTCGCGATGGTGCTGTCGTCGGTGCTGACGAGCGTGTTGTGGCGCACGCATGCGGAAAGCGACATTCGCCGTTTTCTCGGCAATCTCGATCGCCCTGCACTGGCCGCCGCGACCGGCGCCGTCGACTTGCGCGACCCGGTCGCCTGCCGCGCCGCGGCCGACGCGATGTTCTGGCAGATCGCACGAATCGGCGCGCGCGACGTGATGGATTTCGCGCCGATGATGGGCTTCTTCGGCGCCGGCCGGTTGCAGGTGCGCATCGCGCAGCCGGATGGCGCGGGATGCGAAACGTCGCCGGTCGCGTCGCCGCTGCTGTCCGATGCGTTCGCGGCGACACCGGCCGACCCGGCGGCGCCCGACACGATGCTGCATCGTGACGGCGACTGGGCCATCGTCACGCGCATCGCGCTGGCCGGCGGCGCGATCGCGCGGATCGGCGTCCATTACTGGCCGGGCTGGCAACTCCACTACGAGATCGCGGACGACGCCTCGGCCTACGACCTGATCCGCACCGTGCTGTATCTCGGTGCGATGGGCGCGAGCTTCGCGGGCTTGCTCGTCTGGTTGCTGGTGCGGCGCGTGCGGCGGATGACGGCGGCGGCCGACCGCTGGGCGGCCGGCGACTTGTCGGCGCGGATCGCCGATGCGTCGCGCGACGAACTCGGCGCGCTGGCCGCGCATTTCAACCGGATGGCCGATGCGCTCGCGCGGGCGTTCGGCATGCAGAAGGCGCTCGCGGTATCGGTCGAGCGCACGCGCATCGCCCGCGACCTGCACGACACCGCGAAGCAGCGCAGCTTCGTGCTCGGCCTCAAGCTGACCGAGCTGGAATACGAGGCGCAGCGTCACCCCGACCTGTTGCCGACCGTCGGCGCGGCGCGGCGTCTGGCCGATCACCTGCAGCAGGATCTCGACAACGTGGTGACCGGCTTCAGCCTGCCCGCGATTGCCGAGGACGGCCTGCGTGCGGCCGTTTCGCACGCGGTGCGCGACTTGCTGGCCGGCTCGGGCATCGCGTGGTCGCTCGACCTGCCGGATGCCGCGGCGCGCACGCTCGATGCCGATCCGGCGGCCGCGCACGAGTTGCTGATGATCACGCACGAGGCGGTCGCGAATGCGCTGCGCCATAGCGGCTGTCGCCGCATCGACATCGCGTGCGAACCGGGCGACGCGGGTCACGCATCGGCCGCCCGTCCGCCGGCACACTGGCGATGGAGCGTGCGCGACGACGGCGCCGGTTTCGACCCGGCCGCCGTGCCCGTCGGCATGGGGCTCGGCAATTTGCGCTGGCGCGCGGACGCGCTGCCCGGCGGCAGGCTCGACATCGTGTCGGGCGCGGACGGCACGCGCGTGACCGTCCATTTCAATCCGATGGAGACCACATGACCACCATCCTCGTTGCCGACGATCACGCGGTCGTGCGCGAAGGCATCCGTGGCCTGTTGCGGCTCGATGCGTCGTTCGAGATCGTCGCGGAAACGGACGACGGCGCGTCCACGGTCGAGCAGGTACGCGTGCATCGTCCCGACGTGCTGTTGCTCGACCTGATGATGCCCGGCATGGGCCACGCCGGCGTGCCGGCGGTGATTCGTGCGATTCGGGCGGCGAGCGGCGACACGCACATCATGGTGCTGACGTCGTCCGACGACGATGCGCTGGCACTGGCCGCGATCGACGCCGGCGCCGATTCGTTCCTGCTGAAATCGATGCGCGGCGAGCGTTTGCTGCAGGCGATCCATGCGGCCGTCCACGGCGAACCGACGCTGCACCCCGGCATCGCGCAGCGCATGATCGGTGCGTTGCGCAAGCCGCCGCGCAACCCGTTCGCCGCATTGACCGCGCGCGAGCTCGAAGTGCTGCGCTGCCTGGCCGAGGGCGGCAGCAACGCGCGCATCGCCGCGACGCTCGGCATCACGGAAAAGACGGTCAAGACGCATCTCGGCAACGTGATGTCGAAACTGCATCTGTCCGACCGCACGCAGGCCGTCGCGCTCGCGTGGCGCGAAGGATTGATGGCGCCGAAAACCTGACGTCGCCGAGCGGCCAGTGCCGGCCGCGCGTCGACCGCGCTTCCCCGTATCTACGACTTTCGTCGGATCCTTTCCGTCGCCAGCGCGCGACCTTCGCCCGATGCGCGGCGCGGCCGGCGTCCCTAAAGTGGCGCTGTCGCGCGATTCCGCGCATTCGTTACGGCGAAAACATGAGACCTGCCTGGCTGTTGTGCCTTCCTGTCGCGCTGGCGGCATGCGCGCCGCTCGAACCTTCCGCCGCGGGGCGCGACGTGCGCATCGTCACGAGCGACCCCGGCGGCACCTGCCGCCACCTCGGCGACGTGACCGGCAGCCGCGGCAACTTCCTGATCGGCGGCTTCATCCCCGATGCGACGCTCGAGACCGGGGCGCGCAACGACCTGAAGACCCGCGCGGCCGCGCTCGGCGGCAACGTCGTGGTGCTGCTCACGCAGCGCGGCGTGCAAAGCGGCAGTTTCGACGGTACCGACGGCGGCTACCTGCGGCAGACCGGCGTCACGCTGACCGGCAGCGTGTATCGCTGCCCGGGCGCCGGGGCGTGACGATGCGTGCCTTCGCCACCCTGATATGGAGCCTCGGTATCTCCGGCTGGCTGCCCGGCTGCGGCGGCGACGGCAACGAGCCCGTCGTGCCGGGCGGGCTGCCGTCCGCGCCGCCCGAGATGCTGCGCGCCGCGTGGCAGGACGGCGCGTTCGTGCCGCAGACACACGGTATCTGGACGCTTGCCGGCACCGGCGCGATCGCCGAGATCGGGCCGCACGGCGCGGTCATCTACAACACGACGCGCACCGGCAACCTGTGCTGGCGCGATCCCGCGTACAACGCGAGCACGGCGGCCGTCGCCGGCCTGATCGGGATGTATGCACGCTGGCGCGGCGGCATGGTCTTCACCGACTCGCCGGACGGCATGCAGCTGCATGCGCGCCCGCTGGCTGCGCTGCCCGACGCGTGTCGCATGACGGGCAACGGCGCGCCGTCGCCGCTCGCGACGTATGACGCGGTCGCCGCCCTGCTGCTCGACTTCCATTCGTTCGCGGCCAACTACGGCATCGACTGGGCGGCGCGTATCGCGCGACTGCGCCCGCAGGCCGCCGCCGCCGGCAGCGACGCGGCGCTCGGGCCCGTGCTCGATGCGCTGCTCGGCGCACCGGTCGATGCGCATACCAGCATCAGCGACGAAAACGATTCGTTCACGCTCGGCTGGCGCGACGAAAACGCACCGCAGCAGACCTTCCGCCGGTTGCGGCATGCGTGGATGCAAGAGGCGCCCGCTACGTCGTTTCCGGCCTGGCTCGGCGTGTGGCACGCGCGGCAAACGCAGGCGCGGCTCGGCCTCCTGCGCGCCGATGCGCGCGGCATCGAATTCGACGGCAGCCTGGTCTGGGGCGTGCTCGACGGCAATATTGGCTATCTCGCGATCGACCGGATGGGCGGCTTTGCGGGCGGCCCGATCGCCGACATCGAGCAGGACCGTGCCCGGCTCGCCGCCACGCTCGATGTCGTGCTCCAGCGGCTCGGGCAGACGCATGCGCTCGTGCTCGACCTCGCGTTCAACCAGGGCGGCGCGGCGCAGATCGCGCACGACATCGCCGCGCGCTTCGCCGACCGCAAGCGGCTCGCCTATACGCGTGCGCTCCCGCAGGCGGCCGGCATCGCGCCGCAGCGATTCCATGTCGAACCGGGCGGCGCCGTGCGCTATGCGAAGCCCGTCGTCGTGCTGACGAGCGACGTGACCGTCAGCGCCGGCGAATACCTGACGCTGATGATGCGCACGCTGCCGCACGCGATCCAGGCCGGCCAGACCACGCAGGGTGCGCTGTCCGGCGGCTTCGGCAAAGGGTTGCCGAACGGCTGGATGATGGGCATCGCGAATCATGTGACGCGCGATGCAGCCGGCGTGTCATACGAAGCACGCGGAATCCGGCCCGACGCGGAATTCGACGTGATTCCGGACGATGCGTCGGACTCGGGTTACGGCCGCGCCGTGTTGCGCGCCGCGGCGCTTGCCGGCGAAGCCGCGCTGTCGCACCGGACCCGGCGCACCATGCGCGACCGACCCAACCACCGCGCGCGAGGGCGGCCCGAAGCGCGACGCATCACGGCGCGGGCCTTTAACGGCCCGACGCGGCTTCCCTGAGGAAATCGAGCAACTGGCGTGTCAGGAAGGCCGGATTCTCGTCCGGCAGCCAATGGCCCGTATTCGGCGCAACGGCTCCGCGAACGTCCAGCGCCAGCTCCCTCGCCATGTCGAGTTCCTTGGCGCCGTTGCTCTTGTCGCCCGCGAGCGCCAGCACCGGCATCGGGAGCTTGTGCTTCATGAACGCCTTGAACCGCGTCTCGTCCTGCGGAAACGCGCGATAGAGTTCGAACCCGGCGCGTAGCGCGCCCGGCGCCGCGTAAGCGTCGGCGTAGACGGCGATATCGTCGTTCGACAGCGCGACGTGGGTTCGCTTCTTGTAGAAATCGAGGATGTACGCGCGCTCCTTGCCCGCAATCAGCATTTCCGCGATATCGCGCTGCTGATGCAGTCCGAAATGCCAGATCTGCGGATCGGCGCTGGCCTTCGCTTCGTCCCAGATACGCGTGCCCGGCACCGGAACGTCGAGCATCGCAAGTTTCACGATCTCGGTCGGCCATTGCGCGGCGTACGCATAGGCCACCATCACGCCGATGTCGCGGCCGACGAGGTGGATGCGCGTCGCGCCGAGCTGGTGAACGAGGGCGCGGATGTCGCCCGCCATCGACGCCTTGTCGTAGCCGCCGAGCGGCTTGTCGGATTCGCCCGCGCCGCGGTAATCGACCGCGACGACCCGATACCCGTCTTCGGCGAGTGCCGGCATCACGTGACGCCACGTGTACCAGGTTTGCGGCCAGCCGTGCAGCAGGACCACCATCTCGCCGTCGTTCGGGCCGCCGGTCACGTAATGGAGTCGGACGTCGTCGAGCTGCGCGTAGCGTCGGCTGAAGCGCCGCTCGAAACCGGCCGGCAGGCCCGGCGCCGGCATCCCTGGCATCGATTGTTCGGATCGTTCGTTCTGCATGGGTCGTCATCCGTTGCTGTGTCGGTCGCCCAGCCTGTCGACCTGCTTCACGCCCCGGAGCAGCCATGGCCGAAGTTGCCTCGTGAGGAGCGGCATGATGATCCAGGTCAGCGATGCGGTCAGCAGCGCGGAGCTGAGCGCGAGTTGGACAGGACGCTCCGACGCTGGCAGGAGCGCGTTCAGTAGGTACGTGATCGACAGCAGGGCCGGATAAACGGCCAGCCACGTCACGAGAAACGTTTTCCACTTCGGTGTAGCGGGCTTGCCGGCGATCGCGAACCACGCATCCATGCCGACCGCGGCATCGCGATGCTCGTCCGATATCGTGTCGCCCTTCGCCACCAGCTTTCGTCGCTCCGCGGAGGCCTCCCACGCATGCAGGTGCGCCGGCGAGTCGAACCGATAAATCAGGTAGTTGATGCCGCTGGAATCGCTCAGGCGAACGTTTCCGAGGTGCCCCGGGTAACGCCGCGCCGCCGCGTCGATCTCGCGCGCCCAGCGATCGAATTGCCTTTCCCGTCCCGGATGAACGACGCGACCGACGACGATCGTGCTGGACTCACGCATCGTGTCGGGTGGGTGAAGGTGCTGGCTGTCGTGCATTGAGGCGCTCACGGGAGTGGGCGGTGAATTTCGTCGCCCGGCAGCTGCCGGTGGCGGCCGGGAAAACCTCGGATACGCGGTCCGGGCGAACCTGCCGGGCTGTCGCGAAAGCAAACCGCGATCCTGCTCGCAAGCCGGCCGCGTCGCTCATCGCGCTTCGGCGCTCCATCGGGCGGCCTGCGGCGACGGCGCGGCAGCGTCATCCGATGCCAGCGAATCCGCTACCAAATGAACGCGCGCTGTAATTTTTTCAGCGCAATCGAAAGCGGTGAGCGCGACGGGTGACCGGTCAGCGGATCGCCATGCGCCGAATCCTCGCGCCGCGCCCTCGTTTCGTCTTGTCATTCGCGTGCCACCGTAGGCCGGTAACGTTCGAAGCCGTCCCCGATTCCGACAAGCGATCCGCCATGCAGCGCCCGTCGCGCGCCACGCCCCACGTCTACGCAGCCACGTCTCGCGCCCTCGCCGTCAGCCTCGCGATCAACCTGCTGCTGCTCGCCGTCGAGACGGCGGCGGCATGGTCCGCGCATTCGTCGGGGCTGCTCGCGGACGTCGCGCATGCGGCGATCGACCTTGCGGCCGATGCGCTGATCCTCGTCGCCTGCCGGCTCGACGCGCGCCTGCCGCCGCAGCGTCGCCCGACCTACGAGCCGCTCGCGCTCGCGGGCCTCGGCGCGTTGCTGGCCATCACCGGCGCGCAAATGATCTGGCATGCGCTGACCCGGTTCGATACGCCGCCGGTCGTGCAGCCGGGCGCGACCGCGCTCGCGCTGGTTGCGGTCACGCTCGCGGGCAAGGCCGTGCTGTCCTGCTGGATGCTGCGCAAGGCGCGCGAGACCGGTTCCGCGCTGCTCGAGGCGAGCGGCTGGCACGTGCGGACCGATGCGCTGTCGTCGTTGCTCGCGGCGCTCGCGATGAGTGCGGCGCTGATTGGCTTCGGCCGTCTGGACGACCTGGCCGCGCTCGCGATCGGCGCGCTCGTGATCCGCACCGGCGTCGCCTTCATCCGGCGCGGCTGCGCGCAATGGCCGGCATGGGCCGATTGGGCGAATCGCTCGACGCGCGGGTCGTGAACTCGGGTAGCCGCACGACCCGTCGCCCAATCGATACGCATGAGCGACGGCACGGGACGCAAAAGAGGCTCGCGCGGTGCGAGCCTCTTTTGCGTCAAGTCGCCATCGTCGCGACGCCGGTGACGTATCGATCGATGCCGATGTATTGCCGGGCGAACGCATCCGTTGCCGCTCGGTCGGCATCGACTACACCATTCACCCGAGCGGCACGACACTCCCGAGCAGAATCCGCACCAGCGTCGCCTGACGCGTGACGCCCGTCTTCGAGAAAATCGCGCGCAGGTGCGTACGCGCGGTGTTCTTGCTGATTCCCGATTCGTCCGCGGCTTCCTCGAGCGTCAGCCCGTTGGTGAGCAGCAGCGCGAGCGATGTCTCGGCCGGCGTCAGGTCGAACAGCTTGCGGATGATTTCCTGCGCGCCCTGCGGCTTGCGATCGGGATCGCGCAGGAACAGCGTGACGGCCGGCCGTCGCCGGTTGTCCTCCGACCAGTCGGACAGCAGCACCGTGCGCACCAGCAGCCCGAGGCGCGGCTTGTCGAAGCTGCGCGTGATCGGCATCGCCTCGACGGTTGCCGCGGCTGTGCCGTGATGCCCCATCACCGCGTGGCGGATCAGCCGCTTCAGCGTGCGGTTCTCCTGCGCGTCGGTCGCCTCGATCGTGCCGCGCGCGATCGTCAGCCCGTTGTTCTGCTTGAGGATCTCGTCGGCGACGCTGTTCATGTCGATGATCGTGCCGTTCTCGTCGAGCGCGATCGTGCCGACCTGCATGCGGTCGATCGCGTTCGCGTAGATCGAGCGCTCGACCTCCGCCGAATCGAGCCGCGAATGCAGTTCCACCGCGCGCTTCAGGTGCGGCAGCAGCAGCGCGCAGACCGCCTTGTCGCGCGCGGAGAACTGCTTCGACGCATGGTTGCGGCACACGCGGAACCGGCACTCGACGCCCGACGGCGTGCGCAGGTCCGCGCCGAGGATATAGCGCACGTCCTGCGGCTTCAGGAACTGCTTGTACAGCTCGCTCGACAGCCAGCCCGTGTCGCCGAACACGTCGTCGACCGTGACGACGCGATCGGCCGGCAGGCCGACGAACGGGTCGAGCGAATAGTAGTAGTTGTTGTACGACGCCTCGCCGTCGCCCGGAACGACCGGGCCGAATTCCGACGCGTGCACGGACAGCGGCGCGCGGCGATCGCTCGCGGCCGCGCGCAGGATCAGCGTCACGTAGTTCGCGTGCAGCCAGCGACGGACGAGCTCGAGCGCGCCGGCCCACGGCGGCGTCTCCAGCGGACCCTGGTAGATGCGCGCCATCAGCTCGCTGAAATCCGCGACGCCGATGTCGGCCTCGTCACTGGTTGCCTGGCTCTCTTGCGGAGCCCATCTCGTCTCCATCAGCACGCTCCATCCTCCATACGACATGTTTGCGGTGCGACCGAGCCGCGCCGCCATGATTTAAGACGCGTCTAAATTCCGGCGTCATCGGGAGATTCACTGAATGGCGAGAATTGGCCATCCGGGCGGGCAAACCATCGTCCGATCGGATGATGTGGCGCCCTGCCCGCTGCGCTGGAATGCCCGTCAGGCCGTGCCGGCAAGCGTCCGGCGCGGACTCAGGGAAAACCGCGACACGGGTTTACCTGATTCAGACCGCATCCGATTCAGACAGGAGTTCCCATGCCGCTCGACCCTCAGGCGCAGGCGCTGCTCGCCGCATTCGCCCACGCCCCCGCGATCGATTTCGCGCAGCTCACCGTTCCCGCGTACCGCGCGAGCCTCGCCGCCGGCGGCGCGTTCGCGCCCGGCGATGCCGTCGCCGCCGAAGCGGACTGGCAAATCCCGGCAGCGGGCCGTCGATTGCCGGCGCGGCTGTATCGGCCCGCCGTCGACGGGCCGTTGCCGCTGACCGTGTTTTTCCACGGCGGCGGCTTCGTGTCGTGCGGCATCGACTCGCACGCGAACCTGTGCCGCAGCCTCGCGCATCGGGCGCGCACGCTCGTGCTGTCGGTCGACTACCGGCTCGCGCCCGAGGCGCGCTTCCCGGCCGCCGCGCACGATGCGTGCGACGCCGTGCGCTGGGCGGCGGCCAGTGCACGCGATCTCGGCGCCCGCGCCGGCGCGGTGGCGGTCGCCGGCGACAGCGCGGGCGGCAATCTCGCGGCGGTCGCCGCGCTGCAGTTGCGCGGCTCGGGCATCGCCATCGCGCACCAGTTGCTGCTGTATCCGGTCGTCGATTGCGCGACCGAGCATCCGTCGTACGAATCGCTCGGCAGCGGCTATTTCCTGACGGCCGACATGATGCGCTGGTTCAAGGGCCACTACTTCGACGACGGCGCCGATCGCGCGTCGCCGCTCGCGAGCCCGCTCGCTGCGCCGGATGTCGCGGGCGTCGCGCCGGCGACGATCGTCAGCGCCGAATTCGATCCGCTGCGCGACGAGGCCGAAGCGTATGCGCTGCGTCTCGCGCGGGCCGGCACGCCGGTGACGCTCGTGCGCTGGCCGGGCCAGTTGCACGGTTTCGCGAGCATGCTCGGCGCGGTCGACGCGGCCGAGCGCGTGCTGACGTTCGGCGCCGACGCGCTGCGCCGCGCCTTCGACGCGACGGAGGCGTCATGACGCTCGCCGGCACGCTGGAGATCGTCGACGAGCTGCGCGCGGGCCGCATGGTCCTGCTCGTCGATGAAGAGGATCGCGAGAACGAAGGCGACCTGGTGATCGCCGCCGATCACGTGACACCCGACGCGATCAATTTCATGGCGCGCTTCGGGCGCGGGCTGATCTGCCTGACGCTGACCGCCGAACGCTGCGCGCAACTGCGGTTGCCGCCGATGGCCGACCACAACGGCGCGCCGTTCGGCACCGCGTTCACCGTCAGCATCGAGGCGGCCGAAGGCGTGACGACCGGCATTTCGGCCGCCGATCGCGCACATACGATCCGCGTGGCCGTGCGTTCGGGCGCACGCCCCGACGATCTCGTGCAGCCCGGCCACGTGTTTCCGATCGCCGCGCGGCCGGGCGGCGTGCTCGTGCGCGCCGGGCACACCGAGGCCGGTTGCGATCTCGCGGCGCTGGCCGGGCTCACGCCCGCGTCGGTGATCTGCGAGGTGATGAACGACGACGGCACGATGGCGCGGCTGCCGGAGCTGAAGGCGTTCGCCGCGCATCACGGGCTGAAGATCGGCACGATCGCCGACCTGATCCATTACCGCCGCGAGCATGAGTCGCTCGTCGAACGCGTCGGCGAGCGACCGCTGCATACGCCGTGGGGACGGTTCCGTGCGATCGAGTATCGCGACGCCGTGCACGACGCGCCGCATCTGGCGCTCGTGCGGGGCGAACCCGATCCGGCGACGCCCGTGCTGGCGCGCGTGCACGAATGCCATTCGCTGCTCGACCTGCTCGACGCGGAGCCCTCCGCGCATTCGTGGCCGCTGCACGCCGCGCTGCAGCGCATCGATGCGGCCGGCTGCGGCGTGGCGGTGCTGCTCGATTGCGACCTGCGTGGCGACGCGCCGCGGATGCCGGCCGGTACGGCGCGCCGCGACGGACGCGTGACGGGAATCGGGTCGCAGATCCTGCGCGACGTCGGCGTGCGGCGGCTGAACGTGCTGTCGAGCCCGTTCCGGCTGCCGGCGTTGTCGGGGCACGACCTGGAGATCATGGCGTTCATTCCGCTCGGCGACGACGATCCGGAAGGCGCGCGGGCGATGCCGGCGAATTCATTGCGGGCGGCGTGAGGGTCGGCGCGGGTAGCCGGGGCGCGGCACGCTGCCGTTCGGTGCCGTGGAGGGGTGTTTCGTCGATGCCTGCCAGCCACCGTGCGTGCTCGACGGGATCGCGGCGGGCCGCCGCGCGGCACCGCGGCTCATCCACGCGGACGATGCGCGCCCGTCCCGCCGCCGCACAATGGTCGCCGTGCCCATCCTTTCGTCCGCCCCATGGAATCAGCTGACCTCACCACCGCGTTCAGCCCGCTGCAGATCGGCCCGTTGACGCTGCGCAACCGCCTGATCAAGTCCGCCACCAACGAAGGGATGACGCCGAACGGCGTGCCGTCGCGAGCGCTTGTCCGCTTTCACGAGCGCATCGCCGAGGGCGGCGCCGCGTTGACGACCGTCGCATACTGCGCGATCAGCGACGACGGTCGCACGTTCGTCGACCAGGCCCGGCTCGACGCACCGACGGTCCGGCAATTCCGCGTGCTGACCGATGCCGTCCACCGTCACGGCGCGGCGGCCTCCGCGCAGATCACGCACGGCGGCTGCTTCACGTTCCTGCCGTCGCTGTCGACGAAACGGCCATTGAGCGCGTCGGGCGGCTTCAACAAGGTCGGCGTGATGAGCGGCCGCTTCCTGAAGCAGGCGATGACGCGCGAGCAGATGTCGGCGATCGCCGACGAGTTCGCGCAGGCGGCGCGGCATGCGCGCGACGCCGGCTTCGATGCGGTCGAGATTCACATGGGGCACGGCTATCTGCTGAGCCAGTTCCTGTCGCCGCTGTACAACCGCCGCCGCGACGCGTATGGCGGCGACGCCGCGCGTCGGGCGGCCTTTCCGGTCGACGTGCTGCGCCGCGTGCTCGACGCGGTGGGCCGCGATCTCGCCGTGGTCTGCAAGATCGGCGTGACGGAAGGCGTGCGTGGCGGCGGCACGGCCGACGACGCGTGCGAGATCGCGCGGCGGCTCGAAGCCGAAGGCGCGCACCTGCTCGTGCTGAGCGGCGGGATGAACGTCGAATCGGTATGGCAGTTGTTCGGCAGCCCGCTGCCGGGCGATGCGCGCGCGAATGCCGACAATGCGATCGTGCGGGCCGCGATGGCGCTGCAGACACTCACCGAGCCGAAGATGGGCGCGTTCCGGGAGATGTATTTCCTGGAGCATTCGAAGCAGGTGCGCGCGGCCGTCCGGATGCCGCTTGCCTACCTCGGCGGCGTGCGCTCGCGCGACAACGTCGCGCGGGCGATGCGCGAAGGGTTCGACGCGGTCGCGCTGGCACGGGCGCTCGTGTTCGAGCCGGGTTTCGTAAACGGGCTGCGCGACGGCCGGCTCGCGCAGTCGGGCTGTACGTCGTGCAACCGCTGTGTGGTGTCGATGTACACGCCCGGTGGCACCGCATGCGTGCTGCGCGAGCCGAACGACCCCGCGCCGAACCGCGTGCCGGCCGCCGGCGCCTGATCGTTCAGCCGGCGTCGCGCGCGCGGGCAAGCGCCGCGAGGTTGCCCTCGCCGAACCCGTGGTGCCCCTTGCGCTGCACGATCTCGAAGAAGATCTCGCCGGGGCGGCGCTTGACGAAGGTCTGGAAGAACAGCCTCGGCACACCGTCGCTGCCGATCTCGCCATCGACCAGCACCGCGCGGCGGCGCAGCGCGTCGAGGTCGACGCCATGCGCCGGCAGCCGCGCGTCGACGTCGTCGTAATAGCGCGCGGGCGGCTCGATGAACTCGACGCCGTTCGCACGCAGCGCATCGACGCACGACAGGATGTCGTCGGTGGCCAGCGCGACGTGCTGCACGCCCTCGCCCGGATGATCGGGCAGGTACGCATGCATCAGCTCGGTGCGGCGCGTGCCTTCCTCGTAGACCGGAATCCGCACCGCGCCGCACGGCGACACCATCACGCGCGATTCCTCCGACACATGCCAGTGCGCGTCGATCTGATGGATCTCGCGAAAGTGCAGCAGGTCGTGGTAGAAATCCAGCCACTCCTGCATGCGGCCCGCGCCGACGGTTTGCGTGAAGTGATCGACCTGCTGCAGGCCGACGCCCGCGCAATCGAGATCGGTATGCGCGGTCGCGATGTCGATCGGCCGGAAATCGATGTCGAAGATCGAGATGTCGCCGACGCCGCCGCGCTGGCCGTCCCGCCCGCGCCAGCGGTCGACGAAATACAGGTGCGAATCGCCGATCCCCTGGATCGCCGGGATCTTCAGCTCGCCGACCCCGACCTTTTCGCCTTCGAACGCCCATGCGCCGAGCTGGATCGCGCGCTCGAACGCACGCCGGGCGTTCGCCACGCGCAACCCGATCGCGCAGACGCCCATTCCGTACTCCTCCGCATAGCGCGCGGCGAACGAATCGGGCTCGGCATTGATCAGGAAATGCATCTGCCCTTGCCGGTACAGCGTGACGTTCTTGCTGACGTGCCGCGCGATCGCCTTGAACCCGAATTGCTCGAAGCGTTGCGCGAGCGCTTCCGGCACGGGCGCCGCGAATTCGACGAATTCGAGGCCGGCCATCCCGAGCGGATTGGCGGCCGGATCGGCGACGGGCGGCGTATCGCTGGACAATGGGTGGGAAGTGCCGGGCATTCCAGTCTCCGGGGGCATGCGGTCGATGGGGATTCGTGCCTGTCGCGTGCGGCATGCGCGGCCGAGGTGACGGCGGCGCATCCGCCCCGAACGGGCGAGTTGTCGATGCTGCAGATTTTAACCAGATCGTTCACGGCGGCACACCCCGGCCGAACGGGATATCGTTGCGCCGCCTAGTGCAAACCCGGAAAGCGTTCGATAATCGCACGGACTTGAACGATAATCGCGCACATTGCCCGTTTGGCCAATTGCCGCCGTGTGGCGCGCGCCCTATTCTCCGTTCACCCTTCGACTTCAATGCAGCATCGGACGCGGCGCCGCCACGATTCCACGATGCGCCGTGCCAGGAGACATTGCCATGACCCCCACCTTCGACACCCTCGACGCCGCGGCCGGCGCCCGTGCGCGCAGCCAGGCCCGCAAGGCCGCGATCGGCAGCTTCGTCGGCGCCGTCGTCGACTGGTACGACTTCCTGCTGTACGGGATCGTCGCCGCGCTGGTGTTCAATTCGGAGTTCTTCCCGAAAGTCAGTCCGACGATGGGCACGCTCGCGGCGTTCGCCACCTTCGGCGTCGGCTTCCTGTTCCGGCCGCTCGGCGGCATCGTGTTCGGCCACTACGGCGACCGGCTCGGCCGCAAGCGGATGCTCGTGCTGACCGTGATGCTGATGGGGCTGTCGACGGTCGCGATCGGCCTGCTGCCGGCGTTCTCGACGATCGGCTGGTGGGCGCCCGTGCTGCTGGTGCTGATGCGCGCGATCCAGGGGTTCGCCGTCGGCGGCGAATGGGGCGGCGCGGCGCTGATGGCCGTCGAGAGCGCGCCGAAGCAAAAGAAGGCGTTCTACAGCAGCGGCGTGCAGGTCGGCTACGGCGTCGGGCTCGTGCTGGCCACCGGCATCGTCTCGATCCTGAGCCATACGCTCGGCGAGGCCGCGTTCAAGTCGTGGGGCTGGCGCCTGCCGTTCGTGTTCAGCATCGTGCTGGTGCTGATCGGGCTGTGGGTGCGCAAGAACATGGACGAATCGCAGGAGTTCGTCGAGAAGGTCGAGCATGGCAACCGCAAGCTGCGCCTGCCGGTGCTGGAAGCGCTGACGCGCCACCCGAAGGCGTTCCTGCTGATCGTCGCGCTGCGGCTCGCCGAACTGTTCACGATGTATATCGTCACCGCGTTCGCGCTCAGCTATTCGACGACGAACCTCGGCATGTCGCGCGACCTGTTCCTGAACATCGGCCTGCTGGTCGGCGCGGTGAGCTGCGTGACGATCCCGTGCTTCGCGTGGCTCGCCGACCGCTACGGCCTGCGCCGCATCTACCTGATCGGCGCGCTGATCGGTCTTGCGTCGGCGGTACCGTTCTTCGTCGCACTGGAAGCGCGGTCGATCGCATGGATCGTCATCTTCTCGATCCTGCTGGCGAACGCGGCGCACGACATGGTCGTGAGCGTCCAGCAGCCGCTGTTTACCGAGCTGTTCGGCGCCGAATACCGCTACAGCGGCGCGGGCGTCGGCTACCAGTTCGCGAGCGTCGTCGGCGGCGGGTTCACGCCGTTCATCGCGGTCGGCCTCGTCAGCGTGGCCGGCGGTTCGTGGCACCTCGTCGCCGGCTATCTCGCGGTCGGCTGCCTGATCTCGCTGGTGGTCGCGGCGCGGATGCGGGCGGCGCAATGACGGTGTGAGCGGATGGCCGGCCCGACGCGCGGCCGGCCATTGCGTCGGGCCGGACGGCATTCGGCCTGCCGTATCTCGGGCGCGACGTCAAACACTGTCAGTTAAGCGCGCCGATTCCCCCTTTTCCCCTCTGAACATTCCACGCCGCGTGCCGACCAATGGCATCATATGGGCCTACGTCAGTCACCGATACGCCCCCATATCATGTCGAATCTCATCGTCCACGGCGGCACTCCGCTGCGCGGGGACATCAAGCCGTCCGCGAACAAGAACGCCGTCCTGCCGATTCTGTGCGCCACCCTGTTGACCGATCAGCCGCTGCGTCTCGTCGGCGTGCCGGACATCACCGACGTGCGCAAGATCCTCGACATCTTCCGCACGCTCGGCAGCGACGTGTCGGTCGATTTCACGACGGGTCTGCTCGAACTCCACCATCGCGACACGAAGTTCGATCCGGCGGTCCACCGGCTGCCCGAGGCGATGCGTTCGTCGATCATGCTGATTCCGCCGCTGCTCGCGCGCTTCGGCGTCGCGCGGCTCGAAAACGACGTGAAGGGCTGCACGCTCGGCGTGCGCGAGATCGATCCGCACGTCGAGGTGTTCGAGCGATTCGGGGCGCACATCGAGCGCACGCCCGATTCGCTGATCGTCCGTACCGACGGCCCGCTGACGGCCAACGATCACTGGCTCGACTACGCATCGGTGACGACCACCGAGAACTTCGCGCTGTGCGCGACGGCCGCCAGCGGCACGTCGACGCTGATGAACGCGGCGTCCGAACCGCACGTGCAGGAGTTCTGCCAGTTCCTCGCGATGATCGGCGTCGCGATCGAAGGCATCGGCACGTCGCGGCTCTGCGTGACGGGCGGCGGCAAGCTCGGCGGCGGCGAGTTCCGCTTCGCCGAGGATTTCCACGAGATCGCGACGTTCCTCGCGCTCGGCGCAATCACGGGCGGCGACATCACGGTGCGCAACTCGTCGCCCGAGCATTTCCCGCTGATCGACCGCACGTTCGCGAAGTTCGGCGTCACCGTCACGCACCGCGACGGCTGGTCCCGCGCGGAACGCGACGGCCCGCTGCGCGTGCGCCGGCCGTTCACGCAGAACATCCTGACCAAGGTCGAAGCCGCGCCGTGGCCGTACCTGCCGGTCGACCTGCTGCCGATCTTCATCGCGCTCGGCGTGCGCGCGGAAGGCAGTGCGATGTTCTGGAACAAGGTCTACGACGGCGCGCTCGGCTGGTCCGGCGAACTGTCGAAGTTCGGCGCGCACGTGCTGTTGTCCGATCCGCACCGGCTGATCACGTTCGGCGGGCTGCAACTGACGCCGGCGCGTGTCGAGAGCCCGTACATCATTCGCGTCGCGATCGCGCTGCTGATGGTGGCCGCGAGCATCGAAGGTCGCTCGGAAATCATGAACGCGCTGCCGATCCGCCGCGCGCATCCGCATTTCGTCGAGAACCTGCGTTCGGTGGGCGCGAACGTCGAGTGGACGAGCAGCGAGTAAGGGCATGACGGATGCGGCGCGCGGAATAGTCGCGTCGCATCCGGTTCCTCGGCTTTTCATGCCGTATCGGCCGCTTCCATGCGCGGCCGCGCAGCGTTCTGCCATCGGTTGCCATCTGTTTACGGCAGCACACTGCGTGCTGCTTCACGCCTCTTTCCCGCAGTCAGCGCCAGCCCGACAATGCGTCATCGGGGCGTCTACTCCCGCGCCCTGCCGGCATTTTCCCGCTCACGGCACAACCAGATTCAGACCTGTCCAATTGCCCAAGCATGAGCCCGGCCATAGGCTGCCTTCCTGACCCCGGCGGATAGCGCCAAAAAACCGCGCACCCGCGCTCCAGCAGGACAATGCACCGCCTATGGAACCCCGATTCACCCTGGCGCAGATGCGCGACGTCTGGATCGACGCGTATCGTCACGCCGATGTCGAACAGCTCGATTTCGTCGCAAGCCCGAACTTCTTCGTCCTGCACGAAGCTCACATTCGCACGAAAGCGCAATTTCTTGCGCGAATGCGCGTCGTAGCGGCCGAACGTGCATCGAACAGATCGGGTATCGCATATCGGGACGAAACCATGCAAATCGTTACGCGCGGACAACGGGCGACGATAACGGGCATCGGGACGGTACGAATCAACCAGGCAATCGATTCCCGCTTCGATTTCGTCGAGCAGTGGTGCGTGATCGACGCGCGATGGCGCATTGCCTCGCTCCGCCACGAACACAAGTAAGCTGGACCGCGCCGCGGCTGCGTCCCGGCGCTTGAATGAGTCGACTCAATCCGACTCGTTTGCGTCGTTCCGCCTGAACCTGAAATCGCCTGGCAGCTTGCCTCTGAAACGCCTCAACGGCAGGAGAATTGCTTCGGGCTCGCGTTGCGGCTCTCAGCCAAAGCACCTGCACGGTAAACGACGATTTCGACTTCGTCGCCTTCACGCAGCCCCCACTCATCGACCAGACCGGCCGGAAGGCGCACGGCCAGACTATTCCCCCACTTCGCAACCCGCATACGACCTCCTTGAATAGATGTCGTCGACTCTATATCTGCCGCTATCCAGCGGACAAGGATGGTGGATCGACCGATTTCCCGTTACCCGACCACTCGCGCGATAATCGACCACTCCTGCGCGAACACCGCGCATCTCCCCGCGCGCCGCCCATGACGAAAAAGCCCGACCTCGACCGACGCGACTGGATTGCCGGCCTCGAAAAAGGCCTGATGATCCTGGAGGCCTTCGACAGCCAGCACGCGCGCATGACGCCCACGCAGGCCGCCGCCCGCACCGGCCTCACGCGCACGGCCGCGCGGCGCTACCTGCTGACGCTCGAATCGCTCGGCTACGTGTACACCGACGGCAAGCTGTACGGCCTTACGCCGCGCGTGCTTCGGGTCGGCTGGTCGTACTTCGATTCGGCGCGGCTGCCGCGCACGGTCCAGCCTTATCTGCAGCAGCTGAGCGCGTCGCTGAACGAATCGGCGTACGTCAGCGTGCTCGACGGCTGGGAACTCGTGTTCATCGCCCGCAACGGCGTGTCGCGCGTGATGACGACCGGCTTCGTGCTCGGCGCGCGCGTGCCGGCGCCGTTGACGTCGCCCGGTGTCGTGCTGCTCGCCCATCATCCCGATCGCGAAGCCGTGCGCGCGTGGCTCGACGAGACCGAGCTGCCGCCGTTCACGCCGCACACGATCACCAACAAGGCGCGGTTGCTCGAACAGGTCGACCAGGCGCGCGACGCCGGCTACGCGGCGATCGAGCAGCAATTGCAGGTGGGCGTGCGCGGCATCGCGGTGCCGCTGAAGAACCGTCACGGCGAAGTCGTCGCCGCGCTGAGCACCAACATGCCGATCGGCGCGGAAACGACCGACGCGGCCGTGCGGCGCGTGCTGCCGCACCTTCAGGAAGCCGCGCTCGCGATGCTCAACGTGCTGTAGCGACGACCGGCAACGCCGTCACCCGATCCGCCACCACCGCGGCAGCAGATTGCGCACTTCGCGTCGCCGGTAACGGTCGTCGATCAGATGCACGACGCCCTCGTCGTGCTCGGTGCGGATCACGCGCCCGGCCGCCTGCACGACCTTCTGCAGCCCCGGATACAGGTACATGTAGTCGTAGCCGTTGCCGAAGCGCGCGTCCATCGCGCGCCGCATCTGCTCGTTGACGTCGTTGACCTGCGGCAGCCCGAGCGTCGCGATGAACGCGCCGATCAGCCGCTCGCCGACCAGGTCGACGCCTTCCGAGAACGCCCCGCCCAGCACCGCGAAACCGACGCCGCGTCCGCCCGCGTCGAAGCGCGCGAGAAACGCATCGCGCTCGCTTTCGGCCATGCCGGGCGCCTGCGCCCACACGGGGACGTCCGGATGGCGCGTCTGCATCAGCGCGACCACGCGCCCGAGGTAATCGAAGCTGCTCAGGAAGCCGAGATAGTTGCCGGGGCGCGTCGCATATTGCGCGGCGATCAGGTCGGCGATCGGTTCGAGCGAGCGATCGCGGTCGCGCCAGCGGGTCGACACGTGGCTCGCCACGCGCACCGTCAGTTGCTCGGCGCGGAACGGCCCATCGACGTCGAGCCAGCCCGTATCGCCGGGCAGCCCCAGCGTGTCGCGGTAGAAATGGAACGGGCTCAGCGTGCCGGAGAACAGCACGGTCGCGCGCGCGGCGGCGTAGCGCGGCGCCAGGAAACCGGCCGGGATCACGTTGCGCACGCACAGCGTCGACTGGACGCGGCGCCGGCGGCCGGCCGCCGCGACGCCGTCGAGCACGGGCTGGCGCGGCATCGGTTCGCCGTGCAGCGTCGCGTCGAAGATCGACGCGCTGTCGAACGCTTCGGCCAGCACGCCGAACTGGATTGCTTCGAAGTGAAAGCGCAGCAGCGCGTCGCCGTTCGCGCGCGGCGCGTCGGTCAGGTGTTCGCCGATCGCCGCGACGAGGTTCTGCACGGCCGACACGATCGGGCCCGGCACGTCGGGATAGGCCGCATAGCGCTCGGCCTGCGCACGATTGAGCGTGCCCCACGCGCGGGCGAGCCGGTCGAACGCCTTGCGCAACGCGGCGGGCGCGGCTTCCCGCGCGGCCGCGAACGCGAACGGATCGAGCGACGCGCTGTACATCTTGCGGGCGCGATCGAGCAGGTTGTGCGCTTCGTCGACGAGCACGCCGACGCGCCACTGGTTCTGCTGCGCGAGCGTGTGCAGCATCGCGCTGCCGTCGTAGTAGTAGTTGTAGTCGCCGATCACCATGTCCGACCAGCGCGCGAGTTCCTGCGCCAGGTAGTACGGACAGACGTCGTGCGCGAGCGCCGCGGTGCGCACCGTATCGCGATCGAGCAGTCCGGCCTCGATCGCCGCATCGCGCGCGGCCGGCAGCCGGTCGTAGAAGCCTTTCGCGAGGGGGCACGATTCGCCGTGACACGCGTTGTCCGGATGCTCGCACGCCTTGTCGCGCGCGACGAGTTCCAGCACGCGCAGCGGCAGCGCGGACGTGCTGGCGCCGAGCGTCGTTGCCGCTTCGAGCGCGAGCGCGCGGCCGGGTGTTTTCGCGGTCAGGAAAAACACGTGGTCGAGCTCGCCCTCGCCGCATGCCTTCAGCAGCGGGAACACGGTGCCGAGCGTCTTGCCGATGCCGGTCGGCGCTTGCGCCATCAGGCACTGCTCGTCGCGTGCCGCGCGATAGACGGCCACCGCCAGTTCGCGCTGGCCGCTGCGGAACTGTCCGTGCGGAAACGCGAGCGCACGCAGCGCCGCGTCGCGCGCGGCGCGATGGGCCGTCTCGCGTTCGGCCCAGCCGACGAAGCACGCGCACTGCTCGGCGAAGAACGTCGCGAGCGTGGCGGCATCGAGCGTTTCCGTCAGCACGGTCTCGCGCTCGGACACGATGTCGAAATACACGAGCGCGACGTCGATTTCCGCGAGATCGCGCGCGACGCACATCAGGTGCGCATAGACCTTCGCCTGCGCCCAGTGCAGCGCGCGATGGTTGGCCGGCATCGCGTCGAGGCTGCCGCGATAGGTCTTGATTTCCTCGAGCCGGTTCGCCACGGGATCGTAGCCGTCCGCGCGGCCGCGCACGGTGAGCGTGCCCCACGTGCCGGTCAGCGCGATTTCGGTTTCGTAGCGCGCGCCGCGCTTCGACGTGACCGTGCCGTGCCCGGCAATGCCTTCGAGCGCGGTCGGCGCGGGCGTGAAGCGCAGGTCGAGATCGCCGCGCCGCGCGGTGAACTCGCACATCGCCCGCACCGCGACGACGTAGCTCATGCGGACAACCCCGCCGCCTCGGCGTGCGCAACGCCCTCGCCGGCCCACTCGACGTCGACCACGCGCACCGGCATGCGGTGGGCGATGCAGTACGCGAGCCAGCGCGTCTGGTTGTCCTGCAGCCGGTCGCCCGGGCCCTTCACCTCGATCAGCTCGTAGCGGCGTTCGGCGGGCCAGAAGCGGACGAGATCGGGCAAGCCGGACCGGTTGCTGCGGATATCCGCGAGCAGGCGCGTGAACCACAGCCGCAGGTGTTCGGGCGGCAGGCAGGCGAGCGCTTCGTCGAGCAGTGCGTCCGTCAGCACGCCCCAGAACACGAACGGCGATTGCAGCCCGGCCTTCGTCGCGAAATGCCGGCGGATCGTGTCGCGGTACGCGCCCGAATCGAGCTGCGCGAAGCAGGCATCGAAGGCCGCCGCGCGGCGCACGGCGAAATCGGGCGCATGCAGGTCGGCCGGGCCGCGCTGGAACGGGTGAAAGAACGCGCCGGGCACGGCCGCGAACACGGGCTCCCAGCACAGCAGCCCGAACAGCGAATTGATCAGCGTGTTTTCGACGTAGTGGACCGGCGACGCCGGCTGCGCGAGGTGGTCGCGCACCGCGAACTCGACGCTGACGAACGCGTCGGGACGCGCGAGCACGAGCGTCTCGCGCGGCACGTCGGCCGCAGCGGCCGCGCGTTCGACACGCTGGCCGGCGCGACGCTGCAGGCGCGGCAGCATGCGCTCGACGCGCTGCCGCTCCTCGTCACTCTCGAAGCCGCCGCGCGCGTCGAGCGCCAGCGCAAGCGCGTCGTCGTCGCGCCCGCAGCGTTCGAGCACGCGGATGCGCCGGTGCCGGCTGCCGGGCCACGCGCTGCGCGTGTACGCGTCGAGCGCGGCGTCCCAGTCGGCACGGCGTTCGCACGCCTGGCCGAGCGCGAACAGCAGCTTCGCGCGGCGCGTCGCGAGCCACGGTTGCGCGCAGTCGACTGCGTCCAGCGCGCGGATCAGGTCGTCGAACGGCAGATCGTCGGGCCACGCGTCGAGCGCGTCGCGGCACATCTGCAGCGCGAGATACGCGTCGACGTCGCCGCGCTGCTGGAACGCGCGCGACGACGGCGCGATCGGCACGCTTTCGTACTGGAACACGCCGAGATCGGCGAGCACGAATTCACTCCAGTCCTGATGCAGATTGCCGAAGAACATCAGCCGCAGCCGGTCGCACAGCGCGCCGACCGTCACGCGCAGCACGCGGTCGTCGCACTGCGCGCACCACGCGTCGAGCGGTTGCGCGACGTCGTGC
This sequence comes from Burkholderia sp. 9777_1386, assembly GCF_015712265.1. Classification (NCBI taxonomy): domain Bacteria; kingdom Pseudomonadati; phylum Pseudomonadota; class Betaproteobacteria; order Burkholderiales; family Burkholderiaceae; genus Burkholderia; species Burkholderia sp. 9777_1386. The sequence continues at coordinate 70,299 of NZ_JACCQB010000021.1, read as the reverse complement.
GCGGGCCGCAGCCGGTCGAGCCAGTCGGACTTGCGCTCGCCCGCATGCGCGGCGAGCGACGGAAAGATGCGCAGCAGATCGGCCTTGGTCGACAGCGCGAACAGTTCGTCGAGCGTGAGCGCCGGCGCCGGATCGACCCAGCCGAGCGCGACGAGCGGCGCAGCGGCGTCGAGCGGGCAGCCGATCTCGTCGTACACGAGCTTGCTCGCGCGGAAATCGGACCCGTTGCGCATCAGCATCCGCACGAGCAGCGCGCGCGACGCCTGCGGCAGCGTCGCGAACTGCCGGACGAACGCGTGCTCGTGCGCATCGAACAGGTCGTCGTAACGCTCGCCGAGCCAGGTCAGCGCGCGTTCGAAATTGGTCAGGTAGTAAAACGCCGGGGGCGTGGGCGAGGCAGGCGTCACGGGGATCGATCACTGTACATTTGTACAGGTCGCAATCATATCAAATGTGACGGACGATGCCGCATGCGGCATCGCCCTTTCGCTGCCCGCCACGGGTCAGAACTGGTAATTCACCGACATGTCGAACACGCCGTTGGTCGACTGCTGCGTGATCGGGCTGCGCGCCGCGCGGCCGACGAGCTGCTCGATCGCGCCGTCCATCGTCACGAACCAGTGCTTGTTCACGAACCACACCATCGTCACGCCGAGGCCGGCCGACTTGATCCCCGCCCCCGACGAATAGGTCGGCAACCCCGAGCGCGCGGCCGCGCCCGGGTTCACGCCGAACCAGCTGTTCATGTAGCGGGAATCGGCGAACGTCACGGTCGGCCCCGCGAACCAGAAGAAGTGTTCGTTGCTGCCCGGCATCGGCATGTACGCGGAGAAATCGCCGGTCCAGCCGTTCGACCCGCCGATGCTGCGCCGGACGTCCGCGCGCAGCACGAGCGGGAAATCCTTCGACACCACGTAGTCGGCCGCGAGCTTCATCACGGGCGCCGCGTTGATGTTGTCGAGACCGTTCAGGTGGCCGAGATCATCGGCCGAACGGCGTCCGAGGTCATAGCCGACCGACAGGCTCACGCGCCAGTTCGGCCCGCGCAACACGTTCGCGCCGAGCCCCTCGCCGGTCGACAGGAAGAACAGGTCGCGATAGCGGATGTCGAAGTTCGGGCCGCCCATCACGCGATAGCGGTCGGAGCCCGCATAGCGCGGCTGCAGCGTCATCGCGGCGCCGACGCTCACTTGCCAGGTGGGGATATTCGGATCGAAGAGTTTCTGGAGCGGTACGCCCGCCGTGTACTGCCATTCGCCGAGCGGCGAAGGCGTCTGGGCCGACGCGTCGCGGGTGCCGGCGGCGGCGAGCGCGGCGAAGGCCAACAGGCCGGATACGAACCGGCGTGCGCCGGGGGACAGCAACAGGCGAGCAACAGGGGTCAAGGCGGTCTCCGTCGGTTGCGCGAAACGAACCTGAAGGAAAGCGCGTCGCGCTTCATCGGCCGCAACAGCCGGCGGCCTGCCGCGCGAACGTAGCGTGCGCTGAATTAACGGACATCCTACGCGACACGCGCGCAGACGCAAAGCGCCCGTTGTGCACGGGCACTTTGCCGAAATCCGGCACGAGCCGGCGAATGATTGCGGAATCAGAAACGCTCGACGTGATAGTCGCCGGCGAGCGCGGCCGGACTGCGCGTCGACATCATCCGCGAGAAGCCGTCGGCGAGCCGGCCGAGCGCGAGTTGCTTCTGGCTCGCGTCCCAGTGCGTGTAGGTGTCATACGCGGCATCGTCGAACGAAACGGTGACGGCGACCGGGCGGCCGCTGGCGCGAAAGCCGATCTGCAGCACGCCGCCCGGCAGTTCCTCGATGTGATAGTGCAGCGAACGCGATTCGAAATAGCGGCCCAGTACCTGAGCGATCGCGCGCTTGTCTGGCGATTGCACGTGAATGTCCATGTCGGTCCTCCTTTTCAAGGTTCGCGCGGCCGCTCGCGGCGCATGGCCTCCGCCCGGCATCCGCATCGGCGGCGGGTTCGACGGCGGATCGCCCTGCGGCAGCCCGTCGGGCACGGGCGGATCGACCGGGTCGTCGTGTCCGGGCGGTGGCGGATCCGGATCGACGTCGGGTGTCGTCGGTTCGGGGCGATGCAGCATGGATGGCGTGTTCATGTCACTCCCGCGCGACGGCGCGCGCATCTCGATGGCGAGGCGAGCGCGCAAGCACCGTGCCTGCTCTCGCGCCGCGGCCATCGGGCGTTTGGTTCATCGGTCATTCGTCGTAAGCCGCCATGACGAGCCACATCGTGCGCCCCTCGGCGCTCAGTTGCACGGCGAGCGCGAACGGATCGGACGGCTCGCATCGCGCGATGAGCGCCTGCTGCGCGCGCTCCGGGCCGTCGTAGACGGTGTCGTTCAGTGCGCGTACCTCGTCCTTGCCGTCGAACATGCGGCGCTCCGGCCGATAGACCAGCGATTCGCGTTTCCACGTCGCGAAGCGTTCGCGCACGTGGCCGAAGTCGCCGCCGCAGACGTTCGCGTCGTAACGTATCCTTTCCCTGGCTGCATTCATCACGATGTCCTCTCGTCCATGCCGGACGCGTGCGCGTCGTATCCGCATGCCCGGCCCTCGCCGGCTTGCAAGCGCCGTGCCGCGGACACCGCGGGTACGGCGCTTGCGCCTTCTCATCGACAAGGAGGTTGACCATGACCGTTCACGCCCCCGGCCGCCGCGACGCCGTGTCACCGGCTGCCGGACTGCTCCGGCTCGCCACGTCGCGCCCGCCGTCCGAAGACAAGACGGAGGAGCGCATCGACGAAGGGCTCGAGGAGACGTTCCCGGCCAGCGATCCGCCCGCCGTCGGCGGTGCGACGCGTATCGACCCCGCCAAGCCGTCCGGCGAGCACGAACGTCGCGCGCCGCACGTCCCTTCCCCGCCCCGCGATCACGGCTGACGGCGGCACCCGGCGCGCGGTGCATGGCAGCAGCGGCGCGCCGGCGAAATCAGGAGCGATCCGATGAAAGTCCTTGAACGCAGATGGCATGAAATCAGCGGCGCGGCCGGCGTCGCGGCGCTCGCCGCGATCGAAAGCGCGGTGGTGCTGGCAATCGTCACGGTGACGGGTATCGGTCACTGACGTCCCGCACCGACCGGCCGCGGCGCCGCCGTGGAAGATGTACAAGCGCGGTGGCAAATTTCTCCGTCGCCCGGCCGCCCAGGCCCGGCGTGCGCGCCGCGCGCGCGGCACGCGGCCTGCTCCCGTATCGTTCCGATCACGAAGGAGGCGTTCATGTATCGCGTCAACGAGATCATGTCGCGCGACGTAGTGTGCGTCGCGCCGACCGACACGATCCGCCATGCGGCCGAATTGATGCAGCGCTTCGATATCGGCGTGCTGCCCGTGTGCGACGGCACCGAACTCGTCGCGATCGTGACCGACCGCGACCTCGCGGTGCGGGCGCTGTCGCACGGTCATTCGCCCGATACGCCGGTGCAGGCGGTCGCGTCCCGACCCGTGCAGTGGTGCGTCGAGGACGATGGCGTCGGCGACGTCCAGCAGCGGATGGCCGACGTGCAGTTGCACCGGTTGCCGGTGCTCGACCGCAGCCTGAAGCTGGTCGGCATGGTGTCGCTCGGCGACATCGCGACGCGCGCCGGCGGTCCGGCGCGCGACGAGCTGGCCAATACGCTCGAGGACGTATCGCTGCCGCGCCGCCGTTGATCGGCGTCCCTCATCACCTCGCGGCCCGTTCTCCCGGCGCATTGCCCGCGGAGCGAATTCGCATGCGCACCGGGTTGCCGCTACGACCAGGAGGTTTTCGATGACAACGGACAAACCGTCGCGCGACCCCGCGCGCATCGTCGGCACCCGTCCGCGCACGGCCGCCGGCGGGCCGGGGCCCGACGTGATGGCCGCCCGCACGTTCGAAGGCGATCGCGTGCTGACGATGGACGGCGACGACGTCGGCAAGCTCACCCACATCATGCTCGACGTGCGCGCCGGGCGGGTCGCGTATGCGGTCGTGTCGTCGGGCGGCCTGCTCGGGTTCGGCGACAAGCTGCTCGCGGTGCCGTGGAACGCGCTCGTCCTCGATGCCGAGCGCGAGTGTTTCGTGCTGCCGGTCAACACCGAACGTGTGCGCGAGGCGCCCGGTTTCGACAAGAGCCGGTGGCCCGCGATGGCGGACCCCGAATGGGCCGAAGCACTGCATGCGTACTACGGCCGCTCGCCGTACTGGCTGATCGAGGAAGGCGAAACGGCGCTCGATTCGCCGCCGTACGAGGCGTCGCCGGGCGGCCCCGAGGACGGCACGCGGCAGCACTGACACCTGCCCGCCGGAAAGCCGATCACTGCGCGGCGGCCACCGTCTTCGCGAGTTGCCGCGCGGCGCTTAGGTGCGCGTTCAGCATCGGCAGCGTGCGGGCCGCGAATGCGCGAAGCTGCGGGTCGCGGCCCTCTTTCGCTTCGGTTTCGTAAAGCCGGACCGCCGCTTCGTGCGCGCGGGGCCCGGCCAGCGCCACGTACGCAGCATCGAACGCGCGCCCGTCCTTCGCCCGCAATGCCGTTACCTCTGGATCGACGAGCATGCGCGTCTGCACCGGCACGCCCTTTTGCGCACCGATATGCCGCAATTCGTCCGCGATACGCGCGTGATCGTCGACCATCTTGCGGGCGAACGCCTTCACGTCCGCGTTCGACGAGCGGTCGAGCGCGAGCTGGCCGGCCTGCCGTTCCACCTTGCCGATCATGCCCGCCTTGTCGACGAATTCGGCATCGATACCGATCGGTCGTTGGGTCAGGCCAGCCTCGTCGGCGGTCGGGCCGGGGCGGATGACGCCGGGCGCGACCTGCGCGGATGACGCGGGCCGCGCCTGCGCGTGCGACAGCGCGGACGCCAGGATACTGACGGCGGCCGCCAGCACGATGGCCATCGGCCGCCGCGTGCCGGGTTTCATTCGGTGGATTGTCGTCATCCGGGCCTCCGTGTCGGGCGACGGAGCGGGCCGGCCGCCCGGTTTGCCGTCACGCGGGACGATGGGCCGACGTGAAGAAATCGGTCCACGCGCCGTTGTGCCACGCGCCCTCGGTACGCTCGACCGACAGCGCGCCGGCCGCGAGCATCGTCCGCTCGGCGAACGTGATCGTGCGCCGCGTCACGTGCGCGGCCAGCACGACGCCGTTCTCGCATTGCTTGAGCGCGCCATGCCCCTCCGGCGCATCGCCGCGCATCCGGCCGAGCGCGCCGCACAACGCGCCGACATAGCCGCCGACGAGCGGCACGCCGATCCACGCGAGCGGCGAATGAAGCCCGACCAGATAGAGCAGCGCGGCCCCGGCGAGCCCGACGATCGCACCGATGGCCACGCCTTCCAGCGCGCCGAGGCCGCCCGGCCGCGCGGCGGAGTCCGCATAGACGTCGCCGCCGAGCCAGAACAGCGCGTGCTGTCCGGGCGGATTGAGAAAGAAGACCTTCACGTCGTCCCGATGCATGGCGTGGCCGCGCAACTGTTCCGCGCAGCGTTCCGCCTGTTCGAGCCGCGAGAAACGGCCCGCGATGATGGTGTCCATGTCGAACCTCCTGCCCGGTGACGCGCAGGGCCGCGGACGTGCGACGCCCGGTCGGCCCGGCGCTGGCCCGCGCATCACGTTACTTCCGGCGGATCTGCAGCTTGTCGCGCACGCCGCTCACGCCGTCGACGTCGTGCGCGACGCGGATCGCGGTCGCGCGTTGCCGCTCGTCGGGCACGTTGCCCGTCAGTTCGACCACGCGATCGTGAACCTGCACGTCGATGTCCGCGGAAGCCAGCCCGCGTTCGGCGACGAGCGCGGCCCGGACGCGGGACGCGAGCGTCGCATCGCGGATCTGGCCCCCGACGGCCGACGCCTGGCTCGCGAGCTTCGCACGCGTGCCCTCCTCGGCGGCTGCGTGGCGGGGTGTCGCGATCCATGCACACGACAGCATCAGTATGCTCGCGATCGGCACGACCGGCGTCCTGCGTCGGCTGCGTGCAGGCCGGCGGCAGCCGCCGTCGCGCCGCATGCTTTCCGTTGCGTCCATCGCGTCTCCTTTTCGTATGCGGCCGAGTGGCCAGGGGGCCGGCCCGCCGGGCCGCGTGCGCGCCGCTATCGGTCGCGCGGCTTCCCGTCGCCGGCGTCGTCCGGTACGACGTCGACGATCACGCTCGCGAGCGTCGGCATGTCGACCGGCTTGCACAGATACGCATCGAACCCGGCGGCCATCACGCGGCGCCGGTCGGCCGTGCCGGCGTGCGCGGTCACCGCCACGACCGGCAGATGCCCGCCGCCGTTCGGCAAATGCCGGATCTGGTCGAGCAGCCAGTAGCCGTCGCCGTCCGGCATCGCGAGATCCGACAGCACGACGCTCGGCTGCTGCCGCTCCACCGCCGCGAGCGCGTCGTGCCCCGAACGCGCGGTCGATACCTGTGCGCCCATCGTCTTGAGCGCCGCCGCGAGGCTGGTCCGCGACGTTGCGTCGTCGTCGACCACCAGCACGCGCTGGCCGTCGAGCGCGACCGTATCGGGAGCGCCTCGCGCGCGCGACGTCTGCCCCACCGGATCGTCGGCGTCCCAGCCGGCCGGCAGCGTCACCGTGACGGTCGTTCCGCGCCCGGCGCCCGCGCTCGTCGCGACGACCTCGCCGCCGTGCAGCTGCGCGATATTGCGCACGATCGACAGGCCGAGCCCGAGGCCGCGCTTGGGCGACGTGAACGCGCCTTCCGGCCGGCTGAACGTCTCGAACAGATGCGGCAGGCGTTCCGGTGCAATGCCTTGTCCGGTGTCGGAGACCGACAGCCGCACGCGTTCGCCCGCGCGCGTCAGCGAAACGTTGATGCGGCCGCCCGGCGGCGTGAACTTGATCGCATTCGACAGCAGGTTGGACAGGACCTGACGCAGGCGTTCGCCGTCCGCCGGAATCACGCAGGCGGGCATCGCGTATTCCGTCGACAGCACGAGCCCGTTCGCCTGCGCGGTCGCGTCGAGTTCACGCGCCGCGTCGCGCACGATCCGCACGAGATCGACCGGCACGCGCTCGAGGCGCAGCCGGCCGGTCGCGAGCGACGATGCGTCGAGCAGGTCGGCGACCATGTGCGACAACGACCGTGCGCTGCGATCGATCGCGGCGACCGCCTGCTGCACGAAACCCGGCCCGTCGGCATTGCGCAGTACCTCGACCCAGCCGTAGATCACGTTCAGCGGCGTGCGCAGTTCGTGCGACACCGTCGCCAGCAGCTCGTCCTTCAGCCGGTTCGACGCGTCGGCCTGTACGCGCGCGTCGCGGGCGCCGCGCAACGAACGAAGGTGGTGGCGTTCGTCGCGGCGGCGTTCGCCCGCTTCGCGCAGCGTCAATGACAGGCCCGTGCAGTTGCCCTGCGCGTCGACGATCGGCGACGCGGCGAACGTAGCGCGAAAACGGCCGCCGTCAGGGCGCACGCACAGTACGTCGAGCGGCCCGACCGGCGCGCGCAGGTCCGCGAACGATGCGGGCACCGGATGCCGGCGCAACCAGCGCGGCGCGATCATCGTGACGATGTCCCGTCCGTTCGCCTGGGCCGTATCGATGCCGAAGATGCTTGCCGCGGCCGGATTCCAGCTGGTGATCCGGCGCGCGGCGTCGGTCCCGACGATGGCATCGGGCGACGCGTCGACCACGCGGCGCAGCAGCCCGTCGTCGGGCGCAGCCGCGACGGACGACGGCTCGAGGTGCGGCGGGTACGAGCCGCCGTCGTCGTCATCGATCTCGCGCAGACGATCGTTCGCGAGCAGCGGCTTCACGGCCGTCACCAGCACGCATTCGACGAAACTGATCGCGACGAACGCGCCGGCTTGCGCCAGCAGCGTCGCCAGCGGCGCGTCGCGCCACCACAATGCGCCGATCACGCCGACGCTCGCGGCGGTCGCGACGAGTCCGCCGGCGAACGACGTCAGCCATGCGGCAGCCGCCACGCCTGCGTAGAAAGGCAGCGGCGCAAAGGGCGCGTGCTGGCCGACAGCCCGAATCGCCCACGCCTGCAGCGCGGACGCCAGCCCGACGGCCAGCACGACCCATGCACCCTGCCGCAACACCTCACGGGTCAGAGTCCTCATTGCATCCTTGCATCGCACCGGCTGCCGTCGTGCGGGGCATGCCGCCAGTCGGCCATCCGGCATGCCGTCGAACGCGCCGGGCGAGCGTGAACGCGTCAGCAAACGGCGTGCCTGGCCGGGGCAGGCAGTCGGGTTCGCGGCAACGGCAGGCGGACCGTGCACCCGCACGGGGCCGCGGCCGATCAGGTCGTCGCCGATCGCACGGCGCGCGCGGGCGCACCGTGCGGCCGGCCACTTTTTTCATCGACTTCCTGTAAAAAAGCGCCGGTAGCGACCGGATGGAGCGTCGCGCGCCGAATGCGCGGAAAGCCGATGGGCGATTCCTTTCGTTCCGCTCGCCCGCATTGGAAATTCCTATTCAGCGGCACCTTCGTGGTCGTTTTGCTGTCGATGATAAATATTGCAATCAACGGGATGCGTGATGCCGTTTTTCAAAACGGCCCGCGAACGCCTATGGGTGAATCCGCCAACCGGACGAAGCAGCGCGCAGACGACCGCCGGCTGTCCGGCCGGTCCGCCGCGATGCGCACGCTGCTCGGCCGTATCGAGAAAATCGCGCCGACCCGCGCGAGCGTGATGATTGCCGGCGAAAGCGGGGTCGGCAAGGATATCGTCGCGCGCCGGCTGCACGATCTGAGCGCCCGGCGCGACGGCCCGTTCGTGCCGATGAACTGCGGCGCGATTCCGCCTGACCTGGCCGAGGCGCAATTGTTCGGGCACGAGAAAGGCAGCTTTACCGGCGCGGTCACGCAGCGTGAAGGGTTCTTCGAAGCCGCGCGCGGCGGCACGCTGCTGCTCGACGAGATCGCGGAGATGCCCGCGGCGCTGCAGGTGAAGCTGCTGCGGGCGATCGAGTCGAACACGATCGTGCGGGTGGGCGGCACCGAATCGATTCCGCTCGACGTGCGGTTCGTGTCGGCCACCCGCCACAATCCGGCCGACGCCGTGCGCGACGGCCGGCTGCGCGAGGACCTGTTCTACCGGCTCGCCGCGTTCGCGATCTACGTGCCGCCGCTGCGCCAGCGCGACGGCGACGTCGAGACGATCGCGCAGGAATTCGTCGACACGCTGAACGCGCGGCATCGCTCGCACAAGCGGCTGACCGACGCGGCGATCGCCGCGTTGCGCGCGTATTCGTGGCCCGGCAACGTGCGCGAGCTGCACAACACGATCGAGCGCGCGTACATCCTGTCGGACGAAGGCATCGAGGTCGCGCTGCCGAAGCAGCCGGTGCCGGCCGTCGACAGCACGTCGGAAGGCGCGATGGCGCTGCCGCTCGGCGCGACGCTGCACCACGCGCAGCAACACTTCATTGCGGCGACGCTGCGTCACTTCGACGGCAACAAGCCGCGCGCGGCCAAGGCCCTCGGCATCAGCCTGAAGACGCTCTACAACCGGCTCGCGCTGATGCGCGACCAGGACGGTTCGTGAGCGGCGCGGCCCGCGAGCCGCCGCTGCGTCAGGCGACCTTGAACTGGCCGACCGTCGTCGCCAGCGCGTTCGCCTGCGACTGCAGCGCGGTCGCCGCCGCGGTCGACTGTTCGACGAGCGCCGCGTTCTGCTGCACCATTTCGTCGAGCTGCGTGACCGCGCGGTTCACTTCCTGGATGCCGCGCGTCTGCTCGTTCGCCGCGTGCGTGATCTCGGAGATGATGGTCGTCACGTTCGACACGTTGGACACGATCTCGCGCATCGTGTCGCCGGCCTGGCGTACCTGGCCGGACCCGGCCGACACGCTCGCGACCGTCGATTCGACCAGCACCTTCACTTCGCGCGCGGCTTGCGCGCTGCGTTGCGCGAGGCTGCGCACTTCCTGTGCGACGACCGCGAAGCCGCGGCCCTGTTCGCCCGCGCGGGCCGCTTCGACGGCCGCGTTCAGCGCGAGGATGTTGGTCTGGAACGCGATCCCGTCGATCACGCCGATGATGTCGCCGATCCGGCCCGACGCCTCCTCGATCTTCCCCATCGTCGCGACCACGTCCGACACGACCACGCCGCCGTGCGACGCGATCCGCGACGCGGCCGCCGCGCGTTCGTCGGCCTGGCTCGCGGCCGCCGCCGACTGACCGACGGTCGCGGTGATCTCTTCCATCGACGCGGCGGTTTGCTCGAGGCTTGCCGCCGCCGATTCGGTCCGCGACGACAGGTCCTGGTTGCCCGCCGCGATCTCGTTCGCGGCCGTGCGCACCGATTCGCTGGCGTCGCGGATCTGGCGCATCACGTGGTTCAGCTTGTCGACGAAGCTGTTGAACGAGCGCGCGATGTCGGCGACTTCGTCGCGGCCGTCGGCCGGCAGGCGCTGCGTCAGGTCGCCGGCGCCCGAGCCGATCGCGGCCATCGCCTGGCGCACCTGCGACAGGCGGCGGAACGCGGTCGCGGTGATCGCGCCGATGATCAGCGACGCCACGCCGACGATCACGATCAGCGTGATCAGCGACGCGGTCAGCAGCGAACGCATCCCGGCCGTCGCTTCGGTCTTGTCGAGCAGCACCAGCGCGTACCAGTCGGTGCCCGGCACCGGTTTCGCGCGCACCAGCTTCGCGTCGCCGCCGACGCCGACCTCGACCGGCGCATTCGCCGCCGCGATCGACGCCACGCCCAGCGAGCCGAGTTCGGGCGAGACGTCGGCGACCGGCTTCAGCGTGAGCTTCGCGTCCGGGTGCGCGACCACGTGGCCGCTGCTGTCGATCAGCATCCCGAAGCTCGCCGGCGTCGGGCGGATCGACTTGACGTTGGCGATCACGCTGTCCATCGACACGTCCGCGGCGACGACGCCCTTCAGCGCGCCGTCGCGCAGGATCGGCACCGCGAACGTGACGACGAGGTTGCCGGTGCCGGCATCGACGTACGGCGGCGTGACGACCGGCTTGCCGGCCTGCGCGGCCTGCTTGTACCACGGGCGGCCGGTCGGGTCGTAGTCGGGCGGGATGCCGGTCGGATCGGAGAAGTGGAACGCCTTGTCGGCGTAGCCGGCGTAGACGTTGGTGAAGCCGCCGGCCGCGGCCATCTGCTTGAACACCGGCAGCGGATCGGGGGTCAGCGCGGCATCCTGCAGCGACGCGATCATCCGGCTGCGGGTCGCGACCCAGTCGGCGATCCCGACCACGTGACCGCTGGCGACGGAGGTCAGGTTGCGGTCGATCGCGTCGTCGTTGTACGAGCGTGCGATGAAATAGTTGATCAGGGTCGTGGCGACGAGCGCGAATACGACGATGGCGACGCACGCGGCGAGAATGCGGGCGCGAATGGACGAGAACATGGCAACGACTCGGTAAGGGAGCGCGAACGCCCGGTGGACGAATTCACCGGGTAAACGGCAATCGCGCCGCTTACTTGAGGTCGTTGTGACAATTCAGTGAAACGTATGACGAAAGCCGCCGGCGACTGTCGGCGGATCGTCAGGATGGCCGGCGCCGACGGGCATGCGGCATGCCGGTACGGCGCCCGGCCGCCGCGCGTTACAGCCGATGGCTCGGGCGCGGACCGGCGTCCGCGGGCGCCGCGTCGGCGCGGGTGTCGCGGTCGAACTCGTCCTTCTGGCGCATCCGCTCGCGCAGGTTGCGGATCGCGAACACGTGGATGTAGTCGTGCACGCGCGCACCGGACGACAGCGCGCGCACTTCGTCGTCGAGCATCGCGCGCAGCTGATCCGCGCCGATCGCACGCTGTTCGGCGGCTTCCTTGAGTGAATCGAGCAAATTGTCCTTGGACATCGACGGACTCCTGACGGACGAGGAACGAAAAGATGACGGTACCGGAAGCTTAAAGACTAGACAGATACGCGGCGTACGATGCGCCGGCACGTGTTTGCGCGCGATCAACGGCACGTTGCGTGCCGCCGCGCCGATCCGTTTCCGAACCGACCCCGCGCGGGGTTCGCGGTGCACGTGGCCCGCGAACGAGACTGGAAGCCCTGCCACGCCACCCCGGGGCGCGGCACTGACGACGGGCGGCAGGTGAAACGCACGCGCGACGCCGATGCAGACGCGAACTTAGACCGGCCGAAATCATGCGTCAAGCGGCGCCCCGCGTGTGCCGTCCATTCGTCGAACGAACCTGCCGGCCCGGCCGGTCGACTGCCGCGCGTGTCAGCGGATTCCGATACGCGTCGCGCAATTTCCTGACAGCGACTTCAGCGCGCGCCGCTTGGCAGCGCACCGTCGCCGCACGATACTGATCACATGAACCAGGCGTTCATACCGGAACATCGCTCAGCTGGCCATCGAGCCGGCACGCGGGGTTCCGCGCAGGAGACCAATCATGGCACATCGCAACTTGCCGGGCCGGGACGGCCAGCGGCGCGCGTCGGGCAACGCGCGCGCCCTGCCCGCCCGGGCCGCGTCGGCCGGCAACCGTCCGTCCGACGATCTCGACACCCTGCTCGCGCTCGCCCGCGAGGCCGGGTTGCTCGTCACGCTCGACGGGCAGATCGGCCGCGAAAAGTATCAGAGCGTCGTGGGGTCGGTTCTCGCGTTGCAGCGGTTCGCCGCGGCGCTCAGCGCGCGAACCGAAGCCGACGCGCCGGCCGTGTCCGAGCCGCGTCGCAAGGCGCGCCCGGGCTGGCCGCATGCGAATCGTCTGCGCAGCCGCACGTGCAGCGCATGCGCGCCGCTCCGTGTCGCTCATCCGCATTCGCGGGTACGGCGCGGCGCGGGCCGCCGGCACGACCTGCGATCGGTTCTTCGTATCCTCTGATCTGAGCGCGTCACCGACGCACGGCACGAGGCGACTGCCATGCCCGCGCGCTGCCGTGCAGGCTTCCAGGTTCGCCGTGGTCCGTGCCGAAGCGACCGCGCGATGACGCGCCGCTCGACGCGGCCGCGTTCAAAACCATTCCTGCGGGAAAGTGAATTCGACGGGGCCAGGCGGAAAGCGGACGGGGTGACTTGCACCCCGCCCGTCCTCCAAGGCAACCGTCGGTTGCCTACCCTCGTGCCAGAGAGTTCCCGGTCGGATGACGCGCCGGACGAACACGTGGCGCGGCTCCCGAAAATGATGTGACGGCGGCGCGTGCGACGGTGATCGTCACTCGCATACCGGCGCGGTTGCCGTCGCGACTGCACGACCAACCCGCCGCGTCTCCGGATGTTCCATCACTGTCTCACGCGATGTGCGTCGCGTTTCTGATGCAGGTCAATCCAAACCCGCTTCGGTCGCGATGACGCGCGATTCAGTCCGCGCCACGCACCAGCAACACGGGCACCTGCGCGAGATGCGCGACGCGCCGCGCGACGCTGCCGATCAGCCAGGCGGCGATGCCGCGACGGCCATGCGTGCCGACCACCAGCAACTCCGCGCGCCAGTGCACGGCATCGCGCATCAGCGCATGGGCCACGTCGTCGCTGGTCGGGCGCGTTTCGACGATGCCGCGCTTGGTCGGATTGCCGGTCGCATGGAACAGCGGGCCGATCTTCGCGAGCGCATCCTCGCCCTCCGCGCGGTACGCATCCTCGAGCGCGCGCACCGGCACGACATCGGTCAGACGAACCGCGCGATCGATCACGTACGCCGCATACAGCAACGTCGTCGGCGCCGCGAAGCCGAGCCCGACGCGCACCGCGTGCAGCGACGGTTCGCTGCCGTCGACCGCGAACATCAGCCGCTGCAGCGCGCCGTCCGACGGCCGCGCATAGGTGCCCGGCACGATCAGCAGCGCGCAGCGCGCGCGTTTCGTCAGCGTGTCCGACATCGCGCCTTCGACGAGCCGCAACAGCCCGTGATGCGGATTCGCGCCGATCACCAGCACGTCCGCATGCCACGTCGACGTATCGTTCACCAGTGCGTCCGCCACCGAGCCGCCGGTGACCGACGTATCGACGACCGTCTGTTCGACGTCGATGCCGTTGTCGGCGAACAGCGCCGCGATCCGCTCGCAGGTGGCGTGCGCTTCGCGCGTCATGTCCTCGCGCGCGGACGTCAGCAGCGCATCGATGCGCGGAATGTCGGGCAACACGAGGCGCGGATTGTCGATCGCGCAAATGATGCGCAATCGCATGCCGGGGCTCAGCAGCGTACGCACGTAGCGCGCGGCGGTCAGCGATTCGGGCGTCGGGTCGACAGCCAGCGCGATCCGCGCGAGCGTCGGGATGGGCTGGGCAGGCTGCATGGCGAAGGCCTCCGTGCGTGCACGTCGTCGCTGAACGACGACGGGCGCTTCGCGCGGCAGCGGCGCGCGGCGGCCGGACAGCCGCCGCGGTCGCAGGGATCGGCGGATGCCACGCGAAGCGCGGACAAGCAATGCGTTCGTTCAGCATAGGCCGTCCGGCCCGCGCGTGCATGATCGCGATCAACGATCGCGCGGCACCCTGCCCGCGCCGGCTTACGACTTCGTCGGCATCGATGCGGCCGGACGGTTCGCGTAGAACAGCGCGTACGCGATGCCGAGCAGCACGATCCACACCGGCCCGATCACGAGCGCGACGCGCGTATCGGGCGTGAACGCCATCAGCACGACGACCAGCGCGAGAAACCCGAGCGCGACGAACGAACCGAGCGGATAGAACGGCACGCGAATCGGCAGGCGCGCGATCTTGTCGGCCGACAGCGTGCGGCGAAAACGCATCTGCGCGATCAGGATCACGCACCACGTCCAGATCGCGCCGAACGTCGACACCGACGTGAGCCACGTGAACACGTGCTGCGGCGCGAGATAGTTGAGCAACACGCCGATCAGCAGCAGCGCGACCGACACGGCCACGCCGTACACGGGCACGCCGCTGCGGTTCACGCGACCGAGCGCGGCCGGCGCCTGGCCTTGCTGCGCGAGGTTGTAGAGCATCCGCGCGGTGCTGAACAGGCCGCTGTTGCACGACGACAGCGCCGCGGTCAGCACGACGAAGTTGATGATGCCGGCGGCGGCGGGAATGCCGAGCCGCGAGAACGTCATCACGAACGGGCTGCCCTGCGTGCCGATCTGGTCCCACGGATAGAGCGACATGATCACGAACAGCGCGCCGATGTAGAAAATCAGCACGCGCCAGAACACCGAGTTCACGGCCTTGGTCAGCGACTTCTCCGGGTTGCGCGCCTCGCCGGCCGTGAGGCCGAGCATCTCGACGCCGAGATACGCGAACATCACGATCGGCAGCGCGGCGATCACGCCGTTGATCCCGTTCGGCATGAAGCCGCCGTGCGACCACAGGTTCGAGATGCCGGTCGCGATGCCGCCGTTGCCGATGCCGAACGCGATCATCAGCCCGCCGCCGATGATCATCAGCACGATCGTGACGATCTTGATCAGCGCGAACCAGAATTCGAATTCGCCATACAGCTTGACCGCGATGAAGTTCACCGAGCCCATCGCCATCAGGGCCGCGAGCGCCCAGATCCAGTTCGGCACGCCGGGAAACCACATGTGCATGTAGACGCCGACCGCCGTGATTTCCGCCATGCAGGTGACGATCCACACGAACCAGTAGGTCCAGCCGGTCAGGTACCCGGCGAGCGGGCCGAGGTAGTCGCGCGCATAGCGGCTGAAGGCGCCGGCGACCGGGTTGGTGATCGCCATTTCGCCGAGCGCGCGCATGATCAGGAAGATCGCGAGGCCGCCCAGCAGATAGGTCAGCAGGATGGCCGGGCCGGCCGTGCGGATTGCGGTGGCGGAGCCGAGGAACAGGCCGACGCCGATCGTCGCGCCGAGCGCCATCAGGTTGATGTGCCGTTCTTCCAGCCCGCGGTGCAACTGGTCTTCTGGTTGTTTCAAATCCGTCTCCTGGCAGCCGCGAGCGGGCCGCCGTCATTGTGTCGATGACAAGGCGCGCCCGTTCATGCCGAGTGTGGCAGCCGAAAACGAAATAATCGCCGCTGTCGATTTCCGAATAAGAAACGACACGGATGCCGCGTCAATCCGGTTGGAATTGCCGCGGATTATCCGAATTTCCCGGAACAATCCGGAAAAACGGATCGAGCCCTTCACGGAATACACCCGAGCGGCCCGCGCGACGCGGCTGTGCGCGTGGCGAGCGGCAACGGGATCCATCGCTTTCGGCGCGAACGACCGCGCGTCGAATGTGCGCAATTTCGCGCACGCAATATGCAGGCGGGATTATAGGGAGGATCGGCGATTTAACGCCAGGTGATTTTGGGGAAAATCGCGGTGCGTGAAAGCGGTGATCGGATTCGAATGCGCGCGGCGCAGCGCGCGCATTTATTTCGACAACGTCGCCCGCACCGTATATTCGCCGTCGAGCCGGCCCTGCTCGGGCCGCACGAAATAACGCGACGAATCCAGATCGGCCGGCAGCGGCTCGACCGGATAACCGTGCTTTTCCCACGCATCGAGGCCACCCTTCAGCGCGCGGATGTTGTGGATCATCTTCTTGCGCTGCATCTTCGCGATCAGGCGCTTCGCGGTCGCCTCGTTCGGGCACACGCAATAAACGACGATCGGCCGTTTCAGCACTTCCGGATCGAGCAGATCGGGCGAATCGAGATCGACCGGCACCGCGCCCGCAATCCGGTATGGCTCGCGTTCGCGAATCGCCTTGGGCCGCGCGTCGAAGATCAGCGGCGGTTCGCTGGACGTCATCATCTCGACGAGCTGCGGCGGCGAAATGCGCACCTGCGCGAGATAGCGGCGGAACTGCACGCGGCGCACCCAGCGGTACAGCAGGAACGTGATGAAGATCGCGAGGAACGCGTCGAGGATCGTGCCGCCGCTCGCGCGCACCCACAGCACGAACTGGACGATCTGGTCGTGAATCGCCGCGCCGCCGATCAGCCAGAACGCCGCCCACAGCGACGCGCCGGCCAGATCCCAGAACAGGAACACGCCGATGCCGATCGCGGTCGTGCCGAGCAGCGGCGCCGACACGAGGCCGAGGCCCGGCAGGAATTTCGACAGCACGAGCAGCGGCGCGCCGTATCTTTCGAACACGTTACGCGCGAAGCGCAGCGTCGTGTCGAGCGACAGCGAGAAGCGCACGAGGCCGTTCAGCAGACGCCGGCCGCGCGTGCGGCCCATGAAGAACCACAGCGAATCGGCCAGCATCGTCGCGCCGATCGCCGCCGCGAACATGCTGACCCAGGACGCCTGCCCCATCGCCGCCATCGTGCCGCCGAGAATCAGCATCGGCACGGCCGGCACCGGCACGCCGAGCTGCGTGATCAACACGCTCGCGAACACGGCCCACGGGCCGAGCGACGATGGAATAGCAATGGGAAAGTGCCACACGGCGGCGCTCCTGGAAGACATGCAGGCCGCGCGACGGGGCCGTCGGTACGGCGGCGCAACGGCCGCCGCGGCACGTCCGCGACCAACCGGTGCATCATGCGCATTCTAAACGGGTTTGGCCTCGACCGCGCGGAACGCGGCCGTCGGCACGGGCTTTGCGCCGGGCGTGACGCGCCCGTGACAGTCACGCGTCGGAGCGCTGCGCGAGCTGGGCGACGTGTTCCGCGTAGTCGGGAAACTCGGCCGCCAGCGCGGCCGCATCGGCCAGCTCGAATTCCGCGAACTCGAACCCCGGCGCAACCGTGCAGCCGACGAGCGCGACGTGCTGCGGCGACGCGCAGCGCGCGCCGAACCAGCTTCCGGCCGGCACGACCGCCTGGAACACGGTGCCGGGATGCGTGAGCGGATTGCCGAGCCGGTGGATCGTCAACCCGTCGCGCGCGTCGAGTACCCACACTTCGATCGGGTCGCCCGCATAGAAATGCCAGACCTCGTCGGAGCGGATGCGGTGCCACGACGAATACGCGCCGTCGCACAGCAGGTAGTAGATCGCGGTCGACGCGGCACGGGGCGCGCCGTCGGCCGGACGCACGACCGAATCGGTCGCGCGGTAGGTTTCACGGAAATAGCCGCCTTCGGGATGCGGCTGCAGGTCGAACTGGCGAATCAGGTCGGGCGCGGAAATCGGCATGGCAGATGACGTCGGTAAGGTAGGAAACCGGCATCCGGCGGCCTGCCCGATCTCGATTTACGCGCTCGGATGCCGCCGGATGTCCCTGCGTCGATCGCCGCGGCCATGCGCGCGGCGATCGAGCGGACACCGGCCGATGCTGCCAGAACTGCGTGCCGGGATGCAACCGTCGACGCGCAATCGCGCACCGGCGAGCGTATCGGCAGTGCGGCGCCGCGCGCCGGATCGCTCGCGCCGACGGCCGGCCCGGCGCGCGGCGCTCGGCCGACCGCGGATGTGTGCGCCGCGTCGGCCGCCGTACCGCCCGTCGTCGATCATGCGGCCGCCGACGCCCCCGCCTCGCCATGCCGCACCAGCAGCACGGGCCGGTCGGCCGCGCGCAGCAACGATTCCGCCACGCTGCCGAGCAACAGCCTGCGCAGGCCGTGTCGCCCGCTCGTGCCCATCACGATCAGATCGGCGTCGGCTTCGGCCGCCGTGCGCATCAGCACCGTCGCGATGTCCTCGCCGTACGCGTCGAGCGCGCGCACCGTGCCGCGCACATGCTGCCGCGCGAGCGCCGCTTTCGCATCGTCGAGCACCGGCGTCGCGGCGTCGGCCGCGGCGGCATCGCCGTCGCGCTCGGCCGCGAAGCCGGCGTCGACGTCGACGAGCTGCGGCCGATGCTCGACGACGTACGCACAGGTCACTTCGCCGCCGGACGCCGTCGCGATCCGGATCGCCTCGTTCAGCGCGAGACGCGCGCTCGGGCTGCCGTCGAGCCCGACGAAAATCCGCTTGTACATGGTCCGTCCCTCCGACCGGGCGCGCGTCGCGCACTGCGCCGCCACGACCCGTTACCGCAAGCCGGCCCGGCGCCGGCTTGCCTGCCGAACAGTCTGCCCCACGTGCCGACGCGCGCGTTGACGCGCGTCAAGCGCGCCCCGCGCGCCCGCTGCCCCACGCCGTTTGCCGCAATTTCAACCGACCCCATTACAAAAAATGTGTAAAACGCGCACAATT
Source organism: Burkholderia sp. 9777_1386 (assembly GCF_015712265.1). Lineage (NCBI taxonomy): Bacteria > Pseudomonadati > Pseudomonadota > Betaproteobacteria > Burkholderiales > Burkholderiaceae > Burkholderia > Burkholderia sp. 9777_1386. Next base: position 51,384 of record NZ_JACCQB010000021.1, on the reverse strand, counting down.
TCATCTTGAAAATAGTCGTTGCACGCAGCCGGTGCGAGTTTTCCCGGTTTTGCCGCGCTGCCCGAGTGCCCCGGGTAGCCCGAATAACAGAATGGCCATCGAATGACCGCCAGTGGAACCCCGACGCGTGACGCCCGAGGGCCCACGCGCCTCCAGACCATGTTACGCCAGCCGTTCGCGGCCGGCGTCGTCGCCCTGTGCGCGGGCGCCGTGCTGTCGCTCGGCGTCGCGCTGCTGGTGCGCGAGCAGTGGCAAGGCGCCGTTCACACGCGTTTCGAACGCCGCACGTCGCACGTGACCGCGATGCTGCGCCACGAACTGCAGGCCGGTGTCGCCGTGCTCGAAGGCGCGCGCGGCGCGTTCGGCCTCGTCCCGGACATGACGCCCGGCCAATGGCGCCGGTATGCGGAGACGCTCGATCTCGACAGCGGCCGCTCGCCGGTCCGGCAGATCGGCTATGCGCCGCTGACGCCCGCGGCGCGCGCCGCGCTGGCCGGCGCGAAGCCGCTGCCGGCCGATCCGCTCGCGGCTGCGACGCTCAGCGCGCCCGTCTCGAACTCGCCGGTCGTGCGCTTCGGTGCGTCCGACGCGGCGCCGCTCACGCGCGCGCTGCGCACCGGCGATATCGCGCTCGGCGTTCACCCTGCCGACGACGACACTTCCCGCGACGCCCGTACCCTGACGCTGTTCCTGCCCGTGGCGTCTTCGCCGCTGGCGGCCGCCAAACCCTCCGGCACGCGGGAAGGCGGCGCCGACGGGATGCTGTTCGCGGCGCTGAGCCCGCGGCGCCTGATCGAGCGCGCGCTCGATGCGGAGCGCGGAATCGACCTGTGGATGACCGCCGGCGGCGATGCGCGCGCGATCGCCAGCGTCGAGACGACGACCGACGAAGCATCGGCGTCGCCCGACCTGATGCGGCGCACCGATGTGCTGAATTTCGGCGGCACCGCGCTGACGCTCGCCTATTCCGCGGACGGCCGGCCGAGCGCGACCGGCGCGCAGCGTGCGGCCGGCACCGTGCTCGCCGCCGGGCTGATCGCGTCGTTCGCGTTCGCGGCGCTCGTCCATGCGTTGCTGCGCGGGCGCGCCGACGCCGGTGCAAGCAGCCGCGGCATCCTCAACGAGGCGCGGATGATGGGCATCATCCGTTCGTCGATGGAAGCGATCATCACGATCGACGAGAAGCAGACGGTCGTGATCTTCAACCCGATGGCCGAGCAGGTGTTCGGCGTGTCGGCGATGGAAGCGATCGGCGCGCCGCTGTCGCGCTTCATTCCCGAACGGTTCCGCGCCGCGCACGCGAAGCACGTCGACCAGTTCGGCGTGACGGGCGTGTCCGAGCGGCAGATGGGCCGCCAGCGCGTGCTGTTCGGGCTGCGGGCCAACGGCGAGGAATTCCCGATCGAAGCGTCGATCTCGCAGATCCGCGACGCGTCGGGCAAGCTGTATACGGTGATGCTGCGCGACATCACCGAGCGGCAACGGGCCGAGAATGCGTTGAAGCAATCGCGCGAGGAATTGCGCGAATTGTCCGCGAACCTGCAGAACGTGCGCGAGGAGGAAAAGACCCGTATCGCGCGCGAACTGCACGACGACCTCGGGCAACAGCTCACCGCATTGAAGATGGATCTGTCGGTCGTCGAGCAGCAATTGCGGATGCCCGGCCGCGCGCAACCCGATGAAGGCGTGCAGACGCATCTGCAAGGCATGCGGCGGCTGATCGACGCGACGGTCGCGTCGGTGCGGCGCATCGCGGCCGACCTGCGGCCGGTGATGCTCGACGATCTCGGCCTCGTGCCCGCGATCGAATGGCTCGCGAACGATTTCACGAACCGCTACGGGATCGATGTCGAGCGCCACATCGAAACCGGCGGCCTCACGTTCACCAGCGCGGGCGCGACCACGCTGTTCCGCATCGTCCAGGAAGCGCTGACGAACGTCGCGCGCCATGCGGATGCGACGCGCGTGGCGTTGCGGCTCGACATCGAGGAAGGCTTTTGCGTGCTGCGCGTCGCGGACAACGGCCGCGGCGCGGCGCCCGGCGGCCCGGCCCACGAGGACAAGTCGTTCGGCCTGATCGGCATTCGCGAACGCGCCCACATGCTGGGCGGCACCGTGACGATCGACACCGCGCTCGCGCGCGGCTTCTCGATTACCGTCGCCTTTCCGCTCGCCACCGTTCAACAGGACACGCTCATCACATGATCAAGGTGCTCATCGCCGACGACCATACGCTCGTACGCGACGGTCTGCGGCACATCCTCCAGAACGCCACCGGATTCGAGGTGGCCGGCGAAGCCTGCGACGGCCCGTCGACGATCGCGCTGGTGCGTGCGACGCCCGCGCAGGTGCTCGTGCTCGACCTGTCGATGCCCGGCCGCAACGGCGTCGAGCTGATCAAGCAGATCAAGGACGAAAAGCCCGCGCTGCGCGTGCTGGTGCTCACCATGCACGCGGAGCAGCAATACGCGGTGCGGGCGTTCCGCGCGGGCGCGTCGGGGTATCTGACGAAGGAAAGCGCGAGCGCGGAGCTGGTCGGCGCGGTCACGAAAGTGGCGTCGGGCGGTGTCTACGTGAGCCTCGCGATGGCCGAGCAGTTCGCGCAGAGCCTGAACGAGCCGGCCGAAACGCTGCCGCACCAGCGGCTGTCCGACCGCGAATTCGACGTGTTCCGGCGGATCGCCGCCGGCCAGACGCTGACCGAGATCGCGAATGCGCTGTGCGTGAGCGCGAAGACGGTCAGCACCTACAAGACCCGGATCCTGGAAAAGATGCAGATGCCGCACGAAGCGGCGCTCGTGCGCTACGCGATGCGGCACAAGCTGCTCGACGAGACGGACGACGTCTGAGCCGGCGTCGTGCAGGCCCGGTCGGGCCCGCGCGTGATCGTTACTTCGCGGGCACCGGGCACGCGAGGTCGCCTTCCTCGCAGGACAGATAGCCCTTCAGGGTGTCGGTGCGCGCTTTCGTCAGATCGTCGAGACAGGTCGATACGACCATCGGGTATGCACTGCCGTCCTCGGCATTCGCGCTCGAGAAACGGCATTCGGCGTCGCGGTACGCGATCCACGCGCGCTGCGCATTCACGAGCTTGTCGGCAAGCGGCCGCGCGTCGCGCAGGCGCGCGGTGACGGCCTGGTAAGTCCGGTTCAGTTCCCCGTCGGATTTCTTGTACGCGCGATCGGCACACGCCGTCATCGTCGCCTGATCCGTCGCGTCCGCACAATTCGCCTGCGCATGGGCGACGCTCGCCACCAGCGCCAGCGAGCCCAGCAGACCGGTCAAGACACGCATGGATGCTCCTTGTCGTTCGTTGAAGTGTGGAACCCGGCGCCCTGCTGCGCCCCGTGTGAATGGGCCGCGCCACGCGCCGCGGCGACATCGACCGCGATGCTAGCGCACGCGCGGCGGATTGTCAGCGGGGTGCGGCGCGGCGAGTGACGTGATCATGCACGCCAAGGTATCGCGCGGATCCCGCGCCGATCGGCATCCGGCGTTTCGCTCATGCGCGCCGCAGGCTATCAGCGACCGATTCGGCCGACCGACCTCGTGCATCGGGCCGCCCGATGAAGAAGACGCAAAAAAGCCTGCACGCGATACGCGTGCAGGCTTTCTCGATACGGCTTCAATCGCGGCCGTCGAGGGCCGCGCGGCAACGGCCGGCTCAGTGGCCGAAGTACACCGACGAGCGGTCGCTCACGGCCGGCACGGCCGCACGCTGGCCCGACTGCGACGTCGCGACCGGGTTCGCACCGTAGCCGGTGGCGTCGGCTTGCGCGCCGGCATTCTGCGCGGCGGCGATCTTGGCCTGGGCGGCCTGGATGTTTTCCGGGTAGTTGATCCAGTCGTTCGGGTTGTAGCCGGCCTTTTCGAGCTGGACCAGTTCGGCGCGCACTTGCGCGCGGGTCAGCGGCTGCTGGTTCGATTGGGCGAACGAGACGACCGGTGCGGCCACCAGGGCGGCCAGTGCAACTGCCTTGATCAGCGATTTCATGATGCGTTACCTCCAGGATTGTTTTGTCAGGCGCTTCGGACTCGAGGTCGTTGCGCATGAGTAGAAGTCTAGGAGGCGCGGCTATCAGGGTAAATACTTAAATCGCAAATTCACTGTTGACCGAAACCGTACAATCGAGCGGGAATAAGTCGTTTCGTCAGACGATTATCGGCGTTCGTGCACCGAATGCCGCGATACGGCAGCCGGCACGCGCGGGTCGCGCGTTCAACGCAGGCGATCGGTATCCGCCGACGCCATCTGCCTGTCGAACAGCAGCGCCTTGAGGCGAATCAGGTCGTCAGCATCGATGTCGCCGAACGCCGCATGATGGAGCGTCAGCGCGGGCGGCGCCGGGTCGGCATGCACGGCCCGCACGGTGCCATCGAGCGCCAGCCGCTCGACGCGACCGGCGGTTTCGTACGGAAGCAGCACGCGCAACGGCTCGCCGGTCGCCGCGATCGGCCGGTCGACGGCGATCGACAGCCCGCTCAGGCTGATGTCGTGCACCACCCCGATGCCTTCCGTCCCTTCCGCTCCTCCGCTGCAGCAGGCCGCGATGCGCACCGGCACGCGCGGCTCCGCGCGCGTGCGCAGCCGGTCGACGAACCCTGGCGGCGACAGGACCATGAACGGCGCGGCGCCCGACGCCTGCACCGATTCCACCGTCGCGCCGAAACGCGATACCGCGGCCCGGCCGATCGCCACTGCTTCGACGTCGTCGCCGCGGGCGAAATCGAGCACGGTGGCGGGCTGCGGCTCGACGAACAGCGCACCCGCCGCGCCGACGCCGATCAGCCGGCAGCGCTGCAGCGCGCGCGTCGTGCCGACCCGGCGGCGGATGCCGATCGCGGCGCCCGCCGACAAGCCCATGCGCGTGGCGGGCGCGGCCGCCGTCGCGGACCCGCGCGGACCGGTGTCGGCGTCCTCGCGCCGGCGCACGGGGCGGAAATGGTCGAACAGGAAAGCGTGCTGCGCCGGGTCGCGCAGCGTCGTGCCGGCCGGCAGCAGCGCGGCGCCGTCGGCGTCGTAGAGGTCGAAGCCGAGCGGGACCTCGGCGGAAAGATCGTCGCGTGCGAGCGCGACGTAATCGGTGGAAAGCAGCATCGGAGAAGCGCGGAGCGACCGCGCGAGCTGTCGTGACAACTTGATTACGGCAGCATCGCGCGGAATCTGAACGGCTTCGTTACTGCGACGCGCCGGTCGCATCGGGCGCGGCCGGCACCGGCATCGGCGGCGGAGTCGGCACGGCGGAAGGCGCGGCGCCGCTACCGGCGCTGCTTCCGCTCGTCGTACTGGCGCCTGCCGGCGGCTGCGCAGGCGGTTGCGACGCGCCGGACGACAGCGCCGCGGCCGATGCGGCCACTTCGGACGCCGGCACCCATTCCTCGACGATGCCGCCGGAAGCGGCATCCGGCGCCGACGCAGTGGAGGCTGCCGACGCCGCGCCCTCGTCGACCTCGGCCGGACGCTCGATACGTTGCGTCCTGACCGGCGTGGGCGCCTTCTTCGGCTCGGGCGGGAACCACGTATCGAACAGGTCGGTCGCGCGCTCGCGCAGCGACGCGAACCAGCCCGGCGACGGTTCGGTATCGAATTTCGCCTTGGTATCGACGATCCGGGCGCGCTGCGCGCGCTGGAAGAAATCGCCGACGATCGGCAGCGCGCTGTGCGCGCCCTGCCCCCAGTAATCGCTGCGCAGCGTCACGCGGCCGTCGTCGAATCCGACCCACGCGCCGGCGACGAGGCCCGGCTGCATCAGGATGAACCAGCCGTCCGCGTTGTCCTGCGTGGTGCCGGTCTTGCCGGCCACGTCGCCGCGGATGCCGAACCGCGTGCGGATGCTGCCGCCCGTGCCGCGCGTCACGACGTCGCGCATCACGTCGAGCAGCGTCTTGTCGGTTTCGGCGTCGAGCGCGCGCTCGGGCGGCGCCGGTGCGTATTCGGCGAGCACCTCGCCCTGGCGATTCTCGATGCGCGTCACCATCTGCGGCTCGACGTACAGCCCGCCGTTCGCGATCGTCGCGTACGACGCGACCATTTCCTTCAGCGTGACCGGGCTCGTGCCGAGCGCGAGCGACGGCACGCGTTCGAGCGGGCTTTCGCGCACACCCATGTCGCGCGCCAGCCGCGCGACGGCGCCCGGCCCCACCTTCTCCATCACCTGCGCGGTGATCCGGTTGCGCGACAGCGCGACCGCGTCGCGCAGCGTCATCGGTTTGCCCGTAGGCGGCACGTCGTCGTTCGGCCGCCAGATCTCGCCGCCCTTCAGCGGGATCTCGACCGGCTGGTCGACGAACGTATCTTCCGGCTTCATCCCGTTCGCGAACGCGACGCCATAGACGAACGGCTTGAACGTCGAGCCCGGCTGGCGCCGCGCCTGCGCGACGTGATCGAACGGCTCGCGGGTGAAGTCGCGACTGCCGACCCACGCGCGGATCTGCCCGTCACGCGGATCGATCGCGAGGAAGCCGGCCTGCACGTCGGTCTTGGCCTTGCACAAGGCATGCAGGAAACCGCGATCGGCCGCGAGCATCTTCATCGCGGCCGCGTCGTCCTTGCCGGCCTCCTGCGCGGCCTTGTACTCGGGCGACTCACGCATGAAGGTGCGAAACACCTCGTTGTCGGTGCCGCAGCCGTCGCGGCCGCTCCACGCGTTGTTCGCGATGCCCTGCAGCTGATTGCCCTGCAACGTGAGCGCCTGCGTCGCCATCTGCTGGAGCCGCGAGTCGATCGTCGTGCGCACGATCAGCCCGTCCGAGTAGATGTTGTAGTCGTTGCGGTCGGCCCACGCGATCAGCCATTTGCGCAACTGCTGCGCGAAATGCGGCGCCGGCCCGGGCGGCTCCTTCTGGCGCTCGAAGTCGATGCGCAGCGGCCGGCGCTGCAACTGCGCGAACTGCGCCGGCGACAGCTTGCCGTACTTGACCATCTGGCCGAGCACCGTGTTGCGCCGCTGCAGCGCGCGCTCGGGGTTCAGCACCGGGTTGTAGTAGCTGTTGCCCTTCAGCATCCCGACGAGCGTCGCGCTGTCGAGCACGTCGAGTTCGTCGGCCGACTTGTCGAAATAGGTGCGCGCGGCCATCTCGACGCCGTACGCGTTGTACAGGAACGGCACCGTGTTCAGGTAGGTCTCGAGGATCTGGTCCTTGCTGTAGACGGCCTCGATCTTCAGCGCGGTGATCGCCTCCTTCACCTTGCGCGTGAGCGTCGGCGCGCGGCCGATCTCGTCCGGATACAGGTTGCGCGCGAGCTGCTGCGTGATCGTCGAGCCGCCCTGGCGGCTGCCCGAGAACGTATGCAGCGCGGCCGACGCCGTGCGCTTCCAGTCCAGCCCGTGGTGTTCGTAGAAGCGGTGATCCTCGGTCGCGATCAGCGCGTCGATCATGCGCGGCGAGATCTGCTTGAGCGGCACCCATTCGCGGTTCGACGGCTTGAATTCGGCCAGCAGCTTGCCGTCGGCGGACAGTACCTGCGCGGGCTGGTCGACGCGCGCCTTGCGGATGTCGCCGATCCCCGGCGTGAACGGAATGAGGACGATCACGTACCCCGCGAACAGCGCCGGCACGGCGGCGGCCGTGAGCAGCACGCCACGGCGCGTCGGGTGGCGGACATGGTGCCACGCGGTGGCGGCGAGAGGCTTGGCCCGCGCGACGGCGGCCGCCGCGACGGGTTGGGCGCGCGCGACCCATCTGGCACACAAGGCACGCACTGACGACACGTTTCGGCGATTCACGCGGGTGGAGCTCGGCTGAAAAGGCTGCATCGTACCAAACTCGCGCGGCCGGCCGGCCCGCGGCGGCCTTGCGCCGGCACACGCGGTGCGGTTTCGCCGCAACGCTCACGCAAAAAAGGCGCGTGCCCCGCAACCGGAGCGACGCGCCAAACCTGGTACGACAACCTGAACGCCGCGCGACGGGGACGCGGCAGCGGCGCGACCGACGCTGCGGGTCAGCGCACGAGAAACCCGTACGTGAGCGGATCGCGTTCGTCGACGATCCAGTTCGCGAACCCGCAGACATGCGCGCTGCCTTCCACTTCCGGGATCACGGCCGGGATGTCGCCGACCGTCGTTTCGCGCAGCACGCGCCCCTTGAAGACCGTGCCGACGATCGATTCGTTGACGAGCGTGTCGCCCGCCGCGAGCAGCCCCCGCAGGTACAGCTGCGCGACGCGCCCGCCGGTGCCGGAGCCGGTCGGCGAGCGGTCGACCTCGCGATCCGCGAACACGCAGCAGTTCGCCTGCGTCGAACCCGCGTGGCGCGGCGCGTTCGCGATGATCGTGCCGTAGATATGGTTGATTTCCGGGATCTCCGGATGGACGACCGGATACTTCGCGTTCGCGGCCGCCTTCACTTCCGCGCCGAAGCGAATCAGTTTCTCGACCGCCGATTCGCGCACCGGCAAGTCGAACGGCGCGCCGTCGACATAAAAATAAAACGCGCCGCCATAAGCAATGTCGCCGGTCACGGTGCCGAACGACGGCGTGTCGACCGACACGTCGCGCTGCCAGATGAACGACGGCACGTTGACGAAGCGCACCGGCCCCGCGTGCTCGCCGTCCCACTGGACGAACGCCTCGATGAACCCGCACGGCGCATCGATGCCGACCCGCGTCTCGGGCACGGTGCGCTGCACCCAGCCGAGCTCGACGGCCGCCGTCGACAGCGCGATCACGCCGTGACCGCAATGGTCGCTGTAGCCTTCGTTGTGCACGAAGATCACGCCGAAATCGGCGTTCGGCGACACCGGCTCGGTCAGATAGCCGCCGTACATGTCGGCATGGCCGCGCGGTTCGAACATCAGCGCGCGGCGGATCTCGTCGGCGTGCTCCTTGAGCCACGCGCGGCGCTGGACGATCGTGTCGCCGGGCAGGCGCGGCAGCCCGCTCGTGACGATGCGGAACGCCTCGCCGCCGGTGTGCACTTCGACGGTGGACAGGGATCGGGAAATTTTCATGGCGGATCGAATGCGTTGAAACGAAGGACGGCGGCCGGGCCGCCGTCCGGTGACGGGCGATGCGGCAATTACTTCGCGTACGGTTCCGGCAGGCCGTTGCGGATCACGTAGACGGTGGTCGGCGCGCCTTTCAGGTCGCCGTTCGCGTCGAACGAATAGGTGCCCGCGACGCCCGCGTAGTTCGACTTCGCGAGCTGCGCGCTCAGCTTCGCCTTGTCGGTGGTCGTGCCGGCCTTGACCATCGCGTCGGCGAGCAGCTTCATCCCGTCGTAGTAGTTGACGCCATAGACCTGCGTATCGGTGTGATAGGCGTCGTGGTACTTCTTCAGGAATTCGCGGCCGGCCGCCGTCTTCTCGAGCGCGACCCCGCCCTGCGCGCAGTAGACGATCGACGCGGCCTCGCCCGCGACCTTGCCCATGTCGGCCGAGCAGATGCCGTCGCCGCCGAGCAGCTTCGCGCGCAAGCCCCGCTGCTTCATCTGCTTGGCCATCGGCGCGCCCTGCGCCGCATAGCCGCCGAGGAAGATCACGTCGGGGTTGGCGGCCTTGATCTTGGTGAGGATGCCGAGGAAATCGGTGGCCGACGAGTTCGTGTATTCCTGGTCGACGATCTTGATGCCGTTCGCCTTCGCGACGTTCATGAACTGCTCGGCGACGCCCTGCCCGTACGCGGTGCGATCGTCGATCACGGCGGCGGTTTTCGCGTTCAGCGTCTTCGCGGCGAACGTGGCCATCGTGCCGCCGAGCTGCTCGTCGCTCGCGCCGATCCGGAAGATGTTCTTGAAGCCCTGCTTCGTCAGCGCCGGGTTCGACGCGACCGGCAGGATCGGCACGCCGGCAGTCGAATACACGCGCGAGGCCGGAATCGCGACGCCCGAGTTGTACGGCCCGAGCACCGCGACGACGCCCTTGTCGACGAGATTCTGCGCGACCTGCACGCCGGCCTTCGGGTCGGCCTGGTCGTCTTCGGAAACCAGTTTGAACGTGACGGCCTTGCCGGCGACCTTGATGCCGGCCTTGTTGAGCTCTTCCACCGCGAGCCGCGCGCCGTTTTCGTTGTCCTTGCCGTTGGCGGCCTGCGGGCCGGTGAGCGGCGCCGAATGGCCGATCATCACGACTTCCTGCGCGTGCGCGGAAGTCAGCGCGCCGGCTGCAACAGCCACCGAGAGCGCGGTCAAGAAGTGTCGCATGATGTCTCCTGATTGGTTTTGTGTGAAACCAATGTAGGACACACGTGGTCACATCGCAAGCAATTTCAAAATAATTGTCGGGATTTTGGTCATATTGAAGACCAGAATGGCTTCGCGCGCAGGCCGGTCACTTCGGCGCGATGTCGCGCCGCACGCGGCGGATGTGCTGTTCGACATAGAACGCAGCCGCATCGGCATCGCCGGACACGATCGCCTCGTAGATCAGCCGGTGCTCGGACACGTAGAGCCGGATCCGGCCCGCGTCGTAGATGCCGTCGTCCTTCAGCCGCTTCCACAGCGGCTGGTCCATCGTCTTCGCGACTTCGTCCGCGATCTTCACGATCAGCGCATCGCCGGTCATCAGCGCGAGCTGCCGGTGGAACAGCCGGTCGCTCTCGTTCCACAGCGCGCGCTGGTGCGGATCGTCGACGTCGGTGATGGTTTCCATCTGCGCGAGATAACGTTCGGCGCCAGGGTCGGCGCGGCCATGGGCGGCCGCGAGGCGCGCGATCGCGGGCTCCAGGATCAATCGCACGTCGAGCGTCGACGTCGGGCTGAAGTCGGCCTCGGACGCCGTGTGCGGATCGCCGCGCTGCGCGAGCACGTCGAGCGGCGCCGCGACGACGTAGGTGCCCGAATTGCGTTTCGTGCACACGAGCCCTTCGTTCTGCAGCGCGCCGAGCGCCTCGCGCACCGCCGGCCGGCCGACCTGGAACAGCGCCGCCAGCTCGCGCTCGGACGGCAGCCGCGACTCGGCCGCGTAGCGCCCCGCGCGGATCTCGTCGCGGATCTTTTCGGCTACCTGCTCGTAGATCTGCAGCGGGCGGAAACCGCCTTCGGGTGAGTCGGGACGCGCGGACATCATCGGATGGCTCCTGCCCGTTCGCGGGCGTGGATCTGGAATGGGTTCGCACTATACCGGAGCCGCGCGGGCGGCACGGCAGCGGCGCGCTTCTGGCCAGATATTAGAACCAAAATCCCCACAGCGCTTTATTTTCTGGGTTGCAGGCGCGCCAGCAAGTGGTATAGATTCGATCCACACTGCCCTGTGTCACGGTATCCGGCAGACCTGTGGCGGGCGCGGCATGCGTCCGCCGTTCACGCTCACCGACGCCCACGACGTACACGATGACCGCCTCTTCCCCGATTCCCGTTTTCGACGCGGCCGACACGGCCGCGCTGCTCGACTACCCGGCGCTGCTCGCCACGCTCAGGCAAGCGGTCGCCGAGTACGCGGCGGGCGACATCGTCAGCCCCGAACGCCTGGTCGTGCCGCTGCAAGGCGGCGGCGTGATGCTGTCGATGCCGTCGAGCGCCCACGACCTGGCGAGCCACAAGCTCGTCAACGTGTGCCCCGGCAACGGCGCGCGCGGGCTGCCGACGATCCTCGGCCAGGTCACCGCGTACGACGCGACGACCGGAGAAATGCGCTTCGCGCTCGACGGCCCGACCGTCACCGGTCGCCGCACGGCGGCGATCACCGCGCTCGGCATCCAGGCGCTGCACGGCGCCGCGCCGCGCGACATCCTGCTGATCGGCACCGGCAAGCAGGCGGCCAATCACGCGGAAGCGCTCGCGGCCATCTTTCCGGATGCGCGGCTGCACGTGCGCGGCACGACCGCGGAGCGCGCGGCCGCCTTCTGCGCCGCTCATCGCGCCCATGCGCCGCGGCTCGCGCCGCTCGACGGCGACGCGATTCCCGAAGCGATCGACGTGGTCGTCACGCTGACCACCAGCCGCACGCCCGTCTACCGCGAAGCCGCGCGCGAAGGCCGTCTCGTGGTCGGCGTCGGCGCGTTCACCGCGGATGCCGCCGAGATCGATGCGAACACGGTGCATGGCAGCCGGCTCGTCGTCGACGATCCGGCCGGCGCGCGCCACGAAGCCGGCGACCTGATCGTCGCGCGGGTCGACTGGCAGCACGTCGCATCGCTCGCCGACGTGCTGAACGGCGTCTTCGCCCGCGGCGGCCCGCTGCTGTTCAAGAGCGTCGGCTGCGCCGCGTGGGATCTGGCCGCGTGCCGCACCGCGCGCGACGCGCTGGCCGCGCGCCGCGCCGGCTGATCCGGCCGCGCAACCATTCCAGCCGCTCGCGCGGCATCGCCGCAGCCGCATCGTCCCGGCGATTTCCCGTACGCGGTGTAGGAAATGCCCTACACCGCGTCGAAGCGGCCTACACGAAGTTCCAATTCGGCCGATTTCAATTTCGGCGGCGCAACACGATACTGCCGGCATGAATGCCAGCCTGTCACCCGCCGCGCTCAGGGTGTTCCTCGTCGATCACGCCGTCGCCGTTCGCCAGCGGATCGCGCTGCTCGTCGGCGCGATCCGCGGCGTTGCCGTCGTGGGCGAAGCGGAAGACGGCCAGGACGCGTGGTCGCATATCCGCAGCAGTCGCGCGGACGTGGTGATCGTCGACGTGCGGCTCGCGGACGGCAGTGGTCTCGACCTGATCGGGATGCTGTCGAAGGCCGCGCCGCGCATCGTCACGATCGTGCTGACGAACCACTCGGCGCCGGCATTCAGAGAGGCATGCGCGACGGCGGGAGCCGACTACTTCTTCGACAAGACCGTCGAATTCGACGCCGCATGCCGTGTCATCGAATCCCTGGTGCACGCTCGCGTGCGCCGCCCCTGACGAGCCGGAGCGACTCATGTCCACCGCCACCGCCTTCGCCGCCGACGTGTCCGTCGTACCCCGGCCAACGATTGCCCTGCGCCCGGTCGCGCGCGCCGACGCCGCCAAGCATCCGGCCGCACGCTGTTCGGCCTGCGCGATGCGCTCGATGTGCCTGCCGCCGCATCTGACGGCCGCCGAATACGGCCGCCTCGACGCGATCATCTGCACGACGCGACAGGTGCGCCAGGGCGACGCGCTGTTTCGCACCGACGATCCGTTCCAGAGCATCTATGCGGTGCGCGCGGGTTCGTTCAAGACGGTGATGATGCATCGCGACGGCCGCGAGCACGTGACGGGCTTCCAGATCGCCGGCGAAACGCTCGGGATGGACGGCATCGGCGGCGGCCAGCACTGCTGCGACGCGATCGCGCTGGAGGACAGCGTGGTGTGCATCATCCCGTTCGGCGCGCTCGAAGCCGCGTGCCGCGAGATGAAGCCGATGCAGCACTTCCTCTACCAGATGCTGAGCAGCGAGATCGTCCGCGAATCGAGCCAGATGCTGCTGCTCGGCACGATGTCGGCCGAGCAGCGCGTCGCGCATTTCCTGCTGAACCTGTCGTCGCGGTTCGAGGCGCGCGGCTATTCGGCGACCGAATTCAATCTGCGGATGACGCGCGAGGAAATCGGCTGCTATCTCGGGATGAAGCTCGAAACCGTCAGCCGGATGTTCTCGCGGTTCCATCGCGAAGCGCTCGTCGAGACGCGCGGCAAGCGCGTGCGCATCATCGACGCGCAAGCGCTCGCACGGGTCTGACACACGGCGCCGGCGCGCGGCATTACCGGATCGCGTCGCCGGTCGCCGCGTCGCGCAGCGCCACCGTCGCGGCGCCCGCCTGCCACGCGATCAGCGCCTGTTCGGCCTGCGCGAACGCGCGGCGCAGCGCATCGTCCACGTCGACGCCGACGCACGGCGGCAGCGACCTGAGCGTCGCGTCGTGCATCACCAGGTCGAGCCGCACGTCGTACAGGCACGCGCCATCGGCCACCGTGCGCGCGTCGATCGCGAGATGGCAGCCGTCGATCAACGCGCGAAACCGTTCGAGCCGCACCAGTTGCGCGCCGGCTTCGGCCTCGACCGCTGCCGAAACCGTGAATCCGAGGCAGGCGATCTGCATGCCCACGCCCATGTCGTGTCTCCTGACGGGGCCGCCCGCTCGTCGACCGCCTTGCATGTGCCGGCCGCCTCGCGATGGAGGCGGCACGTGTTTCCCGTCGCGCGGCGCGCAGGATTCGATCGCGGCCGGCCGACGGTCTGCCCGCGCCTGGCTGGCGCGGGGCCATTCATACGTTGAAGGTCTGCGACGCCTTCATCTCGATCCACGTCATGCCGGCCCGCAGCCCTTCGATCATCGCCTCGCGCTCCGTCGGATACGCGTGGCTGTGCTCGAACGTATGATGAAACCGCGCGGCGCCGGCGCCGTGCTCGACCGACACGCGGCAGCGGAACTCGCCCGATTCGCACGGGCGCGTCTCCACCTCGACCGACCAGTCGCGTTCGTGAATGTTGCCCTGCAGTGTCATGCGCCCTCCTGCGGTATCAGTCTTCGAGCCGGAAGTGCCCACTGTGCAGCAGCACCGGCCGGCCGCCGATTTCCTCGAGCATTCGCCGTGCCATTGCCTCGATCGCCGACCGGTGCGCGTCGAATGCGTGCAGCAGATCGCGTTCGAGCAGCGACCGCGCGCCGAAATGGTCTTCCAGCGCCTCGGCCGTGACCGCGCACTGGACGCAACGCCCGTCGACCAGCGCCGAAAACGCGACGACCAGATCGCGCGCGCAGTATTCCGGCGGCTCGGGCGGGAAAGTAATGTGCATCTGTCGGCCTGTCATCGTCGTGATGGCTCCATGACGAGAGCATAGTGGCGCGCGCGGCCGCGCGCTTGACCCACGTCAACCGGTTCGCTGCACCGCACGATCGCGGCGCGGCCGCGCGACGCCGCGTCAGCCCGCGTCGGGCTCGATCACCGCGCCGCGTTCCGCGAGCAGCTCGCGCAGCACGCTGCGGTGGCAATGGCGCTCGTCTTCGCAGTAGCAGCCGATCGACAGCGCGGTGGTCGCCGACAGCGCGGCCAGCAGGTCCAGCACCTTCGCCGGATCGCCGCGCGTCATCTCCGCGCGGAAGTGACGCTTGAACGCTTTCCATTCGGCGTCGGTTTCGGCGGCCTGCGCCTGCGCGACGAGTTCGGGGCTCGGCGACAGCGTCGGCAGCCATACATCATAGTAGTTGCGCGACGCGAATTCCGCCTTCGGCACACCGCGCGGCGGCCGCCGCACCGTGCCGATCCGCAGCCCTTCGCCGGCCGCGCGCGGCGTGCCGAGCTGGATGATCCGGATGCCCATGTCGCTCCTCTGTCGTGCATGCGATCCCGTGATCGTACCGCCGCGCCTGCCCGTGCGTCAGCCGGGCACCGCACATGATCGACGCCCAACAAAAAACCGGCTGCTCCCGTGACGGGACACAGCCGGTTGTGCATCCTGGCGCGCCGCGGCGCCGCGGTCAGGCGCCGCTCTTCAGCACCTTGCCGATCGCGTCCGCGACGATGCCGACGTTCGAGTCGTTCAGGCCCGCCACGCACATCCGGCCCGAGCGCAGGATGTACACGCCGTGCACCTCGCGCAGCGCGTCGACCTGCGATTCGGTCAGGCCCGTGTACGTGAACATCCCGCGCTGCTTCACGTAGCGCGTGAGCGCTTCGCCGCTCACGTGGTCGCGCAGGCCGTCGTGGATCGACTGGCGCATCCGCGCGATGCGGCGGCACATCGCCGCCAGTTCCTCTTCCCACTGCTTGCGCAGCGCCGGCGTGCCGAGCACGGCCGCGACGACCTTCGCGCCGTAGGTCTGCGGATTGCTGTAGTTCGAGCGCACGGCGCCGGCCAACTGGCCGAGCACGCGCTCGGCCGCGGCTGCGTCTTCGCAGACGACGCTCAACCCGCCCACGCGCTCGCCATACAGCGAGAAGTTCTTCGAGAACGAGTTCGCGACGAGCGTCGGCACGCCGCGGCGGGCCAGCTCGCGCACCG
Source organism: Burkholderia sp. 9777_1386 (assembly GCF_015712265.1). NCBI lineage: Bacteria > Pseudomonadati > Pseudomonadota > Betaproteobacteria > Burkholderiales > Burkholderiaceae > Burkholderia > Burkholderia sp. 9777_1386. The sequence goes on along the minus strand of NZ_JACCQB010000021.1, from coordinate 35,545 downwards.
CGAACGCATCCGCGTCGAGGCCCGCGCCGAAGCCCTGGTACGCCATGTCGACGAACGGCAGCAGCCCGCGCGCCTCGATCACGTCGATCAGCTTCTCCCACTGGCCTTCGTCGAGGTCGACGCCGGTCGGGTTGTGGCAGCACGCGTGCAGCAGCACGATGCTGCGCGCCGGCAGCGCGTCGATCGCCGCGAGCATCGCGTCGAACTTCAGGCCGCCCGTCGCCTCGTCGTAGTACGGATACGTGTTCACCGTGAAGCCGGCGCGCTCGAAGATGAAGCGATGGTTTTCCCAGCTCGGGTCGCTCAGCCACACTTGCGAATCCGGGAAATAGCGCTTCAGGAAATCGGCGCCGACCTTCAGCGCGCCCGAGCCGCCGAGCGTCTGCAGCGTCGCGATGCGGCCGGCCGCGCGGGCCGGGTGATCGGCGCCGAACACCAGCGACTGCACGGCGTCGCGATACGCGGCCAGGCCGACCATCGGCAGGTACGGCTTCGGGCCGCTGTCGCGCTGCAGCGCGGTCTCGGCTTCGCGCACCGCGCCCATCACCGGAATCCGGCCTTCGGCGTCGAAATAGATCCCGATGCTCAGGTTGACCTTCTGGTCGCGCGGATCTTTCTGGAAGTTCTCGTTGAGCGTCAGGATCGGGTCACCCGGGTACGCGTCGATGTGTTCGAACATGGCTTGAGTCGGTCTCGTTTGGAAGAATGGTCGGTCGTGGCCTGCGTCAGCGTGCGGAGACGCCATCATGCACCGCAAAGCCGGCATTCTTCTGACGGAAGCGATACCCGACCGCGAGCACCGCGAGCCATACCGGGATCAGGTACACCGACAGGCGGAGATCCGGCGTCAGGTACATCACGACGAGAATGCCGGCCATGAATGCCAGGCACAGGTAATTCGTGAAAGGATAGCCCAGACTGCGGAAGGAAGTCTCCTCCCCGGCAGCGCGCTTGGCCTGGCGGAACTTCAGGTGGATCAGGCTGATCATCGCCCAGTTGATGATCAGCGCCGACACGACGAGGCCCATCAGCACCTCGAACGCCTTGCCCGGCATGAAGTAGTTGACCAGCACGCACACGCCGGTCGCGAGCGCCGATGCGCCGAGCGCCGCGAGCGGGATGCCGCGCTTGTTCACCGAGCACAGCACCTTCGGCGCGTTGCCCTGCTGCGCGAGGCCGAACAGCATCCGGCTGTTGCAGTACACGCCGCTGTTGTAGACCGACAGCGCGGCCGTCAGCACGACGACGTTCAGCACGTTCGCGACCAGGTTGCTGCTGAGCGCGTGGAAGATCAGCACGAACGGGCTGCCGCCGCTGACGACCTTCTCCCACGGATACAGCGATAGCAGCACGGCCAGCGCGCCGATGTAGAAAATCAGGATGCGGTAGATGACCTGGTTGGTCGCGCGCGGGATGCTGCGCTTCGGATCGTCGGCCTCGGCCGCGGTGATGCCGACCAGCTCGAGCCCGCCGAACGAGAACATGATCGCGGCCATCGACATCACGAGGCCCGACACGCCGTTCGGGAAGAAGCCGCCGTGCTGCCACAGGTTCCGGACGGTGGCTTCCGGCCCGGCGTGGCCGCTCGCGAGCAGCCAGCCGCCGAAGCCGATCATCCCGACGATCGCGGCGACCTTGATGATCGAGAACCAGAATTCCGTCTCGCCGTACGACTTCACGCTGGTCAGGTTGATCAGGTTGATCGCGACGAAGAACACGAGCGCCGACACCCAGGTCGGCACGCCCGGCCACCAGTACTGCACGTAGATCCCGACGGCCGACAGTTCGGCCATGCTGACGAGGATGTACAGCACCCAGTAGTTCCAGCCGGACAGGAAGCCCGTGAAGTGGCCGAAGTACTTGTTCGCGAAATAGCTGAACGACCCCGCGACGGGCTCGTCGACGACCATCTCGCCGAGCTGGCGCATGATGAAGAACGCCACGACGCCGGCTACCGCGTAGCCGAGCAGCACGGACGGGCCGGCCATCTTGATCGTCTGCGCGATGCCGAGAAACAGCCCCGTGCCGAGCGCGCCGCCGAGCGCAATCAGCTGGATGTGCCGGTTCTTCAGCCCGCGCTTCAGGCCGTCGCTGTCGTTTCCAGAAACCATGTCTTCTCCACTCTGTCCGCTTCCGCCTGGAGCGGTGCGGCGCGCCTCGGTGTGCCGGGCGCTGTTTTGCTGTGCCGGCGGCCGTTCGTGGAGCCACCGGGTTGGGGACTGCAATCTTCGCGTGCCGGCAGTCGATCCGCGTCGGCGTGCCGGCCAGCCCCGCCGCCGACTCGTCGCCCGCGCCGCATTGCTGCGGCCGCACACGAAAATCCGGCGTCAGTTTAGCGTCGCGACGGCGAAATCGGGTTGCGTAACCCGCTCATGCAAACCCTACATTATGAGATAAGATTGCATCCAGGAGACAGATGAGGAAACAAAAATGCCTGAACCGGTTCTCGATCGCATCGATCGCCACTTGCTGTCGGTGTTGCAGGAGAACGGCCGCGCGTCGAACCTCGACCTGGCGAAGGCCGTCGGCCTGTCGCCCGCGCAGACCTTGCGACGCCACCGCCGGCTGGAGGAAATCGGCGCGATCCGCCGTTACGAAACCCGGCTCTGCCCCGACACGCTCGGCTTCGGCGTCACCGCGTTCGTGCACGTGACGATGGAGCGCGGACATATCCGCGATCTGTCGAAGTTCCAGAAACTCGTGTCGGATCTCGCGCAGATCCAGGAGTGTTTCTCGGTGACGGGCGACATCGACTATGTGCTGAAGGTCGTCGCGCACGACCTGAAGGGGCTGTCGACGTTCCTGCTCGAAACGCTGATGCGCATTCCCGGCGTGAGCGGCGTGCATTCGAGCGTGTGCCTCGACGAGATCAAGTGTACGAGTGCGATGCCGGTGGAAAGCTGACACGCCCGGCGCACCGGGGTGATCCTTTACCCCACCGCCTCGAACGCACTGATCAACAACGCCCCCGCCGCGATCACCACGCAACCGGCCGCCCGGCGCGGCGTCAGCCGCTCGCCGAGATACACGCGCGCGATCAGTGCCGCGAACACCACGCTCGTCTCCCGCAGCGCCGAGACCGGCCCCATCGGCGCGCGATCCATCGCCCAGATCACGATGCCGTACGCGAGCGCCGCGAATACGCCGCCGCAGGCGGCCTTCGCGGTTTCGCCGACATCCTGCGTCAACCGCAACGATCCCGCCCGCAGCCGGTAGTACCCGGCCATCAGCACACCCGTCAGCACGAACATCCACGCGGTATAGCCGACCGTGCTGCCACTCTCGCGTACACCGATCCCGTCGACCACGCTGTACGCGGCGATCGACACGCCGGTCGCGAACGCCGTCGGCAGCACCTGCGTCATCCGGTGTCGGGCGCCGCGTCCGCGCTCCAGCCCGATCGCCATGATCCCCGCGCAGATCAGCACGAGCCCGCCTTGCGCACCGAAGTTCAGGCGCTCGCCGACGAACGCCGCCGCGCCGAGCGTGACGAGCAGCGGCGCCGTGCCGCGCGCGACCGGGTATGCGACGGTCAGGTCGCCGTGTTCGTACGCGCGGACGAGCAGCAGCGTATAGACGACGTGGATCACGGCCGACGCGACGACGCACAGCCAGCTCGTCGGCGTGATCGGCGCGGCGGCCGGCAGGAACAGCAGCGCGAACAGCCCGATCGCGATCTGCAGCACCGTGGCCGAGCGCAGCCGGTCGCCGCTGCTGCGCACCAGCGCATTCCATGACGCGTGCAGGAACGCCGCGCACAGAACGGCAAACAGAACGGGGATCGGCACGCTGAACACTCCCTGACGGTCGGAGGCCGCGCGGTGCGCGGCAGCCGTTCATCCTATGAATGCGTCACCGGATTGTCAAAAAAGCGACGCACGAGACTCCGGACGTGAGCCGGCCGCCACGCGCCCTGCCGCTCCCGCGCCGGATGCCGCCACCGCAGTACGCCCGTGGCGGTATGTGACGTGGAGATTGCACACGGTCCGCCCCTTTCCGTTCTCTTTCGCATCGCCCTGCGTCGTAATGAAACCGATACCGGAGCGCAACCATCGCGAAATCACTCTGTCCCCATATCTTCATACGCGGCTGGTCCAATGCGCGTGCTCCCTCACGAGCTTCGCGCCGAACCGACACGGCGACGGGGCCGTTCTCCACCATCGAAGACCTTACCCTGGAGTTTCCCGATGTTCCGTCAAGCCTTGCTCGTCACTGCCTGCGCAGCCGCAGCGCTGGCGCTGTTCGCCTGCGGCGGCAGCGACGATTCCACGCCGACGCCCGCCGTGTCGTCGCAGGATGCGCTGCAGACCGCCACGCCGATCAAGCACGTCGTCGTGATCTACGGCGAAAACATCTCGTTCGACCACTACTTCGGCACCTACCCGAACGCGACGAACCCGTCGGGCGAACCGGCGTTCACCGCGAAATCCGGCACGCCGACGCCGAACGGCCTGACGGGCACGCTGCTGACCGCGAACCCGAACTTCACGAACACGGCCAACGGCACCGACGCCGCGAACCCGTTCCGCCTCGACCGCACGCAGGCCGCGACCGCCGACCAGAACCACGCGTACACGGCCGAAGAGCAGGCCGAGGACAACGGTCTGGCGGACCTGTTCCCGAAGTACACGGGCAAGGGCTCGTCCGGCGGCGCCGGCGCGTTCGGCACGAAGGGCCAGGTGATGGGCTACTTCGACGGCAACACGGTGACCGCGCTGTGGAACTACGCGCAGCGCTTCGCGATGAGCGACAACACGTTCACGACGTCGTACGGCCCGTCGACGCCGGGCGCGCTGAACGTCGTGTCGGGGCAGACCAACGGGATGCAGATCGTCAAGACGTCGAAGCAGCCGTCGACGCTCGCCGCCAGCTCGTACTACATCAATGACGGCCAGGGCGGCTTCACGATGATCAACGACGTCGACCCGGGCTTCGACGTGTGTTCCAGCCCGACCGACCAGGCCATGATGACCGGCAAGAACATCGGCGACCTGCTGAACGGCGCGAACATCACGTGGGGCGGCTTCATGGGCGGCTTCAACCTGTCGACGACCAACGGCAACGGCACGACGGGCTGCACGCGCAGCACGGTCGCCACCGCCGTGAACGCCGCGACGGCCGACTACATCCCGCACCACAACTGGTTCCAGTACTACGCGTCGACCGCGAACCCGCAGCACACGCGCCCGAGCTCGATCGCGGCGATCGGTTCGAGCGTCGAGACCGACGGCAAGACTCCCGAACCGGCGAACCACCAGTACGACACGGACGACTTCTTCGCCGCCGTGAAGGCCGGCAACTTCCCGTCGGTCAGCTACCTGAAGGCGCCGGCGGCGCAGGACGGCCACGCGGGCTATTCGGATCCGCTCGACGAGCAGGCGTTCGTGACCAAGGTCGTCAACTTCCTGCAGCAGCAGCCGGACTGGCAGAACACCGCGGTGATCGTCACCTATGACGACTCGGACGGCTGGTACGACCACGTGTACACGGCGCCGACGCGCGCATCGTCGGACCCGGTCGATCAGCTCAACGGCGCCGGCAAGTGCGGCACGGGCGGCACCACCGGCGTGAACGGCGCGACCGTGAACGGCCGCTGCGGCCCGGGCGTGCGCATCCCGCTGGTCGTGATCTCGCCGTATGCGAAGCAGAACTACGTCGATCACACGATGCTCGACCAGTCGTCCGTCGTGCGCTTCATCGAGGACAACTGGCTCGGCGGCCAGCGTATCGGCGGCGGTTCGTTCGATGCGACGGCGGGCGACCTGCGCAACCTGTTCGACTTCACGTCGAAGCCGAACACGACGCCGCTGTATCTCGACCCGACGCTCGGCACCGTATTGAGCGCCGCACCGTCGATCTGACCGTGACGGCATGACCGCAAGGCCGGCGCGTCACGCGCCGGCCGTTTCCGTTTCAACGCGCCGCTTCGCGCGACGCCCGATTTTCGACCGACAGCATGACAGCTCGCCCCGCATTTCCGTCTCCCGATGCCGCCGGCACGCCCGCGCCGCGCCCCCCTTCCCGCCTGCTGCGCCGCGCGGCGTTCGTGCTCGGCGCGGCCGTGATCGGCTATGGCGCGTTCGCGATCGCGTTTCCCGCGCAGGTGCCGGCGGCGATCGGCACCGTGGTCGCCGACTGGACCGGCGCGAACCCGCATCCGGTCGTGCTGCAGCGGCCCGCCGCGCAGCCGCTGTCGGCGGTCGCGCAGCTCGGGCGCGCGCTGTTCCACGATCCGTCGCTGTCGGCGTCGGGCAAGCAGTCGTGCGCGTCGTGTCACAGCCCCGATCACGCGTACGGCCCGCCGAATGCGCTCGACGTGCAGCCGGGCGGCCTCGCGATGACGCAGCAGGGCTATCGTCCACCGCCGTCGCTGATGTACCTGTACCGCCAGCCGAATTTCAGCATCGGCCCCGACGCCGGCGAAAACGACGCCGCGCCGAGCGTCGCGCAGCAGGCCGCGGCGGCGGCCGGCGTCGTCAAGGCGCAGAAGGTGGCCGGCACGTCGGCCGCGCCGCAGCTCGTGCCGCAGGGCGGGATGTTCTGGGACGGCCGCGCCGATACGCTGCAGCAACAGGCGTTCGGCCCGCTGCTGAATCCGGTCGAAATGGCGAACGCGAGCGTCGACGACGTCGCGCACAAGCTCGCGCAATCGTCGCATCGTGCGCAACTGGAGCAATTATTCGGCGCGCGCGTGTTCGACCGCCCGCAGCTCGCGGTATCGGAAGCGATGTTCGCGATCGCGCGCTATCAGGTCGAGGATCCGTCGTTCCATCCGTACGACAGCAAGTACGATCGCTGGCTCGAGGGCCGCGCCCGCCTGACGCAGGCCGAACTGCGCGGGCTGCGCCTGTTCAACGATCCGGACAAGGCGAATTGCGCGGGCTGCCACTTGTCGAAACCCGGCAAGGACGGGCTGCCGCCGATGTTTACCGATTACCAGTACGAGGCGCTGGGCGCGCCGCGCAATCGAGCGCTCGCGCAGAACCGCAATCCGGCGTTCTACGATCTCGGCGTGTGCGGGCCGTTCCGCGACGACCTGAAGGACCAGACACAGTATTGCGGAATGTTTCTGACGCCGACGCTGCGCAACGCGGCGACGCGCCACGTGTTCTTCCACAACGGCGTGTTCCACACGCTCGATCAGGTGATGGCGTTCTACAACGAACGCAGCATCTCGCCGCAGAAGTTCTACTCGCGTGGCGCGGACGGCAAGGTCGACGAATACGACGACATTCCGCCGAAATATCGCGCGAACGTGGACGTGACCGACGCGCCGTTCGATCGCAAGCCCGGCGACAAGCCCGCGATGACCGCGCAGGACATCAAGGACATCGAGGCGTTCCTGAATACGCTTACCGACCCGGCTGCGCGGTAAACGACACGCGCCCCGCCGAAGCGGGGCGCGTCACGCCGCCAGGACATCGGCCGTCAGCCGGCGCGCTGCATGCCCTCGCCCGATGGCGCTCGACACCGGCTTGCGCGTTTCACGCGAATCGCCTCGATGCACGCATCGAGCCGCCGGTTGCTTTCCGCAATGCCGAAGCGTGCCGCCCGCTCGAACGCCCGGGCGGCCAGGTCGGCACGCAGTCGGTCGTCGGTCAGCAATTGCGCCATCGCGCGGGCCAACGCATCGACATTCCCGACTTCCACCAGCAATCCCGCGCGGCCGTGGTCGAGAATCTCGCGCGGCCCGGTCGGGCAATCCGTCGATACGATCGCCTTGCCGAGGGCGAGTGCCTCGATCAGCACCATCGGCATCCCTTCGTTCTTCGAACTCAGCACCATGATCGACGCGCCCGCCATCAGCGGATGCGGGTTGTCCATCTGCCCCATGAAATGCACTCGCGCGCCGATGCCGAGCTCGTGCGCGAGACGCATGAGCTCGTCGCGATGGGCGCCGTCGCCGGCAAGCACGAGATGCTCCGCCAAATCGCGCTGCGCGACGAGTTGCGCATACGCGCGCAGCAACGTGCGGTGATCTTTCTGGAGTTCATCGAGCCGGGCGACGGAGACGATGTAAGGCACATCGCTTGGCAACGGGGGACGCGCGGCAGTCGCGTTCTCGCGAATGGCGTCGATGTCGATCGCGTTGGGCAGGACGGTGACTTGCTGCAGCCGGTCGCCGAACATCCGGTCGGCTTCGTCGCCCATCTGCGGGTTCAATGCGGCAATACTGTCGTAGCGGCTGTACTGCTCGAGCAGGCGGCGCATGCGCCGGCCGCGGCCGCCGAGCCGGGCGACGAAGCTGAAGTGGTTGACGCCGATCCAGGCCACCCCGAAGCGGCCGGCAAGGCGCCGCAGCGACAAGTCGTAGTCGACGATGACGTCTACGTCGCGCGCCAGTTCGGCGACACGCCGCCCGATGTACGGACGCACCGCGAGCGCGCCGTGAAGGTCACGAGCAATCCGGCCCACTTTGTCGAGCTTGCGTGCGTGGCGGCGGTCCTGGAAATAGCGCAGCCACTGCGGACGCACCAGGATTTCAATGGGAATGTCATCCGGAATCAGGGCGCGAAAGCGCTGCGCCAGCATCGGCGACGCGTACGTGACCGACAATGTGGCCCTGAAACGCTTGCGATCGAGGATGCGCAGCCACTGGATCAGAGACGATTCGATCCCGCCGTTCCCGAAATCGGTTACGTGAAACAACACGCGAACACGCGTGTCCGCACTTTCGGTATACCCCGCGTCGGCCATGATTTCTATTATGTTGTCTATTGTTGGACTATGCACCTGATTTGGGCGCGGCCTTTTATAACATAGGGTATTCCAATAGCCAAGCAAGGACGGGGCGCGGTCGATTTTTCCCTATTGCCGGAATCAGGTAGGGGCGACAGTCGCCGACTGCGAAGCCATCCGCCGGCATCTCGCGCAAACGTCGGAGCACGCGATGCGCGGTTCAACCGCCCACCTGCGTCAGGACAGGCTGTCGAGCAACCGATACCAGGCGACCCCGGCCGCGATATAGAAGCGCTGCAGCCCGTGCAACGGAATCGGCCGGATCGGCGACACGCGGAACGGCAGCGGCAATTGCGCATCGCCCGACAGATGCGCGGCCAGATGCTTGCCGAGCGTCGTCGCCATCGCGATGCCGCGGCCGTTGTAGCCGAGCGCGATCGTCACGCCCGGTGCGGGCTCGTGCACGTGCGGCAGAAAATCCGCGGTGATCGCGACGCGTCCGGCCCAGCGGTATTCGAACCGGACGCCCTTCAGTTGCGGATACAACAGCGTCGTCGCGCGTTCCAGATGGCGCCAGTCGCCCGGCGCGCGCGGTTCGGCGAACGGGCCGCGGCCGCCCATCAGCAGTCGCCCGGCCGCATCGCGGCGAAAGTACAGCAGCAGGCGCCGCGCATCGGATGCGACCTCGCCGCCGGCGAGGATGTCGCGACCGAGTTCCGGCGCGAGCGGTTGCGTCGCGACGATGAAACTGTTCGCGGCGATCACCGACTGGCGCAAGCCGGGCCATAGCCCATCCGTGTAGCCGTTGGTCGCGATCACGACGCGCGCGGCCGACAGCGTCGCGCCGCCGGACGTCGCGACCTGCCAGCGGCCGTCGGCACGCGTCAGTCCGACGGCGCGGGTCAAGCCGTGCACGACCGCACCGCTCGCCTGTGCGGCGCGCACGAGGCCGCGCGTATAGCTGAGCGGCTGCACGCTGCCCGCGCGGCGATCGATCCAGCCACCCGCATACGCGGGCGTGCCGAGCCGTCGCGCGACGTCGTCGCGGCCGAGCACCTCGACCGGCGCGCCGCGCGCGGCCCACTGCTGCGCGCGGCGGGCGACCGTGTCGAGCATCGCGGCGGTCGGCGCGGGCTGGATCCAGCCCTGGCGACGCGCATCGCAGTCGATCGCGTGCCGCGCGATCAGGTCGAACACGGTATCGGCCGCGCCGCCGACGATACCGGCAAGCTGCTCGCCGGCCGCGTCGCCGAACCGGCGAACGAGTTCGTCGGGGTCGTATTTCAGCCCGGGAATGACCTGCCCGCCGTTACGGCCGGACGCGCCCCAGCCCGGCTGCGCGCCGTCGATCACGCGGACGTTCACGCCGCGTTCGGCCAGGTGAAGTGCGGTCGACAGGCCCGTGAAGCCGGCGCCGACGATCGCCACGTCGCACGATACGGACGCGTCGAGCGCGGGCGTATCGGGCGCCGGCGCGGCGGTCGCCGCCCACAGCGAATCCGGCCACGGCGAGTCGGGCCATCCGGGTGCCGCGTTCGTTGCGCTCATGTTCGATCCGGGTTGTCGGCGCCGTCCGACGCCAGCAGGCGACGCAGGAATTCCTGCGTGCGGGGATGAGTCGGCTGCGTGAGCACGTCGCGCGCCGGTCCGCTTTCGCAGATCGTGCCGTCGTGCAGGAAGCACACGCGATCGGCCACCTCGCGCGCGAATGCCATTTCGTGCGTGACGACCACCATGGTCATTCCGTCGCGGGCCAGCCCGCGCATCACGCCGAGCACTTCGCCGACGAGTTCGGGGTCGAGCGCCGACGTCGGCTCGTCGAACAGGATCGCCTGCGGCTCCATCGCAAGCGCGCGTGCGATCGCGACGCGCTGCTGCTGCCCGCCCGACAGCTCGGACGGATACGCATTCATCCGGTGCGCGAGGCCGACCTTGTCGAGCAGCGCGCGGGCCTGCTCGCGCGCCTGCGCGACCGGCACGCGCCGCACGTGCACCGGCCCTTCCATCACGTTCTCGAGCGCCGTGCGGTGGGCAAACAGGTTGAAGCGCTGGAACACCATGCCGACCCGCATCCGCAGCTCGTGAATCCGCTTCGAATGCGCGTCGACCTTCACGCCGTCGATCGTGATCGACCCTTCGTCGTAGGTCTCGAAGCCGTTGATACAGCGCAGCACGGTCGACTTGCCGGAACCGGACGGCCCGATCAGGCACACGACTTCACCCGGCTGCACGTCGAGGCTCACGCCCTTCAGCACCGCGTGCTGCTGAAACCGCTTGTGTATCGAATCGATCCGGATCATGCGCCCCTCCTCAATGCGAGCCGCTTGCCGAGCCGGTTCACGCCGAACATCAGCGGCAGGCCGAGCGCGAGATACAGCAGCGCGACGAGCGTATACACGCTCATGTTCTGGAACGTCGACGACGCGATCAGCTGGCCGGCGCGCGTGATCTCCGCGACGGTGATCGTCGACGCGACCGACGAATCCTTCAGCAGCATCACGAGCGTGTTGCCGTACGGCGGCAGCGCGATGCGAAACGCCTGCGGCAGCACCACGCGCCGCATGATCATCGGGCCGCGCATGCCGATGGCGTGCGCGGCTTCGATCTGGCCGCGGTCGATCGCCTCGATGCCGGCGCGGAAGTTCTCGGCCTGGTATGCCGAATACGCGATGCCGAGCCCGAGCACGCCGGCCTGGAACGCCGACAGTTGGACGCCGAGATCGGGCAGCACGAAGTACATGTAGAACAGCTGCACGATGATCGGCAGCCCGCGGATCACGTTGACGATCGTGCTGCCGGCGGTCGATACCGCCCGATTGCGCGACACCTTCAGCAGCGCGAGGATCAGCCCGAGCACCGAGCTGAGCACGAACGCGCATGCGGTGATCTCGATCGTGACCACCGCGCCCTTCAGCAGGATCGGCAGAAAATCGATCGCATTCTGGAAAAACATGAGGTCTCCTATGCGACGTCGGGACGGCGCGCCGCGGTGGATGCCCGCGACGCGCGGGCGATGCCGGTCGGGAATCGCGCGCCGGCGCTCAGCTCATGTGCCACTTCTGCAGGATCTGCTGCAGCGTGCCGTCGCCCTTCATCTTGCGGATCGCGCCGTTGAGCTGTTCGAGCGTCGCGGTGTCGCCCTTGCGCACGATGAAGCAGACCTGCCCCTTCACCACGCTCTGGTATTCGGGCACGAGCCGCACCTGGCGATTGACGCCGTGCTCGATCTGGTACGCGACGATCGGCTGGTCGGCGAAGCCGGCCTTGATGCGCCCGAGCGCGACGTCGCGCATGATGTCGGCGATCGAATCGTAGGTCCGCACTTCCTTGAAGATGCCCTTCTTGTTGAGCGCGTCGACGAACGCCGTGCCGACCTGCGCGCCGACCACCTGCCCCTTGAAATCGTCCATCGACGTATAGCGGCCGGGGTCGTCGGCCTTCACGATCAGGCCTTCGCCGAACGTGTAGACGGTGTCGGAGAAATCGACGACCTGCTGGCGCGCCGGCGTCTTCAGCATCGCGGCCGAGATGATGTCGATCTTCTGCGTGGTGAGCGACGGGATCAGCGCGGAGAACACGGTCTGCTGCACGTCGACGCGAAACCCGGCCGACTTCCCGGCCGCGGTGATCGCATCGACCATCATCCCCTGGATCGAATTGCTCTTGACGTCGAGAAACGTGAACGGCACGCCGGTTGCGGTCGCGCCGACCTTCAGCGTCGGCTCGGCCGCAACGACGCCCGCCGAGGCCGTGGAGAGTGCGATACAGGTGGCGAAACCGGCGGCCAGTGCGCCGAACCGCTTGATGAACGGAACCATGGTGTCTCCTTCTCGAATAATCCGGGCGCCGGCCGGTCGCTGATCGACACTGCGACGATGGCTCGATCTTAAAACGAATCAAAAATATCGTAAAAAGATTTTTCAGTATCGATATGCGATACGCTATGATGCGATATCGAATCGATCCCGCCTCATGCCATGGAAACGTTGCCCGATCAGTCAAACGACCTGCTGTTCAACCAGTCGCTCGAAAAAGGGCTCAACGTGCTGCGCGCGTTCAGCGCGAAGCGGCGCACGATGACGCTGGCGGAAGTGGCCGACGCGGCCGGGATGACGAAAAGCTCGGCGCAGCGGATGGTCTATACGCTTGAGAAGCTCGGCTACATCCGCAAGCATCCGGTCACGCGGCGTTACCAACTCACGCCGCACGTGATGCGGATCGGCTTCAACTATCTCGCGGCCGATACGCTGATCGACGTCGCGAATCCGTTCCTGTCCGAGCTCACGAACCTGACCGGCGAAACCACCAACCTCACCGAGCCGGACGAGGACGAAATGGTGTACGTCGCGCGTTTCGTGTCGACCAAGTTCGTGCCGATCCACATGCCGATCGGCAGCCGTATCCCGATGTACTGCACCGGCAGCGGGCGCGCGTTCCTGAGCGCGTTGCCGCCGGCCGACGCGCGTGCACGGCTCGACGACATGGTGCGCACACCGCATACGCCGCGCACGGTCACGGCGCTCGACGAACTCGTCGCGTTGCTCGACAGTGCGCGACGCGAAGGCTACGCGACCAACCAGGAAGAACTGTTCATCGGCGACATGTCGATCGCCGCGCCCGTGCTCGGCAGCCAGGGGCAGCCGGTCGCGGCCGTGCACGTGGTCGCGCCGACGAGCCGCTGGACGTTCGACGATGCGCGCCGCAAGCTCGCGCCGGCGGTGATCGACTGCGCGCGCGGGATCAGCAATTCGATTCGGACGCTCGAATAGCGTCGACGAAACGGCATGCGGCGCGCCGTTGCATTGCGTAGCGGCGCTTGATCGCTACCGCGGCTTCGGCGAATGCCCGGTTCGATAGGTACGGTTCGGACGCGATACGAGCTGCTTCGCTGCAGCGTCCAGTTCCTTGCCGTGATACAGATCGACGCACTTCAGGAAGTCGAACTTCACATCCGCGACTTCCGATTCGACAACCGGACTCCGATAGTCGCGAGCCAGATACTTCGCGACCAGCGCGTGAATGACGTCCGGCGCACGTTCCATGTCGTAGTAGGTCCAGTCGCGCAAAGCGCTGATGCTGCTGCCGATGTCCTTGCTCGCGCCGGGCGCCTGCTTGTATGCGGTAGCCAGGCACTCCGCGAGCACCATGTCCTTGAAGTTCTGGAGGTAAGTTCGTGAGCCGGCCTCGGGCGAAGTTTGTGCGACGTCCTTCGCCACGGCCATCGTCGGTTGAAACGCGATGCACGCCAACGCGGCAGCGATCCGGACTCCCCTCATGACAGGCTCCAAAAATTTGCGCGATCGGTACGATACCGCGCGCCCGGTTCGTTGAAGTAACAATGGTCGTAACACGTCCGCCCATTGAACAGCGTGGCGTGGCCCTGTGCATCGCTCCACCCCGACACCTCGAACAGGATGACGCCCTGCCGACCCGCAAGCAGCCCTCCGTTCGACGGCGGGTATTTGACGCCCTCAGCCTTCCCCCAGCGTTGCTCGAGAAAACGAATCAAGTCCCGGACACGAAAAAAATATTGCCGATTGTCTCTGCCCGAGACCGTTTGCTCGGGGATTCTCGGTATCACCATACCGGCTTCACCCAGGATATAACTCATCCTCACCGCGCAAGTATTGCTCCATCGCTCTGTCGAATTCGGATTGTTGACGTTCTTCTCGACGTATCCACCTATCACTTTCGCAACGCGCTCACCGGAATTTGCCGGGTCGTAGATTCGCTGAGATGCCGCCCATGCAACGGCAAATGATGGACGTTTCACTTTGGCTCCTTGTTGTTGAGATGAATTCGACTCGAGGGCAAACGCATCGAAAACTCGCGACGGCTCATGTGCTCCGGGAACCTTCAAATCCATCGAATCAGGGCGTCATGATGCGCGATTTGAAAGTTTTTTGTAATGACGCCGACTTCCCGGACGCCGCCCTCTTCTATTGCCCCCCCTCGTTTTCCCCAATCCCGTTCGCCTTGACTCTGCTCCTCCGATCGTCAAAACTTCGCATATCGTCAGTGTGATCACAGATCGCAGATCAAACCCAGGAGAGCCCGCCTTGCCGCCTCGTATCGCCCCGCCCGCATTGAAGGTCATCGAACAGGAAACGATGGCCGACAAGGTCTACCAGCAACTGCGCGAAGCGCTGATGAGCGGCCGCTTCGCGCCTGGCCAGGCGCTGAGCCTGCGCAGCGTGGCCGAGGCGGTCGGCTCGTCGACGATGCCGGTGCGTGCCGCGCTCACGCGGCTGCGCGCCGAACGCGCACTGGTCGACGGCCCGAATCGGGCGCTCGTCGTCCCGCCGATGACGCTCGACATGCTCGACGAACTGCGCGACGTGCGGATCGCCCTCGAAGGCTGCATCGCCGAGCGCGCGTGCGCACGGATGACCGACGCGCAGATCGCGGCCGTACGCAAGACCTGCGAAACGATGCAGGCACACGCCGGGGCCGGCCGCTCGCGCGCCTACCTGCAAAGCAATTTTGCGTTCCACAGCGCGATCTATGCGCACGGCGCCAGCGAAAGCACGCTCGCGATCGTCGAGAACCTGTGGATGCGCGTCGGCCCGTTCCTCAACATGGTCGCGCTCGACATCCCGCACATGCGGCGCTCGATGGATGCGCACCGCGCGATCGTCGATGCGCTCGAACGGCGCGATGGCGCGGGCGTGCGGGCCGGCATCGCGCTCGACATCGGCGGCGCCGCGCACGACCTCGCCGAGACGCTGCGGGCCGAACAGACACCGCGGACCGTGAACGCGAAGCCGTAGCGACCGCCTGCCACGGCCGCCCGATACCCAAGCGGCCGTCATCCCACAACATCAACGATGGAGACAACCCGGCATGACAGCTTCCGACCTGCTGAAACCCTATGACGGCCTGCGCGTCCTCGTGACCGGCGGCGCATCGGGCATCGGTCTCGAAATCGCCGACGCGTTCGCCGAATGCGGCGCGCGCGTGCACGTGTGCGACGCATCGCAAGCCGCGATCGCGGCGCTCGCCGACCGGCCGCCGCGTGCCGCGGCCGGCGCGATCAGCGCGACGCTGGCCGACGTATCCGACCCGGCCGCCGTCGAGCGTGTATTCGCCGACGTGTCGTCCCGGCTCGGCGGCCTCGACGTGCTGGTCAACAACGCGGGCATCGCTGGCCCGACCGGCGGCATCGACGAAATCGACCCCGTGCAATGGGAGCAGACCGTCGCGATCAATCTGAACGCGCAATTCCAGTTCGCGCGCCGCGCGGTGCCGCTGCTGCGCGAATCGAAGCCCGGCGGCGCGATCATCGCGCTGTCGTCGGTCGCCGGCCGGCTCGGCTACGCGTTCCGCACGCCGTATGCGGCCACCAAATGGGCGGTGGTCGGTCTCGTGAAAAGCCTCGCGATCGAACTCGGGCCGCTCGGCATCCGCGTGAACGCGATCCAGCCCGGCATCGTGCGCGGCCCGCGGATGCGCCGCGTGATCGAGGCGCGCGCGCAGCAGCTCGGCATCGGCTACGACGAAATGGAGCAGCGCTATCTCGAGAAGATCTCGCTGCGACGCATGACCGATCCGGCCGAGATCGCCGCGACCGCGCTGTTCCTGTGCTCGCCGGGCGGGCACGGAATCACCGGGCAGGCGATCTCCGTCTGCGGCAACGTCGAAGTGCTCTGACGCCTCCTGCATCGTTCATCGAAAGGAATCCATCCGTGGCAAACGCTCGCAAAGTCATCATCACCTGTGCGCCGACCGGCGCGATTCATACGCCGTCGATGTCGCCGTACCTGCCCGTCACGCCGCACGAAATCGAAACGGCCGCGGTCGCGGCCGCGCAGGCCGGCGCGGCGATCCTGCACCTGCACGCACGCAACCCGTCGGACGGCAAACCAACGCAGGATCCGGCCGTGTTCGCCGAATTCCTGCCGCGCATCAAGGCACAGACCGACGCCGTGATCAACCTCACGTCCGGCGGCAGCCCGCACATGACGGTCGACGAACGGCTGCAGCCCGCGCTGCATTTCCAGCCCGAGGTCGCGTCGCTGAACATGGGCTCGATGAACTTCGGGCTGTACCCGATGCTCGAGCGCTTCCGCGAGCTGAAGCATCCGTGGGAGCGCGAACATCTCGAGAAAAGCCGCGATCTCGTCTTCAAGAACACGTTCGCCGACATCGAGACGATCCTCACGCGCTGCGGCGCGAACGGCACGCGGTTCGAATTCGAGTGCTACGACATCTCGCACCTGTACAACCTCGCGCACTTCGTCGATCGCGGGCTCGCGAAACCGCCGTTCTTCGTGCAGAGCGTGTTCGGCCTGCTCGGCGGGATCGGCGCGCATCCGGAGGACCTGATGCACATGCGCCGGACGGCCGACCGCCTGTTCGGCAGCGATTACGTATGGTCGATCCTCGGCGCCGGGCGCAACCAGATTCCGCTCGCGACGATCGGCGCCGCGCAAGGCGCGAACGTGCGCGTCGGGCTCGAGGATTCGCTGTGGATCGCGCCCGGCAAGCTCGCGGAATCGAGTGCCGCGCAGGTCCTGAAAATGCGTCAGGTGCTCGAAGGCCTGTCGCTCGAGATCGCGACGCCGGCCGAGGCGCGCGCGATGCTCGCGCTCAAGGGCGGCGACGCGGTGAATTTCTGATCGCCGGGTCGCCACCCCAACACCAGAATCCGCAAGCGCAGTGACAAGGCGCCGGCCCGAGCCGGCCGGCGCCAGGACGCCCTTCATCGCCCCGCTCCGTTCGAGCGCCGCCGGCGCGGCTCCGTCGTCTGCCCATCCGCTGCCCACACCGCAGCGGCATTTGCCGAACGCGGCGCGCCGTGCTTGCCGTGCGCGCCGGTTCGCCCTTACCGGAGTCGTCCGCATGTCCACTCATCACGCTCAGGCCCTGTCGTCCGCCGCCGGCGACGCGAACGCGTCGCTGAACCGGCTGCTGTTCCGCAAACTCATGCCGCTGCTGATCGCCGCGTATGTGATCAGCTTTCTCGACCGCACCAACATCGCGTTCGCCAAACACTCGATGGGCGTCGATCTCGGCATCTCATCGGCCGCGTACGGACTCGGCGCGGGGTTGTTTTTCCTGACCTACGCGCTCTTCGAGATCCCGAGCAACCTGATCATGCATCGCGTCGGCGCACGCTTCTGGATCACGCGGATCATGATCACGTGGGGCGCGCTGTCGGTCGCGATGGCATTCGTCAGCGGCGAAACGTCGTTCTACGTGATGCGCCTGCTGCTCGGCGTGGCCGAAGCCGGCCTGTTTCCCGGCGTGATGCTGTATCTGACGTACTGGTTCGGCCGCGAGGAACGTGCGCGCGCCACCGGCTATTTCCTGCTCGGCGTGTGCATCGCCAACATCGTCGGCGGACCGCTGGCCGGCGCGCTGATCGAGCTCGACGGCACGCTCGGTTTCCACGGCTGGCAATGGCTGTTCGTCGTCGAAGGCATTCCGGCGATCCTGCTCGCGTTCGTCGTATGGATGCGATTGCCGGACCGGCCGAGCGCCGCGCCGTGGCTCGCTCCGGAAACCGGCCGCGCGCTCGAGCGCAAGCTGGCCGCCGAACAGGACGCGGGCGTCGCCGCGCACGGCGGCCATGCGTTCGGCGCCGCGCTGCGCGATCCGCAGATCTGGCTCGCGATCTTCGTGTACTTCTGCCACCAGTTGACCATCTACACGGTGATCTTTTTCCTGCCGGGCATCATCGGTGCGTCGGGGCGCCTCTCGCCGTTCGCGGTCGGGTTGCTGACTTCGCTGCCGTGGCTCGCCGCCGCGCTCGGGGCCGGCACGCTGCCGCGCTTCGCCCGTGAATCGCGTCATTCGCGCCGCATGCTGTGTGCGGGGCTGGTGGTCATGGCGGCCGGGATGGTCGGCGCCGCGCATGCGTCGCCGTTGGCGGGGCTGCTCTGCGTGTGCGTGGCGGCGTCGATGTTCTTCGTCGTCCAGTCGATCGTGTTCACGTTTCCGGCGTCGCGGCTGGCGGGCAGCGCGCTGGCCGGCGGGCTCGGGCTCGTGAATACGTGCGGGTTGCTCGGCGGCTTCGTCGGGCCGACCGTCGTCGGCGCGATCGAACAGGCGACCGGCAATGCAAAGAACGGGTTGACGCTGCTCGCGGCCGCGCTCGTGATCGCAGCGTTCGCGAGCCTCGCTTTGCGGCACGGGCACGAGCGCGCCGGCGTGCGGTCGCGCGGCTGAAGGCAGGCTGAAAAAATCCAGCAGACAGGATGCGGGCCTCGCGCCCGCCTCTCGTCTCACTTCGTCAGAACAGATACATCCCGGCGACGAACACCACGCCCGAGAACAGCAGGGTCGTCACGCAGTACCCCATGATGTCGCGTACGCCGAGCCCCGCGATCGCCAGCGCGGGCAGCGCCCAGAACGGCTGCGCCATGTTGGTCCACGCCTCGCCGTACGCGATCGCCATGGCCGCCTTGCCGAGATCGGCGCCGAGCGCCTGCGCGGCCGGCATCACGAACGGCCCCTGCACGACCCAGTGGCCGCCGCCCGACGGCACCGCGAAATTGATCACGGCCGAGCTCAGGAATGCGAGCAGCGGGAACGTGTGCACGTTCGCGATATCGACGAACCACTTCGTGATCACGCCCGCGAGGCCCGAGTGATCCATCAGTGCCTGGATGCCGGCGTAGAACGGAAACTGGATCATGATCCCGGACGCGCCGCGCGCCGCGCCGGCCACCGCGCGTGCATAGGCCATCGGCGTCCGGTGCAGCAGGATGCCGGCCGCAAGGAACGCGAGGTTCACCGTGTCGATGTCGAGCGCGAAGCCCTTCTGCGCGAAACGCAGCACGAGGAACGCCGCGCACAGCGCCGCGACGAGCATCGACAGCACGCGGCTCTCCTCCATCCGCTCCGCGAACGTCGCGTCGGGCCCGAGCTTGCGCTCGACGCTCGGCGGCTCGGCGAGCAGCGCCGGATCGACGCTGACGACGTCGCCCGGCTTCGGCATCATCATTCGCGCGAGAAACGGCAGCATCACGATCAGCCCGATCGTGACGAACGCGTTGTAGCCGGTGAAGATCGTGTCGGACACCGGAATCAGGCCGATGGTCTTTTCCATCGGATTGCCTTTCGTCGCCGCGACGAGCGGGATCGAACCCGACAGCCCGCCGTGCCAGCTCAGGAAGCCCATGTAGGCGGACGCGACGAGCAGCCGGTAGTCGCTGCCGGCCACGCGGCGCGCGACTTCGCGCGCCAGCATCGCGCCGAGCACGAGCCCGAAGCCCCAGTTGATCGCACAGGCCAGCGCGCCGACGAACGCGACGAGCATCACGCCCTGGCCGGGCGTGCGCGCGGTGCTCGCGAGCGCGACGAGCAGGCGCCGCACGGGCGGCGAACTCGCCAGCGCGTGGCCGGTGACGAGGATCATGACCATCTGCATCGAGAACGCGAGCAGGTTCCAGAAGCCCGAACCCCACATCGTCGTGAGTTGCACGGGTGTGTTCGGCGTGAGGCCGAACGCGAGCGCGAACGTGACGATCGTCAGCAGGATCGCGAAAATCAACGGGTCGGGCAACACGCGGTGGACCACCTGCGTGAAGAAGCGGGAAATGCGCTGGATCAACTTGAGCTCCTCGTTTCCTGATAGGGACATCCGCGCGTATCGTTGTTGGTTGAGGCGCGGAAACGCGCGGATTCTTGCACAGAACCGGCGGACGCGCTTCGGCGCGCAAAATCACGATCGCGTCGTGTCAGGACAGGGAAACGGGGAAAAACGGAGAAAGGCGGCACGATCCGCGCCGCCTTCGAGGGTAATGGCCGCCGCGCGTCAACGCACCGTCGTCACTTCACTGGCTCGCTCAGCGTCGCCACGTCCGTCACCCGCCGCTCGGCGAGCCGCTGCGCGAACCGATACGCGACGAGCGATCCCGCCACCGCCAGCAGCATCGGCACGAGGCTGTCGTGATTCGCACGCGTGAATTCGAGCAGCAGCACGACGGCCGTGACCGGCATCTGCATCGATGCGGCGAGAAACGCGGTCGCGCCGATCAACGCGCATCCGCCGAGCGATGCGCCGGGCCACACGGCGCTCCACAGCCCGCCGAGCACGATCCCGAGCAGCGCACCGTTCGCGAGACCCGGCGTCAGCAGCCCGCCTTCCGCGCCGGCCCGCAGGCTGCCGGCCTCGATCAGCACCTTCAGCACGAGCAGCGCCGCCGCGAGGCCGATCGTCAGCGTGCCGTCGAAACCCAGCGACGCCGGGCCCTTGCCGTTGCCGAGCAATTGCGGAAACCGCATCGACAGCACGCCGATCACCGCGAAGTTGAGCAGCGCGAACACCGGCAGCCGCCAGTCCTTCGGCGCGTCCGCCCGCGCGCGGGTGGTAAGTCGCACGAACCCGTACGCGGCGAAGCCGAACAGCGGCCCGCAGACGACCGACCATGCGACGAGCGGCGTGCTCAGCACGAACGCCGGCACCGTGTACTGGTGTTCGTTGCCGAGACCGAGCCACGCGACGATCGCCGCGATCGCGGATGTCACGACCGCCACGACCAGCGCACGCAGTTCGAACGTGCCGAGCAGCACCTCGAGCACGAAGATCGCGCCGCCGAGCGGCACGTTGTAGACGGCCGCGAGCCCCGCGCCGGCGCCGCATGCGACCATCAGCCGGCAGTCGTCGGGCGTGAGTCCCGCCGCATGGGCAAGCCGCCCGGCGAGCAGCGAACCGATCTCGCGCGGCGCGACTTCGCGGCCGAGCGGCGAGCCGAGCGCGACGGTGACGATCTGCAGCAGCGCGTGAACCGTCGTGCTGACGAACGGCATCCGCGGATCGGCCGCGCGCACCGCGCGGCGGATGCTGACGAGCGGCCGGCCATACCGGTAAAGCGCCCACCAGCCGCCGCCCGCGACGATCCCGCAGACGACCAGCACCGCCAACCGGCGCAGCGGCTCGGCGCCGGTCACGCCACTGAGGAAGCTCTCGGCGCCGATCACGTGCGCGACGCTGTAGCCGTACGCGACGTGCTGGATCGCATGCAGCAGCAACGCGAGCAGCATGCCGCCGAGCCCCGCGCCGATACCGGTCAGGACCGTGACGACCGCCACGCGTGCGAACGGGCTGGCGGTCGGCGAAGATGCCGCGGGAGGGGACGGAAGATCGAGGCGCATAAGTTCGGCGAACGGGGAATCGAAAAAACGGCATGCAACCCGCACGCCGTCGTCAGCACCGCATCGTAGGCCTGCACCCCTTATGAGGCAAACGTATTTTTCGAATCGACTCATGCATTTCATGAATGCACGGCGTCCGGCGGGCCGTAATGGCCCGCCTCCTCGTCAATCCGGATACGTGATCCGCTCCGGTTCGCGCCGCATGATGACCTGCCCGTGGCGCATCGACAGCGTGGCCTTCGCCTGCCGGCGCACGGCTTCGTAGTCGCTGTCCGCATCCAGCACGACGAGATTCGCCGGACGTCCGACCGCGATGCCGTACCCGTCGCCGAGGTGTAGCGCCGTCGCGCTGTGGTCGGTCACGAAGTCGAGGCAGCGCTGCAGGTCCTGGTAGCCCATCATGTGGCAGATATGGAGGCCCGCGTCGAGCACACGCAGGATGTTGCCGTTGCCGAGCGGATACCACGGGTCCTTGATCGAATCCTGCCCGAAGCACACGTTGAGGCCGGCACGGTCGAGTTCCGCGACGCGCGTGACGCCGCGCCGCTTCGGAAACGTGTCGAAGCGCCCCTGCAGATGGATGCTCTCGGTCGGGCACGAGATGAAGTTCAGCCCTGCCCGTTTCAGCAGCCGGAACAGCTTCGAGCAGTACGCGTTGTCGTACGAGCCCATCGCGGTCGTATGGCTCGCGGTCACGCGTGCCCCCATGCCGCGCACGCGTGCCTCTTCCGCAAGCACTTCGAGAAAGCGCGAATGCGGATCGTCGGTCTCGTCGCAGTGCACGTCGACGAGGCAGCCCGTGCGCTCCGCGAGGTCCATCAGGAAGCGGATCGAGCTGACGCCCTGCTCCCGCGTGTTCTCGAAATGCGGAATCCCGCCGACGACGTCCGCGCCGAGTTCGATCGCCCGCTCCATCAGCGCGCGGCCGCCGTCGAACGATTCGATGCCCTCCTGCGGGAACGCGACGATCTGCAGATCGATCAGCCCGCGCGCCTCGTCCTTCACTTCCAGCATCGCCTTCAGCGCGGCGAGCGTCGGATCGGTCACGTCGACGTGCGTGCGTACGTGCTGGATCCCGTGGTCGCGCAGCATGCCGATCGCCGCATGCGCGCGCGTTTTGGTGTCCTCGTGCGTGATTGTCGCCTTGCGCTCGGCCCAGCGCTCGATGCCCTCGAACAGCGTGCCGCTCATGTTCCACGCGGGCTCGCCGGCCGTCAGCACGGCATCGAGGTGGATATGCGGCTCGACGAGCGGCGGAATCGCGAGACGGCCGCCGCCGTCGATATGGTCCGGGTTCGTCGACGCAATCGGCGCGGCTTGCGCGTCGATGCGCGCGATCTTGCCGGCATCGATGCCGATCGTGAACAGGCCGTCGCGGCCGCGCAGGCGTACGTTGAACAGGTTCATGGGGAGGCCTCTTGTCGTGCATGCGTGAACACGGCCGCGCGATCTGCGTCGACGACCGTGCGGTCCGGGCAATCAGTATGGAGGAAAAGCGGCGACGCGCGCACCTGCCGCGCATGTTGCATCGACACGACAACCGGGCTGCGCGGGACGGCAGCCGCATGCCGGCCGTCACGCAGGAACGGCCGGCCCGACGCGCGCGCGACGCCGCGTGTCAGTTTTGTGAAGGACTCTTGCCGGATCAGGAACAGTGCGCTCGCGGCCCCAAGGCCCTTGCGCGTGCGGCGCATTCCTATACTTGCGCCGAACTTTGGTTTCCAGTCCCACACGCAGGAGCTTCCCGATGAAAAAAACCCTGATCGCCGGTGCGTGCGCCGCCACCCTGTTCGCGCCGCTCGCCCACGCGCAAAGCTCGGTCACGCTGTACGGCCTGATCGACGCCGGCATCGCCTATACCAACAACGTGAACGGCGCGTCGCAGTGGCGCATGGCGACCGGCACGATCAACGGCAGCCGCTTCGGCCTGCGCGGCACCGAGGATCTCGGCGGCGGCCTGAAAGCGCTGTTCGTGCTCGAAAACGGCTTCAACGTGAACAACGGCGGGCTCGGCCAGGACGGCAAGCTGTTCGGCCGCCACGCGTATGTCGGCCTGAGCCGCGCCGGCTACGGCACGCTGACGCTCGGCCGCCAGTACGACACGATGGTCGACTTCGTCGCGCCGCTGTCCGCGACGGCCGGCGATCTCGGCGATGCGGGCTTCGCGCATCCGTTCGACAACGACAACCTGAACCACTCGCTGCGCATCAACAACGCGGTCAAGTACACGAGCGACACGATCGCGGGCTTCAAGGTCAGCGCGCTGTACGCGTTCTCCAACTCGGCGAATTTCAGCGCCAACCGCGCGTACAGCGTGGCCGCGAGCTTCACGAACGGCCCGCTGAAGCTGGCCGGCGCCTACCTGCAGATGAACGGCACGAGGGGCTCGACGAGCGCGAGCCCCGGCGCGACCGATTCGGCCGAGGCGAAGAGCCTGAACCAGGGGGGCTGGTCGATCGGCTCGGACCGCATGCGCACGTACGGCGGCGGCGTCAGCTACGTATTCGGGCCGGCGACCGTCGGCTTCGTCTACACGCGCTCGCAGTACGACAACACCGGCTCGTTCGGCTCCAGCGGCCAGATCGCGTTCAACAACTACGACGTGAACGTGCGCTATGCGGTCACGCCGGCCGTCAGCCTCGGCGCCGCCTATGTGTACACGGACGCCAGCGTGTCGAATCCCGACAGCAAGCACGGCACCGATCCGAAGTGGCATCAGGTCGACCTGCAGGCCGTGTACAAGCTGTCGCGCCGCACCGACCTGTACGCGGAAGCGATGTTCCAGCATGCGTCCGGCCGCGGCTACCAGGCGTTCATCAACACGTCGGGCGGCGCATCGAGCACGGCGAACCAGGTCGTCGGCACGATCGGCATGCGCACGCGCTTCTGACCGGCAGCGCGCAACGTCGCCCGCCTGTACCGAGCCCGTGTGCACCGCGCCCGTGTGCACGGCGCCCGTGTTTGCTCACGGGTCCGGCCGCGGCGGGCGACAGCGCCAATGTTGTTGCTTCTGGAACGCAGCCCTCCTGGAATCGGGGTGTTTGCGCATCGGCCCGCTGCGTAGACTGACGTCGAAGGTCGGAGCCGCGCGTCGCGCGTCGATCCGGCCACCCACCCCGTATTCAGGAGAACCTCGTGAAATCGCTCGTCGTTACCGCCGCCGCTGCCATCCTGCTTGCCGCACCGGCCCTGTCGTTCGCCCAGCAGGCGAAGTCGCCCGTCACGCGCGCGCAGGTGCTGCAGGAACTGATCGATCTCGAGTCGGTCGGCTACAACCCGGCGCGCGGTGAAGTCGGCAACTATCCGGAGGACATCCTGGCGGCGCAGGAACGACTGCAGGCGAAGCGTCTCGCCGAGCGAAAAGCGGCGCAGGCCGCCTACGGCCCGGCCGGGGCGCCTGCAACCGAATCGGGCGCGGCGGCCAAGCCCGCGCTGTGATGACGTGCGTCGCTCGCATCGAGCATGCATGGCGAGCGACGCGTAGTGGATGTTTGCAGGAAACAACCCGCCGCGCGCCGATGCGCGCGCGGGGTTCAGGCGGCCTGCGCTCAGGCGGCCTGCGGTTCGCGGTCGATCGCGTTCAGCATCTCGACGTCGCGCGCAATCATTCCCGGCACTTGCGCACGCAACATCTCGACCCAGGTCCGCACCTTCGCATCGACGAAACGGCGCGACGGGTACAGCGCATACACGTTCATCTTCTGCAGGATATGCGCGGGCAGCACACGGACCAGCGTGCCGTCGCGCAGCGCGTCGATCGCCGAATACAGCGGCAGCATGCCGATCCCGATGCCGTCGCGGATCGCGAGCGCGAGCGATTCGGCGGTATTGGTCTGCACCGGCCCGGCGACGTGGATCTGCTCGACGCCTTCGGGCCCTTCGAGCACCCATTCGTGCGTCGGAAACGCCGGCGTGCACAGCGTCAGGCACGCGTGCGCGGCGAGATCCTGCGGGCGGGCCGGCACGCCGTGCCGTTTCACGTAGTCGGGTGACGCACACAGAATGCTGAAGGTCGACCCGAGCAGGTGCGACACGAGTTCCGAATCGGGCAGCGACGACGCGGTGACGACGGCCATGTCGCTCGTGCCGTCGAACAGGTCGGGCATGCGCTGCGACAGCGACAGCTCGATCGACACGTCCGGGTACTGCGTGTGATAGCGCGTCAGCGCGGGCATCACGTAGTGGTGACCGACGCTCGCGAAGCTGTGCATGCGCAGCACGCCGGCCGGGCGCTCGTGCGCGCAGCTCGCTTCTTCTTCCGCGCGGTCGACGTCGGCGAGGATCTGGCGGCAGCGCCGCAGATAGCTTTCGCCGGCCGACGTCAGCGCGAGACGGCGGGTCGAGCGATTCATCAGACGGGTGCGCAGGCGCGCCTCCAGCTCCGACACCGCGCGCGACATCGCGCCGGTCGTCGAATTCAGCGATTGCGCGGCGGCGGTGAAGCTGCCCGTCTCGACGACGCGCGAAAACACCCGCATGTTTTGTAGGGTATCCATTCCTGTGAGCAACCTGTAGCGGAGCCGCCATTTTCCTCCACTGGATGCGACAGATTGTTACTTCGGCTGCAACTATCGTTTCCCCGCAACTGCGTTAATGCGCGGGCGCCGCGCTCCTACAATCGGCGCCTCACCAGTCGAACGGGCCGTTCGGACGCGCCGCGGCACCGCGCCGGCCCCCTCTTTTCATGAAGCCACAACCTGCGATCGAGCGATCTTCCATCGAACCGGCACGATGGAGGCCATGGCTCGATCCGCTCGGCAACGCGGCGCGCGACTGGGCCGCGACCGACGGGCTGATCTGGCTGCATCTCGCGAAAACGGTGCTCGCGGCGCTGCTGGCGATGGGCATCGCGATGCGTCTCGAGATGTCGCAGCCGCGCACCGCGATGACGACCGTGTTCGTGCTGATGCAGCCGCTGTCGGGCATGGTGTTCGCGAAGAGCTTCTATCGCGTGCTCGGCACGGCGGCCGGCCTCGTCGGTGCGCTCGCGCTCGGCGGGCTGTTCGCGCAGCAGCCGGAGCTGTACATGGCCGGCATCACGCTGTGGATCGGCGGCTGCATCGCCCTCGCGGTGCGCAACCGCCACTTCCGCTGGTACGGCTTCGTGCTCGCCGGCTACACGGCCGCGCTGATCGGCCTGCCGGCCGTGATGACGCCGCAGACGCTGTTCCAGTCCGCGCTCACGCGCGCCGCGGAAGTCGCACTCGGCATCGCGTGCTCGGGCGCGGTCAGCGCGCTGATCCTGCCGTTGAGTTCCGCGAAGGCGCTGATGCGCTCGTTGAGCGCGCGCCACGCGACGTTCGCGGCGTTCACGGCCGGCGCGCTGGCGGGCGACGTCGCGCGCGGCGATTTCGAACGGCGCTTCGCCGATTTCGTCGACGACATCGTCGGCTTCGAAGCCAACCGCGCGTTCGCGTCGTTCGAGGACCCGCACATTCGCGCGCGCAGCCGCCGGCTCGCGCGGCTGAACAGCGAGTTCATGAACGCATGCACGCGGCTGCATGCGCTGCACCAGCTCGTCAAACGGCTGCGCGCGAATCATTCGGACGCGGTGCTCGACGCGCTGGCGCCGCACGTCGACGCGCTCGCACAGCGCTTCGCCGCGTTGCGCGACGAACGCCAGCACGGCATCGCACCGGCCACCGGCGCGCTGCTCGAACTGCGCCGCTTCCATGGTGCGTTGCCGAAGGCCGCGCGCGCGTCGCGACGGGCCATCGAGGACCATGCGGCCGGCGGCCTGCTCGACTTCGATACCGCGATCGAGCTGCTGTACCGGTTCATCGGCGAATATCTCGGCTACGTCGATACCTACGCGTCGCTCGATCAGGACGACCACGCATTCGAGCGCTCGGTCACGCATTACGCGGTGAAGACCAATGCGTTCTTCGTCGGCTTCGCCTTCCTGCGCACGGTGGTCGCCGTCGGTGCGATGAGCGCATTCTGGATCGCGTCCGAATGGCCGAGCGGCTCGCTCGCGGTGATCGCCACCGCGATCGCATGCGCGCTCAGCTCGACCTCGCCGCGCGCGCCGAAATTCGTCGCGCAGATGAGCGTCGGCGCGGCGTTCGCGACCGCGGTCGGCTACCTGTTCCTGTGCTACGTCTATCCGAACATCGACGGCTTTCCGCTGCTGTGCGCGGCGCTCGCGCCGGTGCTCGGCCTCGGCGCGTTCCTCGCGATGCGGCCGGGCCTGTCCGGCTACGGGATCGGCTTCGCGGTGTTTTTCTGCCTGCTCGCGGGCCCCGACAACGCGATCGCGTATACGCCGGAAGTGCTGATCAACAACGGGCTGGCGATCGTCGTCGCGATGCTCGCGTGCTCGCTCGTGTTCGCCGTCGTGTTCCCGACCCACATGCCCTGGCTCACCGGCCGGATCGCGCACGACTTGCGCCGCCAGGTGACGCTCGCATGCGAAGGCGCGCCGGACGGCCTCGCGCAGCGCTTCCAGTCGAGCACGCACGACCTGATGGCGCAACTGCGGACGCTGCTGGTACGCCGCACGCGGCAGCATCGCGATGCGATGCGCTGGATGCTGTCGACGCTCGAGGTCGGCCATGCGGTGATCGACCTGCGCGACGAACTGCACGCGTTCTGCGCGTCGAAACCGCCGCAGACGCTGCGCTGGACCGGTTCGATCGACGCGGTGCTGAACGAACTGCCACGCTTCTTCGACGATCCGACGCCCGGCCACCATGCACGCACGCTGAAATCCGTGAATCTCGCGATCCGCGCGGCGCAGCACACGCTGCAGGCGTGGTACGCGGTGCCCGACGCGCGTCGCAGCATGCAGCGGATCGTCGGCTGCCTGCACTTCATGCGCAGCGCGCTGCTCGACAAGGACGCGCCGTTCAACCGGCACCGCCATTGAAGGCCGATGCGCGCGCAACGGGATCGTTGTTCCGGATGGAAATAAGCTCTACAGCCGCGGTGATTAATCTTTAAGCAGTGCGAGCCTATAGTTTCCTCACTGCCAGCGAGACTGGCACTCACCCAGGAGAACTCAAATGAAGCCGCTGCACCTCGCCCTCGTTGCCCTGTCGCTCACCGCTGCTGTCGCCCACGCACAGCCGGCGCCGGCAGACGTCGCACCGCAACAGGCGAACCGCGCCGAGGCGATCAAGGCCGCCGGCCGCGTCGATCGTGCGCAATCGAAGCAGGAAGACCCGAATGCCTGCGTCGGCCCCGTCAGCTTCTGCAACATCTATTTCGGCAGCTGAGCATGACGCCGCGTCGTCACGGCCAGGCCCGTATCGCCCGCACCGCGCGCATGACCTGCGCGGGCGGACGGCGGTCCGGCCGATCGCCGCATCGCCGTTCCGCCCCACGCCGCTTCGATTGAAGCGGCGCTTGCCGTTTCAGGCGCCGCGCCCCGGCCGCCAACCCACTTCGCGCAACGCATCCAGCAAGCGCGCCGGCCCGAGCCCCTCGACCCGCGCCCCGCGCGACGCGACGTCGCCGCCCGCGACCAGCGCATTCACGATCGCCTCCTCCACTGCTTCGGCCGCCGCGACGAACAACGCCGAAATATGGTCGTTGTTGACCATTTGCACGCCGGTGGTCGGCGTACCCTTGCTGCCGTAGTTCGCGGCCGGCAAGCCGTCGTTGCCGGTGGCGAACGCGAGGAAGATGTCGCCGCTCGAATCCTCGGTGCCGCCGCCGACGCGGGCGAGCCCGACGCTCGCGCGCTGCGCGAGACGCGTGCATTGATGCGGCAGCAACGGTGCGTCGGTCGCGATCGTGACGACGATCGAGCCCATGCCGGCCTCGCCTTTCGCGTCCGCGTCGCGGAACGGCGAATGCACGTGCCGCAGCACTTCGCCGACCGGGTAGCCGGCCACGCGCAGCATCTCGCGTACGCCGTAGTTCGCCTGCACGAGCGCGCCGACGGTCCAGCCGCCCGCCTCGTCCGCCAGCACGCGCGATGCGGTGCCGATGCCGCCCTTGAACTCGTGGCAGATCATGCCGGTGCCGCCGCCCACGCCGCCTTCGGCGACCGGCCCCGATTGCGCGGCGGCCAGCGCGCGCTGCACGTGCGCGGCGTTCACGTGCTGCCCCCAGATGTCGTTCAGCAGTCCGTCGTAGGTTTCCATCACGACCGGCATGCACCAGTACACGCGGCCGGCCGCCGCTTCGCGTTCGTTCGCGACCAGCGCGTCGCGTACCGCACCGACGCTGTGCGTGTTCGTATAGGCGATCGGCGTCGTCAGCAGGCCCGCTTCGCGGATCCATTCGAGCCCGGTCGCGTCGCCGTTGCCGTTCAGCACGTGCACGCCCGCGAAGCACGGCGAATCGTGCACGGCGCCCGCGCGCGGCTCGATCACGGTGACGCCGGTGCGGATCGACGCGTCGCCGTTCTCGACGTTCAGCGTGCAATGTCCGACCCGCACGCCCGGTACGTCCGTGATCGCGTTGAAGCGGCCCGGCGTGCCGAGTCCGATGCGGATGCCGAGATCCCTCGTGCGCATGATGCAATTCCTCCCGTCTTTCAATGGTTCGGTATATCGGTGCTGCAAGGTGTCGATCCGGTGCTCAGAGCGCGCGGAACGCTTCGCTGTGGCGCGCCCAGGCCACGTACATCACGAGTGCCGCGACCAGCAGCCCCGCGATGATGATCAGGTCGGTCGGCTTCGTCGCGGTGGCCAACGTCGTGACCAGCGTATACGCGGCGCCCGCCACCGCGACGAGCGGCGTCACGGGCCACAGCGGCATCCGGTAGTGATGTTCGACGTCGCGGCGCACGAACCGGCTCGCGAGCGCGGCCAGCCCGACGACGAGGTAGATCAGCAGCAACAGGTCGACCGTGAACGCGGTGAGCTCGTCGAGGCTCGACACGAACACGAGCCCGGCCGACGGTATCGCGAGCGCGATCGTCGCCAGCCACGGCGATTCGAGGCGCGGATGGATCGCCGAGAACGCGCGGTTGCAGGTGCGCGACCAGAGCGCATGCCGGCCGCTGCTGTACAGCAGGCGACCCATCGTGATCACGATCGCGATGATCGCGTTGAACACCGACAGGAAGATCCCGCCGCTGACCACCCGCGACACGGCCGGATTGCTCAGCGAGCGCACGACATAGCCGATCGGATCGGCGCTCTTCGTCAGTTCCGTCAGCGACGGCGCACCCAGCACGATCGCGGTGAGCGGAACCAGTTCGACGACGAGGATCACGAGCAGCGAATAGATCACCGCCTTCGCGACGTTGCGGTTGCCGCCGCGCAGGTCTTCCGCGAGATACGCGGCCGAGCCGAAGCCGTTGTAGCAGAAGATCGCGGTGCCGATCGCGGGCACGATGGCCGCGAGCGTCGCCGGCACGAGCGCATTGCCGCTCGCGACGACCGGTGCGATCAGCACTTCGGCGCCGCGATGCGGCGACCCGAAGCCGAGCCCCGCGATCAGCATCAGCACGCCGATTTCGACGACCAGGAACGCGCCGGTGATCCAGGCGTTCGTCTTGATGTTCAGCATGCCGAGCAGATAGCTGAGCAGCACGATCGTCAGCGCGACCGACTGGTTGCTGAAGTGCGTGCCGAGCGCGTTGTTCAGGTATGGCGCGGCGCCGCTCGCGAGCACGGCGGGGATGAACACGCTGACCGACAGCACCGTAATGAAGGTCAGGTAGCCGGGCAGCGTGCCGAACACGCGCTTGGCCATCACGTATTCGCCGCCCGCGCTGCGATGCGCGGCGCTGAGTTCCGCATAGCAGAGCGCGAACGCGAGCGCGAGCACGCCGCCGAGCACGAACGACAGCACGGCGCCGCTGCCGGCCTGCTGGATCGCGAACGGCGCGATCACGAAGATCGAGCTGGCCGGTGTCACGCCCGATACGGTGATCATCACTGCGTCGCGTACGCTGAGCGTCTGCGACAGCGCGCGCGGCGCGTCTTCCATTGCGGGCGCCGCTTGCACGCTGCCCGTCGATTCCGACATCATCGCCATTTCGTTCTCCTGCGCCTATGCTGCTCTTTTTTGACAACCCATACTCGGGCCCGATTGATTGCGTGGCAGTCTAGGAAGCCAATTTCAGGACCGCTATTCCCCCTTCGTGTTACGCCCTTCCGGTGGTGGTATGGATCGTCTCTTTTCGGAAATCGCAATGCACCAGGCGCTTGGCCGCGCAATCGATCATCTCGGCCAGCCGCGCTTCTGGCGGTTCCTGGTGCTGCTGCTCAATGAAATGGTGCCGTTCGACAACGCGCTCGCGACCGCGGTCGGCAGCGACGGCGTGCCGCTCGTGCTCGACGAATACGACACCGGCGGCACCGACAGCGCGTCACCCGTGCCGCTCTACCTGAACGGCGTCTATCTGCTCGATCCGTTCCTGCAGGCCGCGCACGACGGGCTCGCCGACGGTTGCTACCGGCTCGAGGAAGTCGCGCCCGACCTGTTCCGGCAGAGCGAGTATTTCCTCAGCTATTTCCGCGACGCGGTCGGCGACGACGAGATCCAGATTCTCGTGCGGCCGAATGCCGACACGCTGCTGTCGCTGTCGCTCGGTGCGTCGACGCGCTTCGACGTCGAGCCGCTCGGCAAGCTGACGGCCGCGATGCCGTGGGTGCTCGCGGCGATCCGGCAGCACTGGCGGCTGGTGGGCGACGCCGCGCGCGTGATGCCCGACGCCGATCTCGGCGCACGTGTCGAGCAGGCACTCGCGCGCTTCGGCGCGGGCGTGCTGACCGACCGCGAGATGTCGATCGCACGCATGGTGCTGCGCGGCAATTCGTCGAAGGCGATCGCCGAGCGGCTCGCGATTTCACCGGAAACGGTGAAGGTGCATCGACGGCATGTGTATGCAAAGCTCGGAATTTCGTCGCAACCGGAACTGTTTTCACGGTTCATCCAGGCGCTGGGTGAGGACGCGGCGGGATGAGTGCGCCGATGCACGCGACTGCCTTCACCCGCCCGCCTCGATGAACCCGCCATCGGGCGCCTGGTGCGGCACGTACCAGCCGAAATACACCTCGGCCTCGACGATCCGGCCGTCGCGTACGCGCAATCGCTCGGCGTTGCGAAACCGCCGTCCGGCGGTCGTGACGGCTTCGTACACGACGAACACGTATTCGCCATGCACCGCCACGTCGACGAACTCGAAGCCTGCGAGCATCGCGCTGTTCAGCCAGCAGCGCGCCAGATACGCGTCGCGGTCGAGCCGGTTGTCGAGCGGGCTCGTGAAATGGAAGTCCGGCGCGATCAGCGCTTCGATCGCGTCGCGGTTCTTGTCGACATACGCGCGATAGCTCGCACGCGCGACTTCACCGGGATCGTCTGGCATCGTCGTTACCTCCGCGAAGGGTCGGGGTGACCGCAACGGCTCGCGTCGCCCCGGCGCATCGATGAAACGGACACGGGCGGCACGCACGGCCACGGCCACGGCCGCTCGCGCGTGCGCGGACCGGCGTGCATGTCCGGCACGACGGCATGCATGAGAAAGCACGCACCGGCCGATCCGCCGGTCCCGCACCGCGCCTTTCGGCGCAGGCCGGGGTGCGCGTCGGTTGCCCGTTTCGGCACGCACGGGCATGATGTCCGCCAGCGTGCCGGCGCCAGCCGTCCGCTTCGGCGGCCGTCGATACCGACCGGCATGCCGCCACTGCGCTACCCGGCATCGTCGAGCAATCCGCGTGCCGGCCCCGTTCGTCCATCTCACCGAGCCCATGTCACTCCGCGCCTTCAGAACGCTCGTCGCCATCGCCCGCTACCGGACCTTCGCGCGCGCCGGCGAAGCCATCGGCCTCACCCAATCGGCGGTGAGCCTGCAGATCAAGACGCTCGAAAGCGAATACAACGTGCAGTTGTTCGACCGTTCGCGCCGGCAGCCGGTGCTCACCGAAGCCGGCAACATCCTGCTCGCGCAGGCCGAGCAGGTGCTCGCGATGGTCGACCGGATTCCCGATGCGCTCAGCGACGAGAAGAAGCTGGTCGGCCGGCTGCGGATCGGCGCGATCCAGACCGCGTTGTCCGGCCCGCTGCCCGACGCGCTGCTCGCGCTGCGTGCCGCGCATCCGTCGTTGCGCGTGCACGTGTCGGCCGGCATGTCGGTGGAACTCGCGAACCGCGTCGCAGCCGGCGAGCTCGACGCGGCGATCACGACGCGCCCGGTGCGCCCGCATCCGGCGGAACTGACGTGGACCACGCTGTACGAGGATCGCTTCTGGCTGCTCGCACCGCCCGGTCATGCGGAACGCGACGCGGGCGCGCTGCTCGATGCGCTGCCGTTCATTCGCTTCGACGCGCAGGCGTGGGCCGGCCGGATGATCGCCGCCGAGCTGCGCCGCATCGGCGTGCGGGTGCGCGAGGAGATGGTGCTGGACAGCGCGGAAACGATCGCGCGCATGGTGGCGCGAGGGCTCGGTGCGGCGATCGTCGCGCTCCCCGACGCAACGCTTGCGCGCCTGCCGCCGGTCACGCGCTTGCCGTTCGGCCGGCCGCAGATGGGCCGCGCGGTCGTGCTGCTCGAACACCAGTCGCGTCCGGCCGAACGTTTCGCCCGCGCGCTGGCCGCCGAAGTGACCGCGTCATCGATGAGAATTTCTCATTGAACACCCGATAATTCACCATTATTCCTGTTGCTTGCACGTGTTAACTTGGCGGCATCGTCACTCTTTCGATTGCATGTCGCCATGTCGTCCGCCGGATGGATTCCCGCGTCGTTCCGCTGCGTTGCCTGCCGGCCGCGCCGGCGCTCCGGAACGACCCGCATGAAGGCGCGCCGATGATCGGTCCGATCCTGCTCGCGCTCGCGCCGGTCGCGCTGCTGGTCGCGTTCGGTCATGGCCTGCGGCGCACTGGCTTCATCGCCGCAGCGTTCTGGCCGCACGCCGAGCGGCTCTGCTACTACGTGCTGCTGCCCGCGCTGTTCGCGGACGGCCTCGCGAATGCGCGGCTGCAATCGTTGCCCGTTTTACCGCTCGCGGCGGCGCTGGTCGGTTCGACCGCATTCGCCGCGGCGCTTCTTCTGCTGGTCCGCCGGTTCGTGCGGGTCGACGGCGCCGGCTTCACGTCGGTGTTCCAGGGCGCCGTGCGTTTCAACAACTATGTCGGTACCGCGCTCGCCGCCGGGCTGTTCGGTGCGAAGGGCATTGCACTCGCGGCCGTCTGCGTCGCGGCGATCGTGCCGACCGTCAACCTGATGTGCGTGCTGGTCTTCGCGCGCTACGGCGACACGCGGCTCGGCGCGGCCGCGCTCGTGCGTCAGATCCTGTCGAATCCGCTCGTCGTCGCCTGCGCGCTCGGGATGGCAATGCAGGCCGGCGGCGTGGCGTTTCCGGCCGCCGTCGGGCCGGCCGTGCGGGCGCTCGGCGCCGCGTCGATGCCGCTCGGCCTGCTGTGCGTGGGCGCCGCGCTGACATTCGATGCGGCCCGCGCATGGTGGCAGCCGGTGTGGGTCGCATCGGCGTTCAAGTTCGTGGCGATGCCGCTCATCACGTTCGCGGCCGGCCGGCTGTTCGGGCTCGGCGATGCGGCGCTGACCGTCGCGCTGCTGTTCCAGGCGCTGCCGACCTCGTCGGCGTCGTACATCATGGCGCGCCAGCTCGGCGGCGACGTGACGTTGATCGATCCGGCGCCGCGGTTGCTGCAGCGCGCGCTGCCGGAAGTCGTCGGCGCATATGCGCGGCAATTGCACGATGCGCGCGGCGTGCTGTTCCGGATCGCGCGCGCCGGGCGGCGGCGCGGTCGTCGAGACCGATCAGGGCGACGTGCCGGCCGACGTCGTCGTGGTCGGCATCGGCGTGGTGCCGAATGTCGAGCTGGCGCAGGCGGCCGGCAC